>NZ_CP014597.1 GCF_001687105.1 Salipiger sp. CCB-MM3
GAGGACAAATGCTTGTAAGACGACAGTCAGACCCTGCGAGATTGGTGACTATCCCGCGCTCAGATCGTTCGATGAATTCATCGGAGATAGGCGCATCGACATGCAGCATGGCAACCTGGTGGTCGCCGAATTTCAGGGGGAGGTCGTTGGGTACGCCAAGGTCGCGCCCTCCGAGTTTCTGGGCTGGCCGCTGCTCTCAATCGTCTGCGTTGCAAATTGCGCCCGAAGGCAGGGCATCGGAGAAGCGCTGGTCGCTGACGTCTTACGAGACCCACGATGGTTGAGACTCTACAGCACGACTGAAGCCTCGAACATGGCGATGCGTGCTCTGCTGAAGAAGCTAGGTGCCGTCGAGGTGGGCTTCGCGGACAGGCTGAATATGTCTGACGAACGTGAAATCTTGTTCCAGTTAAAATAGGTTGCTCCAAGGCATGGCAAAATGGCGCCCCTCTTCAGGAATTCGAATGAAGGCCCTGGGCCTTCATTGGCGCGGAGATCGTCTGCTCGCAGCCGAGGTCTTGGATGACGCCGGTCGTGTAAAGGGGGTGCGTCCCTAGGAGGCACCGTGGAGTTCGGCGAAACTGCGGAGGCGGCCTTGCTCCGCGAGTTCCGCGAAGAGCTTGGAATTGAGGTCGAGGTTCTGGGCCCGCCCACATTTTTCGAGAATATCTACACCCACGAGGGCAGCCTAGGGCATGAGGTCTTGGCTCTCTTCGAGGTGGCGTTCCCGGCGGGGTCTTTTCAGGGACAGTCGCGCATCGAGTTTGTAGAAGACAATGGCACACCCTGCCATGCAGAGTGGTTCTCGCTCAGCGCTCTGGACTTGCCGAAAGGCCCACAGCTCTTTCCTGTAGGATTGAAGGAGCGGCTAAACAGGCCGGGAGCCGCCCGTCGTCGTGGCCTTCATGGCGGCGTCATACCTCCGAAAGCGCGTCCCGTTGATCCCCTCCCAATCTCGGTTCCGACCGAGGTGGAAACTGCGCGCTTACATCTTCGCAGACCTTTACCCACGATGGCTGATGCCCTCGCAGAGGCCAGAATCGAAAGCTTCGCCTCGCTGCACCCTTGGTTCCACGCCGAGATGGGGACGGAGGCGGAGGAAGCAGACCCAGGCTGGCAGGCAGCAAGGCTTGCCGCCGAAGTGACCGCCTTCAACCAGCGTGAAGACCTCACCTACTACATTTTCAACGCGGATAGGTTGATTGGGATGATCAGCCTGCGCCCGCTCTGGCGGCGGGGTCAGATCAAGCTGACCTACTGGATCCGGGCTTCAGCGCAGAGACAAGGGTATGGGCTCGAGGCGGTCGGTGCGATGGCTGTGCTCGCCTTTGACGCCTTGTCAGCGCGCCTAGTCACGACCGGCCACGCCGAACCGAACCTGGGGAGCGCGCGGCTGGCGCACGCACTAGGCTTCGAAAAGGTTGCGCGACAACCACTCGCTTGCGAGCTGCCAGATGGGACGCTGGTGGCCGGCATAGGCTATGCGCGTGAAAACAGGGATGGCCTGAAGGGGCACGTAGTCACATGGCGGTAGGTATTGGTCTTCTCCGATCTCGCGCACTTCGGCTGGCGCTTTCGCAGAGAGGACTCACCGCACTTTGGAATAGAGGAAGCAATCACGAGGAATGTCAGAGATGTTGGGGTGCCTGAAGTAACGCCGCATGATGCCCTCGCGCACCATGCCAGCCTTCTCCAGAACCCCGGCAGACGCCAAATTTTCCACATCACAGAACGCTTCCGCTCGGAAAACTTGGGAATGCGACAACGCATGAGCTACGAGCCAGCCCATCACCTCCGATGCGCAGCCTTTGCCCCAAGCTGATTGCCGAAGGGCGTACCCGAAAGTGACCCTATGCCCGAGCACCTGCGGGTGAAACATCCCAACGAGTTCTGCGGGCTGCTGGCGATCGAACGCGACCAGAGGGAAACCCTTTCCCGACTCCCACTCCGAGGTTGCAATCTGCAAGAACGCGGTCGTTTCCGTGACGTTCTGGTGAGGCTTCCAGCCGAGGAACCGAGTGACCTTGGCATCGGTCGCATAGCCATCAAAGATGGCCTGTGCGTCATCAAGTCTGACACGGCGGAGAAGATAGCGGGCGGTCTCAAAGCTGTTTGGCAGGCGATATTCTTCGGTCATTCCGCTACGCTAGCGATATAGCGCGATCCTGCAATCCAAGATGTCCGCTTCGTCCGCCCAGTAGGCGCTAGGGCTGGGCACAGCGATGGCAGTAGCGAGCCCTTGGCTGCCACTACTCAACCGAGGAAACTGCGCGACTTCAATGCTGAAGCCATGTGATTGAAACGGTCGAGAAATGAGCGCGCGCGTTGTCGTGGGTCCATCAGGTACTGATCCGGACCGAGCATCTTCCTCGCATTCAAGTCTTTGGTTTCAAGAAGATCGAAGTCCACGCCCACGATCTTGCAGTGCCAACCGGGTGCCGAAACCTTTGACCATCCCGAAGTGTGGTGGGCTAGGAGGTTTGCCCTGCAGGAATACCCACGGAAATCAAAGGCAAGGACGCCATCGGTTACGAAAATGTGGTTGACAAATCCTTTGCCCGGAATGATCCTCTCCGCGCGAAAACCAGCGAGAGGGGCGGCCTCAAGATAAATGCCGGCCAAGATATGGCATGCGCCGTGTCCGAAAAATATTCGGTCAGGCAGCTGCCACCGACGATGCGGGTCTTGCTTGATGCCCGGGTTCAGTTTGTACATGGGGTCATCTTAGCCCAACCGGAATATAACGAAAGTCCGCTTCGTCCGCGCAGTGGTGGTCCGATGCCGCATTGTCGCATGGCTACACAGTGCCCTGCTACGACACTCGTCTTGCCTTTTTCGGTCGCTCAAATCCAACCGCTCTGAAGCGGCAGCCGCCACCCTTGCAAGGCTTCTCAGCGTTTGCTAAGATGACGCGAACAAGAATAGGAATTGGTCATGAAATTTCGGTCTCTTGCTGTTTCGAAACTGACGCAGCTCGATCTGGACTGGCCACTTGAGGTCTCAGCCGAATGAACGGCGTTGAAACCGCATTGATCTGGAAGACGCGAGACCCCGTTCCGTCGGACCGGTGGCATGCGCATCCTTCCTACGCACACCTTTGACGAGGCCCCGAGAGTTGGACCTCATTTTCGTGCCAGGCGGACCCGGCCAGATCGATTTGATGGAGGACCACGAAACACTGAATTATCTGCGTCTCGTCTCAGAGCAGTGCCAGTGGGGTTACTTCCGTCTGCACAGGCTCTCTGGTCCTCGCCGCAGCAGGTCTGCTCACGGGATACCGTGCAACGTCGCACTGGTCTTCGATTGATCAACTTGGCCTGTTTTGGTGTCGAAGCTGTTGCTGACGCGTGGTCCGAGACCGAAACCGGATTTCCGGCGCCGGAGTCACATCTGGCATCGACTTCGCTCTGAACATTGCAGCCGATCTACTCGGCGAGAAGGCCGCCCGATCAATCCAGCTACAGATCGAGTATGATCCTGAACCGCTTTCAAAGACGGGTCACCTCGTAGCGCCGACCCTGAGCTAATGTCTGAAATTCGCTCGGACATCGCGCCTTTCATTGCTAGGCGACAGCGGGCGTCTGAAGTGGCGGCTGGCGCTTTACGACCGCCAAAAGGGTCTGAGGAGTGACGGAAGCAGACTAAAGGACAAACGTCCGGAAAGTCCGCTGAGGGAGCACTCCATGCTCATGTCGTGAAGGTCCGCTTCGTTGGGCAAGGCGTCTCGAGGGGAAGTGCAAGAAAGGGCTGGAAAGCGTCGTCGGCTTCTTTGCGCTGCGTGAGGAAGTTGAACCGGTGCTGCGGCGGGACTTAGAAGAACGCCTCGCCCGCCATATGACAGAAAGTCAGCCTGCCACATCAGCGAGGTTGGCATCGAGCAGAGCTTGTTGGTCGATCGGAGAGAGCCCTTCATCGAGGATGTCGCAGATGACCTCAAAGACGGCAGCGGCCCTTGCGTCCGATGATGTCTCCCAGATCCATTCGGAACCCGCCATGGCGACATCTATGAGGTCACCGCGGACCGGTTCGAGATCTTCTCTGGCAGATCGAGCGCGATCTTCACATCGCCCACACCCTGTCGAGGTATGTTCGAATTTTCAGCGTAGAGCTCGAAGTTCGTGAAAAATTCCTGTTGGATTCCGGAAGAGACTGCGCGGCTCACGATTTCCAGGATCGGACGCAAGATGGCCTTCGTTTCCTTGTGTCCATCTACGGCTTCCAGCGCATCGAGCATTTTAGTCTGCCCGCGAAGGCTTGTCGGAACAATCAGTTCAAGTCTCACGCTGCAGTATCCCCCCGGCAGTCATCGATTTTTCTGAACTTATAGTTTCGCGTGGGTATGGCAAGGTGGGGGCATACAGCCTCGCGTCAGGTAAGGAGGGCACGTTGAGCTCTTCCGCGTTGCCCAAATTGAGACGCTACGTGTTGACATCCTCCGGCCGTTTTCGATAGGCGGCCGCTCCGATGCGAGACTGCTCAGTCGCCGCGTCGCAAACGGAACCCCAGCCCGCGGCCAGGAACGCGGACGAGCGCAATACCGACTTCCCCCCGAAAGGACGATATGTCTGACAGACAATGCCCGGACGGCCATAGTGGCCGCAGCCGGAGCCTCGACGTGCCGCTGGTGCTTCTCACCGGCGGTTTCATTCTCGCATTCTGCGCACTGGCGCTTTTCGACATCGATCTGCTCTCTGCTTGGGTCGACGCGGCCTTCAGCTTCTCTGCCCGCTGGTTTGGCCTCTACTGGCAGCTGCTGCTTCGGGCCACGTTCGTGATCGGCCTTGTGCTGTGCTGTCTTCGTGGCGCGGGCACTCGTATGGGAGGCACAGACACGCCCGAGTTCTCCCGCTTCCAGTGGGGGTCCATGATCATGTGCACCCTGCTGGCGGCGGCGGAGTCTTCTGGGCTGCTGGTGAACCGATCGCGCACTACCTTAGTACCCCGCCGCTCTTCGACGACGTTTCCGGCGATCCTGAGGCAAAGGCGCACGCAGCGCTGGCGCAAGGGTTCCTTCATTGGGGCTTTCTCGCCTGGGCGATCCTCGGGGCGCTCGCAACGATCATGCTGATGCACTACCACCACGATCGGGGCTTGCCACTGGCGCCACGCACGCTCCTCTATCCCGTCTTCGGCGACCGAGTGATCTATGGGCCGCTCGGCACGATTTTTGACGCCTTCAGCATCATCTCCGTCGTCGCGGGCACCGTGGGGCCGATTGGTTTTCTTGGATTGCAGGTCAGCTACGGCCTCAACGCGCTTTTCGGTGTGCCAGACAGCTTTGCTACCCAGGCGGTGGTGATCCTCGCGGCTCGTGGCGATCTACTCGATCTCTGCGGTCACCGGGCTCGCCAAAGGCATCAGGGTCCTGTCGCAATTCAACATCGGGTTGGTCTTTGTTGCTTCTGGTCTTCATGGTCGTTGCGGGACCGACGACGGCGATCTTCTCAACTTCGCGGGTGGCTTCACCACCTACCTGGAGAACTTCGTGCCTATGGCGCTGTTTCGCGGTGAAGCTGGTGCCTTTGGCGATAGCGCTTGGCTCGGGTGGTGGACGATCTTCTTCTGGGGTGGTTCATTGGCTATGGCCCGCTGATGGCGATTTTCATCGCACGGATCAGCCGTGGTCGCTCGATCCGGTCGATGATCCTGATGCTCTCGATAGTGGCGCCTTTGGTTACCAACTTCTGGTTCACCATCATCGGCGGTTCCGGCATCACCTTCGAGCAGATTGATCCGGGCATCATCTCCACACCCTTTGAGGGACTGAACCTGCCGGCGGGACTGTTTGGCGATTACCCAGGCCTTCCCCTTCGGAACGGCGCTGTCGATTGCTTTCCTGGTGCTCACGGTGGCCTTTGTGGCGACCACAGGCGACTCCATGAGCTACGTTGTCGCTCAGTCCATGTCCGGGGGCGAGCCACGCACCTGGTTGCGGGCATTCTGGGGCATCGCAATGGGCATCATGGCGGTGATCCTAATTTCCATCGGCGCCGGTGGGATCAGCAAGCTCCAGAGCTTTATCGTGGTCACGGCAGTGCCGGTGTCGCTGACACTTCTTCCCACGCTTTGGGATGCACCGCGTATCGTTTGGCGACTGGGACGACGCTGAACTTTGCCAGATAGAAAGGGGTCGGGCAGTTGAGTTCCGACCCCTACGTGCCACTCGAGAGCGACATGGACCTAGGCACAGCGGCAGTTGAGTGCCTGGCGAATGAGGCTGACGTCTTCAACTCGCGAGCCAGGCGTCGACCAAGCGGTCGAGCGCCGCCCAATCAGTATACTCCTTGTCGCTATCGAGATGTGCCTCAGGGTCCTTCATCGCGATGATCCGGCGCATCACGAAGCGTCTGAATAAGTCGTATTCGTGTGGGCGGTAGGCGCCGGCAATCTGTTCGGTATGGCCAGGCTTCCATCCTGTGGCGTCCGAAAAGTCGTCCAAGACCCTTTACAGGCCTCGCCAGTCCTCGGCGTCGGTGACCGGCCGCCGAAAGAGAGACCGAAAGAAAAGGGGGTGTCCGCAAATCGCGTTGGTTTCGCAACCTAAACGCCCGCCATGAGGACATCGACAGCTTTCGTGACGAGATCACCCTGGTCTGCGACCGTCCCGACGCGGCGCAAACCCGCCCGTCGAACAGCCGCAATCAGCCTCGTGGCAAGGACCAAGTGCTGGCCGTCATGCTCGAGTTCGGGGTTCAGATGCCGGACCGCCGGGTAGTTGGGAAGGAGAGGAATGACGACAACGGCAGGATCAGGCGGTAGCAGTTCGCTTTCGACCGTGACCATGAGAACGCCGTTGTATTCCGCGACATCGAACCGGCTCAACTCTTCCATGAAGCCCCTCCGGGAGCCGCAATGATGTCAGCCAGAGGGTGCCCGTTTCTCGCGTGCCAATCCGACTGGGCGGCGAACGCATCCGCATTCTCGGCAAGCCATTTCTCGCGTCGTGCGGCAGCGACCGCCTTGACCAATGCGGCCTCAGCGACGGCGGAGACATTGACTCCGAGTTCCTTTGCGCAATCGAGCGCCTCAGCATCAAGGGTCAGAGACGTCTTGCGCCGGACTTGAGATACCATGCAATCATACTCCATATCGATACCTCCATTATATACCGCCGCCAACATGACACAAGACCTCGAACGCCGAGGCCTCAGGTCAACCAACACGGTTTGCGGACACCTCCAAAGAAAAAAGCGATGGCATGCGATTGAGGCGATCGACTTCCTGTGCGGCAAATTCTGTAAGTGATCTCTGATATTCGTTGGCGTGTACGGAGGCGGCCAGAACCACTCGGTCGAAGCTTCCCAGGTCGATGTCCAGGGCTTCGATCAAAGGTATCAGTTCGACCGAGTTGCCAGCGTCAATGATCTGAGCTGCGACGAGACGGGCGATTTTTCGTGTCTGGCCTTGGTGTGTTGCGTAGCCGATCAGGACCTTCATCTCGCGCCTCCAAGCAATGCGAATTGATGGCGTCTCCTAGCCCAGACGAACTGGGCCGGGACTACCTGATAATGAAGCGGTCAGGGGCCCTTGTCCTTGAGGAGCATCAAGATGCAAAGGCTCCGACAAATTTGAAAACCCGCTCAGTTGTAGGTGCACACACCTGACCGCGGGCGCCCAGTCGAACTTCCGACAATGTCCCCAAACTCATCGCGAGGAAGCCCTCAAAGAAACCGGGGAGCAAATCCGGAAACTTTCGTGAAATCGCTCATCTGTATCCCACAGGCAAAGGAAAGCAGGGATGCTATGAGCAATTTTCAGAGTTTGATCGCGACGCTTGGCGAGCGCGGGTTTACAAAGGGTATGTCGACCTCTGAGGGGCAGTTTCTGCATCGTGACGTCAACGGAACCGACGAGATCTGCGTTCACCTCACCGAGAGTACGTTTCCGGCGAACAAGCCCGGCGCCAACATCTGGCTACAGGACGCTCACAACGCGCGGCCCAAGCATAGAGAAGATGTCCTGACCGGCTCGTTTGCAGACTTTGAGGGGGAGCTGTTTGATCGCATTGTTGGTCTAGAAGCTTGGGCGGCAAAGACGACGGTTGAGGCTGTCTGCATGATCCAGCGCAGGATGGGAGCATGTACGGGAATATGGCGCATCCTGCCTTCCCGTCGGATGTCAAAGACCCCCACAAAGACTATCGGCGAATTCAGAACTACATGGACTCCACGACACTGAAGCTTGTGGTCGGCGGAGAGAAAAAGTCTGAAAAGATGCCTGACGTCTTCAAAAAGGTCACGCCGGGAAAGGTCTCGAAGTATCTCGACTTCAAGGCCGCGGACACCTACCGGGGGTTTTCAAGCCGAACGCGCCGGCTTCAGAATGGGGAGATCGAACTCGCGGTCGCCCACCTCGAGTACTTCGACAGCGTGGAGCCCAATGAGGTAATCCCATCTGAGGGGCACACGGTGTTGCTTTTCGATGAGAAATCTCATGAGGTCCTTTTCCGGAAGCATCTTCCAGAGAGCGGTGATCCGTTTGTCGATCAGGAGAAGGCTTATCTCCTGGCGGCCGCTGTCGAGGCAAGCAGGATGAGCTTCGTGGCCGACGGCGCTGAGTTCCTGACGTCCTATCTCGCCGGCGAGCGTGTTGACCCAGACCTTGCGGAGATGGCGTTTGACCTCGTTCGCGAAGACCAATTCGAAGCCCTGGGCGAAGGGGACGATGAGCTTCTTTGGGCTGAGTTCGCAGACGCTCTTCACGAGAAGATTCACGGCTTTGCTTATGATATGGAAACTGCGCTTCTTCCGGCAGCCGCGGGGCCGGTCATGGCCTAAGGCTGAGTTTGTCGTTTTCAGAGTCGGCTGATAGGTTCCAGAAAACGGCAGCTCAAAAAACGAGATCACGATGACTGACAAAAACGAAGACACCAAGCCAGCTGATGAGGCTCAGGAGCAGGAAAAGGGGCAGGGCGCGCGCGAGCGTTTCATGAGCCCGGCTCAGCGCAAGCTTCTTCAAGGCGGCATCGACAGTTTGAAGAAGAACGGACCTGCCTATGACATTCTCAAGAACCGATGACATCGCAATAGAAGACCAATTTGGCATCCCGGATGCCTACACCTTGGAAGTGATCCATGACATCGAGCTTGAGCGCTCGGGCGGCCTATCTGGCCTTCGAGAGCCCAACCTGCTGGAGTCCGCTGTGGGGTCGGTGATCACCGCAATGAGCTTTGATCCTGGGATGGATCAGGTCGATGCCGCCGCGAAGCTGGCCTTCGGCATCATGAAGAACCACCCCTTCGCCGACGTTAACAAACGTACCGCTCTCGCGGCAGCGGAAATGACCTTGAAAGGCGCCGGATACGAAGTGGTGGCAGACCCGGAAGAGCTGGCGGATGCGATCGTGGACTTCGCGGCTAATGCCAAAGGCTATGAGCCAATTTCAGAGTGGCTTCGCGCGCATCTCGAGCAAAATCCAGAGTTCTGCCTCGGTGACGAGGCAGCTGAGTTGAAGGTGGCATCGCTCTCAACTGATTACCGTTACTGATGTCGACGGCCATCCTGAATAGTGGTGTCCACCAAGAGCGGCGGAGGACCTCTTTGAGTGTCCGGAACCGGGCGCACTTGGAGGGCCAAAAGAGGCTTACGAGCTACCAGAGCTCGGCACTGGGATTGAACGCAAAGCCGCTGAAGGCTATCGCGAACGATGTGCCTTTTGAAATTGGCGGACATCCCCGTGCGTCGCACCGCGTGACATAGTCTTTAATCCTTGGCGCCTTCTTTGCTACGGTCACTCCGGGCCATCGTGGCCTGCGCGTCGGCTTTCAAGGCCGCAGCCTCTTTGGGTGAGAACCCAAGATCCGCGAAGACGTTTCCTCCAGCAGGGGTTGTGTGAGCGATCATGTCAGAGTTTTCCTTTGTCATTATTTCTTCCTTGGCTGCCCCGTTAAATATAGGTGGCTTGAGATTAAAAGGATAGAGGAGAAACCGGTTGCTCGCACTCGGGCTTCCAACCAGTGTTGCCCGGGTAGAGGTCGAAATCGTACTCCGGGGCGAGCCGGCGAAAGGCTTCGATCACTTCGGTAGCTGCATCATCCTCAATGAATAATGGGTCGAGCAGCTTCGGCAGCACTTCCGATGATACCGAGCGGCCAGCCTCGAGGTTCCAAAGATGAACTGAGGACTGCTTGTTGCCAAAAAAGATTACGAGCGCGGTGCCTTCGGACAGACGTCGGCCCGGATGTATCTTTCGACCGTGCTGTGCAGCAAGGTTCAGGTCTTCGACGCCGAGAGCGGCCTCGAAATTCGGATCATCGTCGTCTCTCATGTTGGCCTCTCTTCAAGTTGTACCTGTCTTGGAGTTCAGACACGGCCTTTTCTGGTTTGCGGTTCCAGAGACGCTGGAAGGTCTCACGTAAGGGTCTCATGGTGAGGACGTCGTCCACACCTCTGGAGAAGGCTTGCGGTTCGAGCGTGGCGCCCGAGCGCTTCTTGTCTGGGCTCATGGTAGGCCTCCTTCCGTATAATGTCTGGCTTGCACAGTGAACTCCTCGGGAAAGCAAATGCTCGCGGCCATGCAAGTTGTATCATTGTCCGCTCCACGCATTTACCTGTTCGAAAATGGTTTAGTGCATATAAGGAGTGCGCCACGCGATGTGGTTGCCATCAGATGGCGGTTTGTCTCCTTTGGCCGCAATCTTGATGCTTTTGACATGCTTCTTGGGTCGCCATCACTCGTGGGTGGCGGCCCGGCTTGTTTCTACACACTCGCGTCGCCAGGAGGGAGAAGCCAAGGGCTGCTTCATTGGTGTCATTAACGATTTGATAACAAAGTTGGTCTAGATATCCTCCTTGTACCGCCTAGCGCGGTCTCACTCGGATAGACATATCCATTCCTTCTTGTTGTTGTACCGTTAGGCCGCTTCCTCCGGGGAGCGGTCTTTCTTCGTAGCAAGCGCAGGCCCTGATCGCGTCACGGAGAGGCCACGAACTCGGATAGCACCAGGTCTCCATCGAGGCGAACCCTCAGAGGACGGTCTGCCCACTTTCTGACGACCCACAGCCCATTCACTTTTCGGGGCCTCCGCCAACCTGATCCGATCGGCTTCGCATAGGACATACCGTAGGAGAAGCTCACGAGCACTTTGTCGGGCCTTCCATTTCTATCCAGTGGGATGTCGGCATCTTCGGCCGGTCGACTTGGGATCACCTGGGCGACCTTTTCTTATCTGTCTTTGCGAAGTTTGGCCTCTCTTTGGAGGCATATCAACTTACTCGAAGATCATCCATACTCGCAATGATCTGTTAACCATATTTCAGCTATATGGATAGTGTACAGTTCTACGACGTATATTTTCCTTTCAGACTGGCCGCGACCTTCGGGTTGGCGGCCTCTTTTTTTGTCGCTGTGACGGAGGCTTAGCACGAAGGTTCGACAGGCCCTTTGTCGCATTCAATTGGCTCACCACCTGATCATGAGCGCCCAGCGCGCCGAAGCCGGCGAAGGCCCGTACAAACCATTCAGTAAACCACGCCTGCTATACCACGTATGTGGTCTCGACGAGTGTTGTCTGACGCTTGCCGGGCAGGCTTGGTCTGCAGCAGAGACCATGAAGTAAAGGAAAGAATTCATGAAACCCAAAGTCTACTCGAAACCAAACTGTGTGCAATGCACGGCGACCACGCGGGCCCTCAAATCGAAAGGCATCGACTTTGACGTCGTGGATCTGTCTGAGGATGCAGAAGCGATGGCCGAGGTCACGAGCCTCGGGTACCGTCAAGCACCGGTTGTGATGGCTGGTGAGGTGCACTGGTCCGGCTTTCGTCCCGACAAGATTGCGCAGATCGCCTAACGCGTCCAATGAGCGAGATCGTTTACTTCTCATCTCGTTCTGAGAACACGCATCGCTTTGTGCAGCGCCTCGGCCGCAAAGCGATGCGTATCCCGCGCCTGCCAGCTGAGGACCTACCAGAAATCTTTGAGCCCTATGTGCTCTTCACGCCGACCTTTGCCGATGGTGAGGGCCGTCATGCCGTGCCGCGACAGGTGATCCGCTTTCTCAACGATCTTGAAAGACGACGGCTGCTACGTGGGGTGATTGCGTCGGGCAATCGGAACTTTGGCGAGACCTTCGCCATCGCAGGCAATGTGGTGGCTCAGAAGTGCCAAGTGCCGCTGCTCTACTGTTTTGAACTTGCGGGGACCGATCGTGATGTTGCCCGTGTAAATGAAGGACTGAATGAATTTTGGAAAAGTTGAATTTTGACACCGAGCATACGTCGACTGAAGGGCAGGGGCTCGACTACCACGCTCTGAACGCCATGCTGAACCTCTATGACGCTGATGGAAACATCCGCTTCGATGCAGACCGAGAGGCCTCACGGCAGTACTTCCTGCAACACGTGAACCAAAACACCGTCTTCTTCCACTCACTGAGCGAGAAGCTGCAGTACCTGGTCGATGAAGGCTATTATGAGCCGGAAGTGCTCGAGCAGTACGAGCCGGAGTTCCTGCAGTCAATTTGGGATGAAGCCTATGACCAGCGCTTTCGTTTTCCGACCTTTCTCGGGGCCTTCAAGTACTACACCTCCTACACTCTGAAAACACGTGACGGGAAGCGTTACCTCGAGCGCTATGAAGATCGCGTTGTCATGACTGCGCTGGCCCTTGCGCGCGGCGATGCTGATCTTGCGCGCCTGTTTGTCTCCGAAATTCTCGCCGGCCGTTTTCAGCCGGCAACGCCGACTTTCCTGAACGCCGGCAAGAAGAGCCGCGGTGAGCTGATCTCCTGCTTCCTTTTGCGGGTCGAGGACAACATGGAGAGCATCGGCAGGTCGATCAACTCGGCGCTGCAGCTTTCCAAGCGTGGGGGCGGTGTCGCGCTCATGCTGACCAATGTCCGAGAGACCGGTGCACCCATCAAGGGGATCGAAAATCAGTCTTCGGGCGTGATCCCGGTCATGAAGCTCCTCGAGGATAGCTTCTCCTATGCAAACCAGCTCGGCGCGCGCCAAGGGGCAGGGGCCGTCTACCTGAACGCCCACCATCCGGACATTCTGAAATTCCTGGACACCAAGCGTGAGAACGCGGACGAGAAAATCAGGATTAAGACGCTCTCGCTCGGCGTGGTCATTCCAGACGTGACCTTCGAGCTGGCGAAGCGCAATGAGCCCATGTACCTCTTCTCGCCCTACGACGTCGAAAAGGTCTACGGCGTGCCGTACTCAGAGATCTCGGTCACGGAGAAGTACGAGGAGATGGTCGAGGACAAACGCATTCGGAAGACCAAAATCAACGCGCGGGAGTTCTTCCAGACACTGGCCGAAATCCAGTTCGAAAGCGGCTACCCTTACATCATGTTCGAGGACACCGTGAACGAGGCGAACCCGCTCGCAGGCCGGGTCACCATGTCGAACCTCTGCACCGAAATCCTTCAGGTCGCCGAGGCGTCCGAGTTCAACGCGGACCTGAGCTTTTCGAAGATGGGGGCAGACATCTCCTGCAACTTGGGGTCGCTGAACATCGCCAAGACCATGGATGGCCAAGACCTTGGGCTTACAGTCATCGCTGCTATCCGGGCTCTCACAGCGGTCTCTGAAATGTCAGCGATCGACTCCGTGCCTTCAGTCCGCCGCGGCAACGACGATAGTCACGCGATCGGCCTCGGACAGATGAACCTTCACGGCTTCCTCGCACGCGAGCACATCCACTACGGCAGCGAAGATGGTGTCGAGTTCACGTCGGTCTATTTCGCGGCGGTCGCCTATCATGCAATCCGTGCTTCGTGCGATCTCGCCAAAGAGAAAAGGGCCACCTTCAAGGGCTTCGAGAACTCTGCCTATGCCGATGGCAGCTTCTTCGAGAAGTACGTCACCCGAGATTGGCTTCCTACGCGAGAGCGCGTGAGCGAACTGTTCGAGTTCATCAGTCTGCCCACCAGGGCTGAGTGGGAGTCTCTGAAAGCGGATGTGATGAAGTTCGGTATCTACAACCGGAACCTCCAGGCGGTGCCTCCGACGGGCTCGATCAGCTACATCAACAACTCGACCTCTTCGATCCACCCGATCGTGTCCAAGATCGAAATCCGCAAGGAAGGCAAGATCGGCCGTGTCTATTACCCGGCGCCGTTCATGGACAACGACAACCTCGAGTACTATCGCGACGCCTATGAGATCGGCCCAGAGGCGCTGATCGATACCTATGCCGCGGCGACCGAGCACGTCGATCAGGGGCTGTCGATGACGCTTTTCTTCCCGGCGGAGGCTACCACCAGGGACATCAACAAGGCGCAGATCTACGCGTGGAAGAAGGGGATCAAGACGATCTACTACATCCGCCTGCGCCAAGCGGCTCTGGAAGGCACTGAGGTCGAGGGCTGCGTCTCCTGCAGTCTCTGATCTGCCCGATCACCAGCGCGGCCCCTGGGCCGCGTTTCCCCCGGGCCTGCTCGTTTCCGTCTGAAAGTGGCGGCCCAGACCCAACAGAATTCAGAACCGAAAGACACCTATGACCGACATCAAGATTCCCCGCGCCATCAACTGGAACCGGCTCCAGGACGAGAAAGATCTCGAGGTCTGGAACCGCCTGACCGTCAACTTCTGGCTGCCCGAGAAGGTGCCGCTGTCGAACGACGTGCAGAGTTGGGCAACCCTCACAGAAGAAGAGCGCCAGCTCACCATCCGGGTATTCACAGGCCTGACCTTGCTCGACACCATTCAGAACAGCGTAGGCGCCCCCGCGATGATGCCAGATGCCCAAACTCCGCATGAAGAGTCTGTGCTGACAAACATCGCTTTCATGGAGGCAGTGCATGCGCGCAGCTACAGCTCGATCTTCTCGACTCTATGCTCGACCAAGGAGGTGGACGAAGCCTTCCGCTGGTCTGAAGAGAACCCTCACCTGCAGGCGAAGGCGCGGGCCGTGCTGGAGACTTATGCGACCGATGGCGACCCGCTCAAGCGCAAGATCGCATCCGTCTTCCTGGAGAGCTTCCTGTTCTACTCCGGCTTCTATCTGCCCATGTACTGGTCGAGCCGCGCAAAGCTCACCAACACTGCCGATCTCATCCGTCTCATCATCCGGGATGAAGCCGTTCACGGCTACTACATCGGCTACAAGTTCCAGAGGGCCCTGGAGCGCGAAACGCCGGAGCGCCAGCAGGAGCTGAAGGACTATGCGTTCGGCCTGTTGTTCGAGCTCTACGAGATCGAGACCAGGTACACCGAGGAGCTGTACGACGACATCGGCCTCAGCGAAGAGGTGAAGTCCTTTCTGCACTACAACGCGAACAAGGCGCTGCAGAACTTGGGCTTCGAGGCGCTGTTTCCGTCTGAAGCCGCGGAGGTGAACCCGGCGATCCTGGCGGCACTGAGCCCCGACAGCGAGAACCACGACTTTTTCTCGGGATCCGGCTCGAGCTACGTGATCGGTAAGGCAGTGGCCACCGAAGACGAAGACTGGGATTTCTGAGGTAATAACTATTTCATTTGCGCCCTCTCGATTTCCGTGAGGACTTATCCGACAAAAAGAGCAAAGCGGGCGATTTTTAGGTCGCCCGCAGCAGGAACTCCCCAAAGCGAGTGCGGGGCTTCCTTGCGTATTGTCAATCCAAGGCTACCGACGAGCGAGGCTTTGGCAGATGTTGGAAAGTTGCCGGATACCGGTGTCGATCTGTTCAGGGGTAAATGTCGCGAAGCCTAGGATAAGTCCGTCGTCAGCAAGCGGGGCGCGCGCGAATGCGGAAGTCGCCTGAACTTCCATCCCCTCTGCTTGAGCTGCTTGGGAGACTTCCTTGGCGGTCACGCCGGCGACCGTAAGTTTCGGGCCAAGACTTGCTACGAGTTCGAACCCAGTCTGGCTTCGTCGTGGAATAAGCCAGCCCGAAAGATCGCGCTCCATCGCAATCAGAAGCAACTCCTGCCGGTCAGCATAGAGCTTTCGCATACGCCTGACGTGCTTCGAGAAATGACCAGCTTCCATGAAGTGAGCCACCTGAAGCTGCGGGAGGATTGCGGCATAGCGATCAAGTACGGTGCGCGCCGCAATCACAGGCTCTACGAGGCGCTTCGGCAGGATGGCATATCCGAGCCGCAAGGCCGGGAACAGAGATTTAGAAAAGGTCCCCAGATAGATGACCGATTGGGTGTCATCGAGACTGAAGAGAGACGGCAGCGCCTTGCCGCTGTAGCGAAATTCGCAGTCGTAGTCGTCCTCAAGGATCCATGCGTTCGTCTCGCGCGCCCATTCGATGAGCTCGATACGGCGTTTAAGCGAAAGTGTGCTCCCTAAGGGAAACTGTTTGGAGGGGCTTGTGTAGATCATGCGGGCATCCGGGGCGCGTTTCCGTGCCTCAGCTACGATGAGCCCATTCTGATCGACTGGTGCTGGCACCGGCTGGGCTGAAACGGCGACGGCTGATGCATAAATGCCATCATAACCGGGGTCTTCGCACACAACCTTATCCGACGGCATGAGTAGCAAACGCGAACACAGGTCGACTGCCTGCTGGGCGCCGGCGAAAATAACAACTTCGGAGGCAGAGCAGACGAGTCCTCGCGTGCGCGCGGCGTGGATGGCGATTTGCTCGCGGAGGGCGAATAGTCCTTGAGGGTCGCCTTCTCCAAGAATGTGTGCTGCCTGTTCTCCACGCAGGCTGCGCAGCACTTCAGTCAGCGAGCGCGCCCAAAGTTCTGTGGGGAATACGTCGATCGCGGGCAGATTTGCACGAAAAGGAACCGGGCGACGCATGTGTCGGAGCGTTGGCGGCACCTGAGCAACTTCCGGACGCATCTCCGCAGCGCGCCCGATGTCGCCGGCGGCCTCCAGCGCTGGATTGAGCCGGGATTTCCGCTGGGCTTCGGTGAAAGGTGGGGCCGCTGCAACGAAACTTCCAGTGCCTGTCTGACCTTCGATCCAGCCTTCCGCCGCGAGCTGCTCGAAAGCCAGGACCATTGTAGTACGCGATACATTTAGTTCCGTCGCAAGCTTGCGGGTAGAGGGTAGTCGGTCTCCGGGATGCAGGAGGCCGCGGTCAATGCCGTTAGCCAACGCCTCATAGACCTGATGGTACAGTGGCGTCGCTTCCTGCTCACGGTTGATGGCCAACGCCAACATATCGAGGAGGGGCGGGGTGCCGCCCGCTGCGCTCGCGTCAGCCTTCGACCGGCCGCTTCGCGAGGAGGTCGGTCGAAGGTTCTTGTTGGAGGCGGGATCAACCAACGGCGCTTTGCCTTTCAGGTCTGTGGCCAAAACGAGCGATGCCGCGCGCCATGGCGAGATACATTGCTATCAAGATCGCTACGACCACCAGATTGACAAGTGTTGCCAGCGCGAAAAGCTCGGGTTTCACGCCATATCGCAGCGCTCCCCAGGCGACCGATGGTAAAGTGGGCGTCGCGCCTAGGAGGTAGAAGCTGATCTCGAGGTTATTGAAGGACAAGATGAACGAGATGAGGAAGGCCCCCATTAAGCCCGGCCAAATGAGTGGGAGGGTCACTTCTCGGAAGGTCTGCAGCGGAGTGGCACCGAAAACTGTCGCTGCCTCGTCGAGCCGCCAGTCGTAGCGGAAGAGTTGCGTGGCGATGATCAACAGTGCGTAGCTGAAGCAGTGAACCGAGTTGGCGATAATCGCAGATCCGAGGTTGCCGGGTAGACCGAGAAACAACCCTGAGAACACCAGTGACGATATTCCGACCAGTACTTGCGCAACGAAGAGCGGTGCCACGAAAAGGATAACGAAATACCGCGCCCGACTACCGGAAAAACGGATCACGCCGATTGTGGCCATCGTTGCCATCGAGACTGTCAGTGCGGCTGAGCCAAGACCGAGCATAATGCTGTTAACTAGAGCGCGCTGATAGAGTTGGTTGCCGAAGAGATCTGCAAAGGCTTTCCCGGTCAGCTGTGGCGGATAAGGAAAACTGTGGTTTTTCGAAACAGAACTGAGCCCTATGTGAAAGATTGGCAGGTAAAGGAAGATATAGACGAGAGCCATCACCGTCAGGAGTACAGTTGCGGTGATCATCGCGCGCATTGAGATCGTTCTGTGTTTGGGCTTGCGCTGAGTCTGTGCCATGCTGCGCATTTCTTGTCTTGCCGACATGTCACTCATTCTCAAGCCCTTCCCATTCCAGAGAAGCCGGCGCGGCGTAGATCGATGCGGAACATCAGTAGCGTGACCGAGATCGATACGATGAAAAGAATTACGCCCATAGCGGCTCCCAGCGCCCAAGTTCCCGATTCAGCAAATTGCTGCGCCAGAGCCATTCCGAAGAGTGTGCCGTCCGGCCCGCCCAGAAACCGGGGAACGAGGGTTGTCGACAGGCAGGGGATGAAGCACAGCACAACCGAAATCAGCGTCCCGAATAGGTTGAGCGGCCACGTGATCTCGAAAAACGTGCGGACCGGTCCTGCCCCGAAAATTCTAGCGGCGTCTGCGAGCCGCGCATCGAAGTTCAACAATGAGAGGTAGATCACGGTAATCGCGATGGGGAGGTAGAGATAGACAAGGCCAATGGCGCTGGCGATGTTGGAGTACATCAAGAAGCGCAAGGGCATGGCGCCCATGTGCATCAAGGCAGCATTGATCAGCCCCATTGGCCCGAGGAGTCCCTGTAGCGCGATCACGCGAAGGACTTCGCCAGTGAGAAAGGGGACTGCGAGCGCAAGAGTGAAGAGAAGTTTGTAGCGTCCGCCATAAACCATGATGGCATAGGCAACAGGCCATGCAATGCCGGTGCAGATCGCTGAGACGGCCACAGCCATCACTACTGAACGCAAAAGGAATACCTGATAGGCGGGCTCGACCAACAGTGTGTGGAAATTGCCGAAGTTGGCCTCACGGATGATATGGTAGTTCTCAGTTCGCCAGAAGGCGAGCACAGCCATCGAGACTAGTGGCAAGACGAAGAACAACAGTAGATAAACGCTCGGCATTCCGAGGAAGGCCAGCCTTGCGATCCGATTGTCTCTCATGCGACTTTCTCCACTGGCTTGTCGCTGGCCACGGCGAAAACGTCGATGTCTCCAGGTTTCCATTCCGCGAGCACCCGCGCTCCTGGCTCAAACAATTTAGTCGCACGCGGGCTACTAACCGACAGTTCTAGCGAGCCTGCATCGAGGATGTAGTCGATTTGCGGTCCCCGCAGGATGATGTCGCGGACAGTACAGGCGAGTGTGTTTGCGCGTGGGGAGAATCCATCTCCGATCGGCGATAGGCTGATCTTCTCGACCTTGACGAAGGCTTGCGCTGGGGTGCCGGGAATTCCGCGCGGGCCCTCAGGTGGCAGGGCGAGTTGTAGACCAGAATTAGTCTCTAAAATCGTGCCGCCAGCGGCGATGTGTCCGTCAAATTTGTTCGATCGACCGACGAATTGAGCGATAAAACTGGTCTTGGGTGTATCGTAAACGGCACTGCGTTCGGCGAAATCTTCAATCCGGCCCTTCCGCACGACCGCGATACGGTCGGACATGCTGAGTGCTTCTTCCTGATTGTGTGTCACATAGATGAATGGAATGCCCAGCGTGGCCTGATGCCGGCGGATCTCGATCTCCATTTCCTGTCGTAACTCCCGGTCGAGGTTTGCCAGAGGTTCGTCGAGAAGCAGGGCCTTGGGTTTGCCCACCAATCCACGACCAAGTGCCACGCGTTGTTGCTGCCCACCTGAGAGCTGGTTTGGGTAGCGGTCTTCTAGACCGTCAAGCGACATGAGGCTGACAATCCAACGCAGCCGCTCTTCGATGTCGGAACGTGACATCTTCATCATGCGTAGTGGAAAGGCGAGGTTCTCGGCGACGGTTCGGTGTGGGAAGAGAAGGAATTCTTGAAAAACCATGGCGACACCGCGCCGATGCGGAGGTAACGCGGTGACGTCCTGCCCGTCGATGATGACGCGACCTCGCGTAGGTCGCTCGAGTCCAGCTATCATCCTCAGAAGCGTGGTTTTACCTGAACCGGATGGACCTAGCAGTGAGATGAACTCTTCTCGGCCAATGCTCATGTTGGCTCGATCGATGGCCCAGAAGCCTGAATATTCCTTCGATATCCCGTCAAGGGTAATATACATGGTTGTACTCTCGCGAAGTATGGGAGGGACAGCCCCGGCGCACCGGGGCTGTGTGTAGATTTGGTCGGATCATGCTGCTTGCATGTTGGACCAGACCCGCTCCCATTTTTCAGTCGAGGAGGGCTGGTCGAACATGTACATGTTCGCCAACTCGTCGGTGCGCTCCATAAGGTAGAGGTCCACCTCTTCGGGCGACGAGATCGAGCGGATATCGACGGTTGTCGAAGTCCCTGCGCTGAGAGAAACTGTGCGGATGACCTCGGGCGAGGTCATCATGTCGATCCAGGCCGTCGCGAGTTCTAGCCGTTCACCGTCTTCGACACCGGAAGATACAAGCCAAGTGTCGACCCAGCCAAGTCCGCCTTCTTTCGGGGTCAGGACGTGATCGAAGGTCGTATCGATTTCTCCCTCTGCTTTGGCTGTGCGAAGTAGGCGGTAGACCTGCGCGAACTCGGGTGCTGCGACGATAGCTTGTCCCATCAGCAACTGGCGCAGTGTATTGTTGTCTTGGTAACGGGTGAGCAGAAGGCGTTTTTGCTCGATTAGTAACTCTTCGACCCCTGCGAGTTCTTCGTCGGTGAGAACGTATGGGTTGAACGACTTGCCGTCCGGCCGTTCTCCATTGATTGTCCCCATTCGCGTAGCGACGAGTATACCTGCCAGCGCAATATTCTCTTCGAAGCGCGCTGAGGTGGAGAGCCGACCGGCGTGTTCGGGGCTGAACATCATTTCGATGCTTGAAGCCTCGTCGCGTGAGACGGTATCGGCATTGTATGTGATGCCGTAGCTTCCCCAGCAGAAGGGCGCGCCGAAGATCTCTCCGCTCTCTTCGTCCATGAGCAGCTTGAATGCCTCGGGCTCGAACACCGGGAAGAAGCCTCCTGCGCTCTTCATCGAGCGGAAGTCAAAGCTCCGGATCAAACCTTCTTTGTAATAGAGGCCTGGCCAGTAGCCATCTGCCTGCACGAGATCGAAGTCGCGGGTGCCGCCGACGCGGAGCTTATTGTAGGCCTCAGAATTTCCGTCGAAAAAAGTCGGCGTGAAGCGGATACCATGCTGCTCTTCGAAGGCCGAAATGATTTCAGGCACGGCATAGCCTTCCCACATCAAGGCGCGCAGACTGTTGGATTGCGCCTCTGCGGGCCGGATGTAGTAAGGGGCTGCGATTGAGGAAGCCGCGCCTGCGGCCATGAGTTTGAGAGTCCGGCGACGGGTAAACTGCGTCTTTGTATTTTCCTGTGTCATGAGTTCGGTTCCCTGTTGGAGAGGTAGTCGCCCTCCGGCGCCGCCGGGGTCGATCTTTGAAATCTTGCAGGTTGTGTGCTGCGCGAGCCCGTATGAAGGGGCTCGCGC
This sequence comes from Salipiger sp. CCB-MM3, assembly GCF_001687105.1. Classification (NCBI taxonomy): domain Bacteria; kingdom Pseudomonadati; phylum Pseudomonadota; class Alphaproteobacteria; order Rhodobacterales; family Roseobacteraceae; genus Salipiger; species Salipiger sp. CCB-MM3. The sequence continues at coordinate 21,358 of NZ_CP014597.1, forward strand.
AACCTCAGTCACGCATCGGCCGGAACGAGGAAGGGGTTTTCAGCGTCGGCATAGTTGATTGGTGTCATGTGCCAGCCGTCCTTATGCTTCTGCCAGTAGAGGTCCTTGATCTTGGAACTGATCGGGCCGGGGCGGTCGTTGCCGTAGATTTTCCCATCCACACGGGCACACGGCATGACGCCGCCGGCAGTCGTCGCGGTAAATACCTCGTCGGCATCCATTATGTCCTGATAGGTGATCGGTGCGATCTTGCCTTCGAGGCCGAGCTCCGGGCAAAGGTCGAGCACAGAGAGGCGGGTGACCCCTTCGAGAGCCCCGCGATCCGGGGTTAGGACCTCAGTACCCTTGACAATGAAAACGTTGAAGCCCGCGCCTTCTGTCAAATACCCTTCTTGATCGAGCAGGATTGCGGTGTCGGCCTGCTTGTCGAGCGCCTCGAACATTCCACGCGTGAAGTCGCGCCACATGTAGTTCTTGAGGGTCGGGTCGAGGGATTTTGGAGAGATGCGCGGCGTCTCGGATACGATTAGATGGGCGCCGCGTTCTTGAACGTCGGGCTTAATTACGTCGACCCATGGTACTGAGTAGGCGATGAAGGTGTTGTCGCAATCCATCGGGTTGCGCGAGCCGTAGACGCGGGGCACGCCTCGGGTCGAAACCATCGCTACGAAAGCGTCCTGAAGTTCCGAGAGTGCAACGCATTTGCCGAGGATGTGCTTCATTTCTTCGCGGCTGTATCCTGGGTCCAGCCGGTAGCCTTTCAGCGACTTCGCGAAGCGGTCGAGGTGGGTGTCGAGGCGGAAAAACGCGCCGTCAGTGACATGCACGACGTCATAAGTGACGTCTGAATGCGTGAAGCCCCAGTCCCCGACGGGGATGCGGGCTTCAGAAATCGGAACATATTTGCCGTCGATGAAAGCCGCGCCGCCTTTGTAGATCGTATCTGTCATTAGAAGGACCAACCCTGTTTGTTCGTAGATGGTCTGATCATCTCGCTACATGCTGCGCTGCGGAAAGGTCCACTTGTGGCAAATCGGGTAAGACCACTTCACAAGAGAGGAGGATTTCAGAGTATATCTTTTTTTAACAGTGACTTGGCGTGAGTGGTGCTTGTGCTCATTTTAGCGACTTTGGTTGTGAAAGCCCGATTTGCATGCAAAAAGGAGCTCCCTGACGATCAGGTGGTGACGAAAAATATGGTCCGCTGTGTCCTTGTTGTAGGCGTACGCCACTAGCGTTGAAGTAGGGTGACCAATAAGCGCAGAGTGGCGCTAGACCACCTAATCCTCTCTGGCAGCCCTATACAGTGGGCTGTCGCCGCTGGGTCACGAACGCAAGCCCTCTAGAAACCTCTGCTTGGACGATGCTTTTCGGAGCCATCATGTTGATACTGGCCTCCTTCGCTTTGGAGAGCCCGATTTCGTCGTTCGCAACTGCTGGGACATCAGGGTGGAGCGCGACACTGTGGATGGCGATTGCCGGCTCGACGCTTGCATTCGCATTCTGGCAAATTGGGATCCGTGCTCGGGGCCCAGGGCCGACTTCAGTGCTGTTCAACCTGGGCCGGTGGCTGCCCTGTTTATTGCCATGATCTTCGGCCGCATGCCGAACGTCTCGCAAATGTTTGGCGTCGTTATCGCGATCGGTGGCGTCCTATGGGCCAGCGGCAGACCACCTAAGCCGTAGATGATGGCTGCCGCATTGCACAGTATGTAGATGAGTGTCTACTTGCTAAGCAGGAAACAGCACGTGGCGAGCATATGATTACCAGGCCTGCAAATGCGGACGACATCCATGACCTCGCAGCGATCTATCGGGACTTCTTCCTCGAGGATGGCATCACAACAGAGCCGGAGGCGATCCAGACCAATCTTACGCTCATGTTGAAGGATGAGCGGGCATGCATCTTCGTGTGCTTGGTGGATGAGGAGATCGTCGGGGTCTCGTCTGGAAGCATCACCTTCGGCGTCGAATTCGGCTGCGCAGCGGAGCTGGAAGACCTCTACATTAAGCCGGAGCACCGGGGGCGAGGATGGGCGCGGAAGCTAGCGACCGCAGTTCTAGAATGGGCGGAGTCGCAAGGCGCTACGGAGACGATCTTGGTGATTACCCCGGAGGCCGAGGCTGATCAGGGGCTGACCACTTTCTATCGGAAGCTTGGCTTTGAGGACTCTAAGCGCATCACGATGTATCGGCAAAATTGACTGCTTTTCGCCGGGCACCCAGCGACGATGAGTGCGTAGATGATGGCCCCAGCCCTCAGGTCACCACAAAGCCGCCTACAGCTCAATGTCGACTACTGGATCAGTCTACGTCGCAGGCGCTCGTCTGGCAGGGAGCACATATCGGTCTTTCCGAAGCGATAGCGGTTCAGGGCGATACGGCGGTACATCCATTCGCGGACCGGCCGAGGGAAGACGCGTAGGGCGGTTGCGAGCTTGCCTATTCCCCCGAGGGCTTCTCCGATCCTGATAATCGCTTCCATGCCTGTCCAGGCTCGCCCGTTTTCGAGGAAGAGCCATGTCTCAGGATCATCAAGTGCAAGGCCGTAGTGAAGCCCCAGGGCCTTGCCAGTCGGAGACTGGAGTGGGCAGATTCTGAATTTTTCAGTGTGGTCGAGCTTCGCGATCGTTCGCGCACCCCATGAGCAGAGAGCGCAGTCGCCATCCATGACAGCAAGCGCCCTATCGTCCTTGAAGGAAGGCACTTCAGGGTCTTCGCGATAGGAGTAGGGGTTTCGATCGATCAGATTGGCCATGGTCGCCTCGACGGTTGTTCTGAGCTCAGCGTAGAGCGTCTGGCTCGAGACGCAATCAAAGCCGCTGAGCGCCGATAAATAAGCCTGCGGGGTCCATGTTGCTGAGCTTGCCGGCCATCCGAGAAAATTGGGTGGCCGGCACTAAAGGCTGTTGCCAGCCGAAGCAGCCGAAGCTGTCTCGTTAGCTTGTGCTAACTCGGTTCCTACCGGGTTAACCGGCGGTGGGTGCCCTCAGGACATTTCACACTTTTTGATGCCGGACGAGCCGGTCAGATCGAAGGTAAAACGGTCGCCAGAGGGCGTCGTCCAAATTGCTTCGGAGCCCGTCGCGAGTGCGGTGATGATGGCGTTGTGCTCGTCTTTGCGAAGCTGGCCCCAATCTCTCTGCACATCGCTCGAGAAGATCGTTCGATCCTGACGGGAGCTATACGTCGTGTCGCCGGTTGCAACCTCTTTGCCATCGACGGTGATGGAGCTCAGGCCAGCCGCGATATGGGCCCCTTTTGCAGAGAAGGTGAGCCGGGAAGACATGCCAGTGCAGCCATAGAAGAGGCCGTAGCTTTCGTCGCTGGTCGAGTAGTTACCTTCGAATTGACCCATGGGGGCCGCCGCGTGGTGCCATCCCTCCGCGGATGCGCCGCCTGCGATGACCGCGAAGAAAGCTGCAGTCAAAACCGATTTATTCATGATACACCTATTTTTAGGAGGGACTGTTAATGTCCCGCCATCGTTGATATGTGTGGTGAACATCTTGGGAGCATGCAAGCCTAAGTTGCTTTCGCGTCGAAAAAAATCGGCTCGTTTTTTTTGGCGGTGCGATATTTCAGCCTCACAATAGTGACGCGTCGAGTGTGGTAAAAATCTCTGTTTGGGAACTTTGCCCTAGCCTTAAATCGAGGCCAGGTAGAGAATGCTGACACAAAACATGTCCCCAAAATGAGCGGTATTCCGCTATAATTGCTTGTCTTCACTATTCGCGGGTTTAAATCGTTCGCTACGGAAATCGGAGACAACAAATGTATGAACAGTCAGACCTCGTTGAGATGGACAAAGCTGAGCTCGAAAGTCTTAGCAAGCGAGTGAGCAAAGCGCTTGAAGACTACGACAATCGGCAACGCGCTAAAGCGTGGGCCGCTGCTGAAGCGTCGGCCAAGGAATTTGGGTTCGCGCTCAGTGAGCTAATGCAGAACCCGGGCAAAAAGGCTTCGAAAGGCGCTCCCAAGTACGCACACCCAGAACAGCCGTCTGAGACCTGGACCGGTCGGGGCCGAAAGCCCAAGTGGGTTGAGGCGCACCTCGCAGCTGGCGGTGACTTGGAAGAGCTCGCGATCGCCGCGTGAGCTACAAGCTTCTTTGAGAAGGGCCACCCGGGATACTGATCCTGGGTGGCCGTAGACGTCTGAAGCCGTCTGCAGCGTTGCTATTTGGCACCTGGCTGAGGAATGCGTCGCATAAGACGCAAAGACGGTTGTTCGCTCCTGCAAACTCAATGTCGATATTCAGATACTTATGGAGAACGCTGCCGAGTGCAGGACCCCCGACGGACGCTATCATCCATTCGATAAATCTCCAATGATTAAAGGGTTAGCGACACGCTTTGGTGTAGGCAGCCAGAGTTCTAATCTGTTTTCCTGTAAGCGGTTTCGAGATCCTGACTGTGGGTAGTCTGTTGTAGGGGAGCTCTGAGACGACGCCGTCGCAATTCTCCTGGTATATGGTATTTGTGACGCCTTGAGCGCCATTGGTTTGCCAAGGGAACTTAGGTCCGTCCATAAATAAGATGAACGTTCGGCCGCCCACCACCGACGCGTAGATGTCGCGAGCAGTGGTGAGGTCGATTTCATATCTTTTCGCGTGAATGACCGCATCTTTACGGTAGCCGCAGGCACGGGTATACGTGGCAACGACCTTGAGGGTGCAGCCGTCGACAGTGGCGACGACCTTCTGGGCGTCTGAATCTGTCGCCAGAATAGGGGGGATTTCGGTCGGATCGGGGGATATTTGGCGAAGGCCAAACCAAACGCCGAAAGAAATCGTTACTGCAGCTAGAACAAACTTCAACATAATCACAAGCGGCTTACTTATCTGCGAGTGACGCTAGTCGGCAATACTTTACCTGGTCAACCCCTAGGAGAAATTGGCGCATTGAATTCAATTTTTTAGATTTGAAGGTGAGGCCCGCGCTCCAGGACGGATGGGAGCCTGACCGATCGAGACTTGGGCTCGGTGAAAAAGTCGCGTGGCCGTCTAGCAAAAGATCGCTGGGATCATAGCTGGGATCATAATCAGCAAGCGTCAGGGGGAACCGCGTCGCTGACTTAGGCGCCACGGGCACTCTCCCGCTACCTAACCAATTAGTTTTCTGTCCGCCTGACCTGTCCCGGGGTGATGCCAAACACGCGCCGAAAGGCACGGTTGAAGGCGGGCTCGGACTGGTAGCCAAGATCAGCGGCGATGGTGGCAATTGGCAACTTGGTGTCTCGGAGAGATTGGCGAGCGAGGTTCATTCGCCATTCGGCAAGATATTGCATCGCAGGCGTTCCAACGAGGCTGGTAAAGCGCGCGGCAAACGCAGACCTTGACTGACCGGCCACCTGCGCCAACCGCTCCACCGACCAATTAGCTGCCGGGTCGCGATGAATGGCAACGATGGCGCGGCCGATCTGTGGATCTCGAGCAGCCTTGAACCATCCTCTGTTGGCGTCAGGTGAGCGAGCAAGCCAGCGCCGGATAGCCTCGATCACCACGACGTCCGCCAAACGCGTTATCACGGTCTCACCACCTGGGCGGAGTTCACGGGCCTCTCTAGCTATGAATCGCAGTGTGCCCTGCAGCCAGCTTCCTGCCTCTTCGTCCCATGGGTCCACCTTCAGTACGTCTGGGAGCAACGCCATGAGTATTGGGCTCGAGGCATGATCAAGCCGCGCGAGGCCGTACATGATGCTGCACTCGGTTCCACCGCCGCCGAATTCGACTGTCTCGTAGAGCTCGGTCACCTTGCGTATCGGTAGCTCTTCCAGCTCCATCAATCTGGCGCCCTGGTCGCTGAAGAGGCCGATGGGTGCGCCATGCGTCATGAGGACGAGGTCGCCCTTAACGACTTCAAAGGCGTCGTCCTCTCCGACTTTCAGCCACGCGCGCCCATCGATAACGACGATGAAGCTCATCACCTCCGGGAAGCCGGGAATAGCGATGCCCCATGGCGCGGTCATCCTAGACTGACAATAGAAGGTTCCGGTCAGCTTGAGCAGATGCAGGACTTCTCCCAGCGGATCACCGATGGGCTGGGCAAGCACGGATGGGTCAGGAACATGAGGCTCTACCATAAAGGAAAGATGCAGAAAGCCATGCCTTCCGTCCAGGCTCTTTGGACGATCTGCTAATAAGTGCGGACGATGGAGAATGGTTCATCCAGAAATTCTGGGCGACTTTGGGCTACCGAATTTGAAACGCATCCCATCGTAAGGAAAAAGCCCATGCAAACCAAACCAATCCTCGTACTCGGCGCTACCGGAAAAACCGGCTCCCGCATCGCAGATCGCCTTGAAGCCCGGTCGTTGCCAGTCCGCCGCGGCTCCCGATACGCTGAACTGCCCTTTGACTGGAGCGAGCCGGAGACTTGGCGTCCCAACCTGAAGGACGCCGGAGCTGTCTATATCTCTTACTACCCTGACATAGCAGTTCCCGGCGCGGTGGAGACGGTAAGTGCCTTCGTGGAGCAAGCCCGAGCCGCAGGTGTTGGCAAGCTGGTACTACTCACCGGCCGCGGCGAGCACCACGCCCAGCGCGCAGAAGACGTCGTCCGGAATTCGGGTGTGCCGTTTACTATTGTGCGCGCCGCATGGTTCGCCCAGAACTTTTCCGAAGGAGCACTGCATGCGCCGATCCTGGCGGGTGTTCTGCCAATGCCAGGTGGCGACGTGCTGGAGCCGATCGTTGACGTCGATGACATCGCGGATGTTGCCGTCGCAGCCTTGTCCGACGACGGGCATGACGGACAGCTCTATGAGGTTACCGGACCGCGCCTGTTGAGCTTCGCTGAAATGGCCAGTGCGCTATCCGCGGCTTCTGGGCAGCCGATCGCCTATGTGCCGATTTCCTTTGAGGAGTTCCACGGGGCACTCAAGAAGGATCAAGGGGACATGGTCGCGGATGTATTGACCGGTATTGCTCGAGAGACGTTGGACGGCCGCAATGCGCATTTGGCTGATGGTGTCCAACGCGCGCTTGGACGTGCTCCACGCGATTTCACGATCTTCGCTGATGCGGCTGCCCGTGAGGGCGCATGGGCCGTGGCAGCGTAAGCAGTCTTTGAATCGAAAGGATCTCCAGATGACACGGTTTTGCCGACTTACTCTCGGTGCGGCAGGCGCCACGGCGCTCGGCATTGGCCTCGCCATTACATTCATCCCACAGGTCTTCTACGCCGGCTACGGAATGGAAATCAGTACACATCCAGCCGCCCTGAGCGAGCTTCGCGCCCCAGGTGCCAATCTCGCTGCGCTTGGAGTGGTGATCGCCGCCGGAGCCCTCCGCCAAGACATGGCGCGCTTTTCCGCGCAGCTCGGCACTGTCGTCTTCTTGGCGTTCGCCGCCGGGCGCATCGTGAGTTTCTTGCTGGATGGGTGGCCCGGGGAAGCGATCATGACCGCCTTGCTGATCGAAGGTGCGATAGGTGTGCTGTGCCTGTTCGCTTGGAGGGGGCTTGAGCCCAATCCCTTGCGCCACCGACAAGCGGCAGCGTGAACAAGCTGATTGTTTGTGAGAAGGCGAGGCATTGCTGCGATGCCTCGCCTATGTCGCTGTTCGGGGCTTGTGCCGGAGCTAAGGCGGACGGATGCTCGCGCCCGCTCACATGGCCCTACCTTATACGGCTTTGAATTTTTCAGAGTATTCGGAGTGCCAGCGGGAAAGCGGAGGGCGGTTTTGAATGATGTCGCCTGCAGCCCAGGCAATGCGTCTCTCATCCATCTCTCGGGTGACCTCGTTGTCCGGGCATAGAATGTAGAAGTCGTCTCCCTCGAGAGCGTCGAAGAGGAACTCCGCGACCTGGTCAGGGGTCCATGCGCCATCCGGCTTTTCAGTGCGGTCACCAGCTGTCAGTGGCGTGAAAACAAATCCAGGGATCAATAGGCGGGCTTCTACGATGCAGTCCTCGATATTGCGGAGTTCGTGCTGAAGGGCCTCGGTGAAGGTCTTCACTCCAGACTTTGAGACATTGTAGGCCGGATCGCCCGGAGGTGTGGTGATCCCTTGTTTGGAGCCCGTGTTCAAAATCAGTCCGGGCTGGTTCGAAGCAATCATGCCGGGTGCGAAGATCTGCGCGCCACGAATGATCCCCCACATGTTCACATCAATGATGCGCTGCCAGTTGTCTTCCGGGTCGAAAATTGAGCTTCCAGGCTGCATGCCTGCGTTGTTCATCAATACATTCACGGGACCAAGGTCAGAGGTTACGCGCGCTTCGAGGGCCCGAATTTGTTCGATGTCGCCGACGTCAGTTTTTACGCTCATGACTTCCGCCGCGCCGGCCGACTTGAGATCGTCTGCCGCTTTTTCGAGCGCCTGCTCCGAGACATCGGCTATGCAAACCTTCATGCCGTGTGCTGCGAAGCTCTTGGCTACGGCTAGGCCGATGCCAGAGCCGCCCCCGGTGACGACTGCGACATTGTCTGGTGCGATTGCTGCATGCATGATCAGGCTTCCTCGTGGTTTGATCGTTTGCCATTCGAAGTGGCTCCAAGACTTCCGTTTTCCACCCAAAGTTCGTCTTCGCTCGAGCTTAACGCGTGCGGCCTAAGTCATTGCCTGAATGACAAGCATGCGCACGTAAGCTATTGAAACATTGAGCAGGACGACCGTGACAAAACACCGAAAGCGACTGCTGAGGCAGATCGATACTCTGGCTCGCAAAATGCCCGCTCTGAAGCGGCCGTCGCGAGCGTTGCTAGGGCAAGGATGGTCCGTGATCAGAATGCCGACTGCAGTGCTGCTGATCCTCGGCGGACTCCTCTCGTTCCTGCCTGTCCTCGGTATCTGGATGCTACCGCTAGGTCTGATGCTTCTGGCTGTCGATGTTCCGGTGCTTCAGAATCCAATGTCGTCCGCATTCATTCGATCTCGGCGGTGGTTTGCAGTCCGCCGGAGGGCGTACAGGCGCGCCAGGTCCAGCCGATAGGACCCATCACGGCGCTACAATAGTACCAGTGATGGGCCGCCCATTACCGTGGGTTGCTAGACCAAGCGGGTTCACTTGGTTGGCTTAGCGTCGACCTCTAAGTCAGCACGCTTATGGGATATCTTGTCTCCAGCGAGGAGATTGCAAGATGGTTGTCACGGCTTGTCGGTGGCATGTGCCCGTAGGCGACGGCCCAGTTCAATACGCGGAGCTGGACCGTCTTGCCTGATCAAGTTCAAGCAGCCTTCTTTGCGAGCGTATCCACCGCAAGGATCGCGTCCGCGATGTCATCGGCGGAGAGATCGGTGGCGAGATTGCGCAGGGTATCGCTTTCAGAGTTTGCGAGATCGCCGACCTTTTTCAGGTCCTCGCGAGGTGCATTCTCGAGGTGGAGTTCCTTGAGGGTCACGGGCATGCCGATGGCGCGGTATAGCTTGATGAACTTGAAGACATCTTCTTCCGGCCGTTGCTCAAGAACCATCTGGACAAGAGTGCCGTATGCGACTTTCTCACCGTGTGTGAGGTGGTGAATGTCACCATCCAGGGCCGTGAACCCATTGTGGATCGCGTGGGCGCCGGCAAGACCGCCGTTCTCGAAGCCGAGCCCAGACAGCAAAGTGGATGCCTCAACGACGGCCTCAACGGCAGGCGTTACAAGGCCCTCTTTAACAGCTGCGTAGGCAGCCTCGCCATAGGTCAGCAAAGTCTTTTCACAGGCTTCCGCGATGGCGATGCCGGCGATCGTAGGCGCGCCGGACACCATCGTTTTCGACCGAGATTTCAGGACAGCCTGGGCCTCCACGTTGGTGGCAAGACCATCGGCGATCCCGGAAGCGAACAGGCGGGCAGGGGCCTGGGCGCAAATGCGGGTGTCGACGATCACGAGATCAGGGTTCTTGTTGTAGAACCGGTAGCCCTCGAAGACGCCTTGATCGGTGTAGATCACCGACAGTGCCGAGCACGGCGCGTCTGTCGAGGCAATGGTAGGAACGATCGCGACAGGCAGGCCAAGGTCGTCGGCCGTGCCTTTGGCGGTGTCCATGGCCTTCCCGCCACCCATGCCAACAATCAGGTCAGCGCCTTTGGACCTCGCAAGTTCTGCAAGGCGGGAAATCTCGTTCTTGGAGGCTTCCCCGTTGAACTCCTCGTGGTGGAATTCAGTCTTTCCCTGCATGGCTGCGCTGGCTTTCTCTCCAACGATCTTCCATGTCGTCTCATCCGCGATGATGAAGGCTGACTTGCCAAGTGTGGCAAGTTGCTCGCCGAGTTGATCGATGATGTCGGCGCCCTGAACGTAGCGAGCCGGGGAAGCAAAAATGCGAGTGGTCATGATAGGTACTTTCCTTAATCTACCGAATGGTTCGGTGTCGTAAGGCGATGTATGCCACGGTATTCCATCAGCAAGAGGAGCGGACCCCTCAGTTTTCAGAGAGTTTTCGTGATTTGACCCGTCTTCGGAAACTGCCAGGGCGTGGCGAGCCCAACTCCTCTGACGGCGATGCCGCTATCTAGCCGATCCGAGTAGTTCTTGTGATGGTGGCCATGGATCACGAGCGACACGTCCATGTCGGCCGCCAGCTGGTCAATGAACTCAAAACCGTGTTCGTGGCAGCTCGGCGCTTCATGCGTGATGAGGACATCTGCTTTCTGAGCCCTGAGGCTTTCGACCGTCCAAGGCATAATCGTCGTCAGGTGCTTTCTGGGAAGGCCGCCATTGATGCGCTCGTTTCGAGGTGTCCGCGCGATGAGTTCGGCTTCTGAAGCGACAAGCGCCTCTCCGTCTCCGCGCCAGACCTTCTCGCGTACGATGCCGCCCAGGCCGGCGATGCGAAGTCCTCCGACCTCGATGATTTTACCGTCGATCCGGTGCCCGTCGAAGTCCTTTAAAAGATCAATCTGGTTGTCGAGGGAGGCATCGTGGTTCCCAATGATGAAGCGAAGATCGAGCCCCATATCGATCAAGCGACCGAATGCCTCCCGGGTCCGGTCCGCCCCACTTGGGTCCAGTTTCCCATCCGAGAAGTCACCGAGGACAATCACCGTCCTGGTGGAGCTATCGATAGCCTCGAAGAGCGGGTTCCACTTTCCGTGCGGATCGCCATAAATCAGAAATTCAGAGTTCATACCCATCTTCACTAGTTAGAAATATAGGATAGCGCAGTGCAAGCCGAGTGTGTAGCCTGCATGTGAAATGTGTAAGAAATTCTGATGAATACGACTGTTTCCCTCGAAGATCGCGTGGCGCATACGTCTAAGCTGTGGAGAGAGCTGGCCAACCGGGAGATGCCCTGGGTCTGGGACGATATGGAGATCAGCTACCATGTCGGAAACCTCCTGGCGCGCTTCCTTCCCAAGGTGATCGACTTCGCGAACAAGCTTCAGGCCAAGGAAAGCGCTTCGGGGCGGACGCTCGAAAGCATTTACGACGAAATCAGAGAAATCATGGAGCCTGAAGCGGTCTTTTCAGACCGGCTTTGCTGGCTTCGAGATGAGACCGCGGAGGCTCGGCTGGCCGGCACCGCGACTTGGATGGAGGTCGAGGAAGGCACGACGTCTATTTTGAGCCTTTTGAAGACGGAAGCACCGGAGGTGTCCGACGACGAACTGATCGAGAACCTGCTTCTCGTGACGGTTTTCTTTGAGGGCTACGACCTCGGGCTTCCGCAAACGTCGTATGACAAGCGCAAGCCGCGGTTCGATCCGGAGCAGCTGTCGAACAAGATCCGTGAGCTTGCGGCAACCGTGGATCGGAAACTTATGATCGAGTCCGCGCTCGATGGCTACGTCAAGGACCGCAAGAAGCTGCAGTACCCGAAGGATGTCGTCCAAGAAGCATTCAAGAACGGCGTTCTCGCCGACTTGGTCCCTGCCGAGGCCACGGACTAAATTAGTCCGTCATCCCACACGCAAGTCTTTCCGGAGCCTGCGTGTGGGATGACCCTTTATCCAATCAGCCTTGAGGTCACTTCGACCAACCGTTTTGCCTGATGGGCGACCGATGCCTTACCGGCGTCGTCAAACTGCCCAGCTTGCGCAGAATAGCCGTATGGATTTCCTCCCGAGGCATAGATGACATCGCTGGTATAGCCCGGGGGCACAATGATAGCGCCCCAGTGCATCGCGGACGTGTAGAGGCCCAACGTGGTGGCTTCCTGGCCGCCGTGCGTGTTCTGGGCGCTGGTGGTCGCGGTAATTGTCTTGCCTGCGAGCTTGCCCTCAGACCAGACCCCACCAAGCGTGTCGATGAAGGCGCGAAGTTGAGATGCGGACTGGCCGTAGCGCGTTGGGGCGCTGAAGAAGTAGCCGTCGGCCCAGACCATGTCATCAGGGGTGACGACGGGAATGTCTGCCATCTTCTCGGCTTGCTCCTTCCAGGCATCCTGACCTTTGACGACTTCCTCGGGCGCCGTTTCAGCGACCCGCAGAAGACGAACGTCAGCGCCGGCCTCCTTGGCGGCCTCTGAGGCCGTAAGAGCGACTTGGTGGTTGGTGCCGTAGGTCGAGTAGAAGATCACTGCGATCTTTGGTTGTGCCATGGTTCCTCCTCCAGATGCGGGTTTGGGCCCGTGGACGAGAAGATAGGGCGCTCGAGCGGGACAAAAACAGTTGATCTTACCGATAACCGTACTCTTGCTTGAAGTCGATCTAAAGCTCCATCAGCCAGTGGTTGGCGATATATTGCGCATTCCGTGATCAACTCGAAGTCGGCCATATAATCGCGGTGTGAACTGTTGTACTATATCGCAAATATTGTTTTAGGTAATTGAGGCAAGGCAGATGAAGCCCGGAGACTGGACATGGCTTGAGCTGACGAAAGTCTTGCTTGGTGTTCTCACGCCACTGACAGTTTTTTATCTTTCATTTGTTGTTGATAGCGCAATCCAAGATCGTGAGTTCTCTAGTCTGCAAGCTGAGGCAATACGAGAATACACTCAGGACATTTATTCCCGTCGAGTGCGCGCCGAGCTACTCGCGGCTGGTCTTAGACGTCATGCCGAGGAGCCTACTGATCAGTCTCTTTCCGAGGTTATTGAGCGCAAGGCTCGGTACGATGAAGCTTACTCGGAGTGGAACAAGAAGAGCCAGGCTAACTTGCTGGTGATAAGAAAACTGCTTGAGTCTGATACATACACAGAGCTGGAGGATATTGTCGAGCAAGGGCTTGTCCTTGAAGGATTCAAGAGGCTGGATAACTGTCTCACAAATGCTTACCACGAAGCTATCAGGGGGCGAGATCCTGTTAGCTTGATGAACGATTGCGATACGGCTTATTTATTGGATTTTGTTTTAAGGTGTGGAAGTAATATATCGGATGGGTTGTATGGATTATCTAGATCTGGTGGCGGAGATAAATTATCGGCGATTAAGATAGATAAGAGCATAAAAATTGCATGCGGATATCCGGTATAATAAGCCTAGACCGTATGCTATTCTCGTATCAGATGGCTAACTTTAGTGTGCGCGGCCAGCGATCTATAGATGCTCTATGAAATGGCGTATACTGGATGCTGCGTTGAGATGCGCTTAGCGCTCCGCTCGTCGCGGAGCGCTAAGCGCACTTGCATACCGGTTTAAGCGAGCATGACACCCGCCGCTTTCATAGCGCCCTTCTGGGCAGCAACGCCAGCCGGATCGATGCCGCGGCAGGCGTCCTCGATGAGAGTGACCTTGAAGCCCAGCGCAGCGGCGTCGAGGGCCGAGAAGGCCACGCAGAAATCAGTCGCCAGTCCGCACATCACCACGTGCTCAATGCCGCGCTCGCGCAGGTAGCCGGCAAGCCCGGTCGTGGTGGTCTTGTCGTTCTCCAGGAAGGCGGAGTAGCTGTCGATCTTAGGGTTTGTGCCCTTGCGAATGATCATCTGCGCCTTTGCCATCAGGTGATCGCTGAGTGCAATCTTCGATCCGAAGCTTCCTTGTACGCAGTGGTCTGGCCAGAGGACCTGCTCACCGTAGGGCATCTTAGTGGTCTCGAACGGCGCCTTGCCTTCGTGTGCGCTTGCGAAGCTCTTGTGCGAGGCAGGGTGCCAATCCTGGGTGAGGACGACGTTGTCGAACATCTGGATCAGATCGTGGATGGGAGCAATTACATCGTTGCCCCCAGGGACCGCGAGAGCCCCGTCGTCCTTGGACGTATCCGCCGGAAGGAAGTCATACTGCAGGTCGATCACGATGAGGGCAGTCTTGGGTTGGTCGATGGTGTTGATGTCAAACATTGGTGGTCTCTTTCAAGTTTCCTGACCCCACCATTGGGGCCGGTAGGTTGGTGCGCCGCCCGCAACCCCAGCATGGGGCCCGGGCACACGCCTTGCAGGGGATCAGTCGCCCATGCTCTTGCGATTTTCAGAGTCCGAACGCGCGCGCCACTTTCCGTCATCCCGCAGGATAAAGACCCGCTCCGGATCGTCGATATAGATGCATTTGGTTCCAACCGGCTGCCCATTGGGGAAGTCAGTCTGCGGATCGCGGTCTGCAGTCGGTTCGACTTCGATGGCCACACGAAGGTGGGGCGGGTACTCCTGCTCGTAGTAGTTCCAGAGCTTTGCCGGCACCATGTCCATCCAGGCCGGATCACGGCGCTCGATCAGCATCCGGGCTTCGCTTGAGGAGATGCCGTCTTCCGTGCGGTCCAGGATGTGGATCCGTTTCCCGGTCTCGGGGTTCTCCCAGACGTTGAAGCGGCCGCGCGTGAAGGTCGGCTCGCCCTTGAGCGAAGCGAAGTGAGCCTCGTACCAGCGGGCTTCATGCTTTGATCCGGAGTAGAGGTCGGTCGGTTCAGGGAGCTGGTTTCTCGCGATGCGGTCGAGGACGTAGTTCCCCCAGTCCGCAGTGCGGTCGGTCGCGCCGATATCTTGCAGCATGCAGATCTTGAAGGCGCTGCCCCAGATGCCTTGATGCGCAATGCGCTTTTGGTCCGCGGTGAGCGGGTTGCCCTCGACCCCATGCTTCTCACACGAGCCCAGGCCCATGATGTTGACCGAGTTGTCGATCATCATCTGGCTTTCTATGCCGGCGTGGGCCAGCGTCTTCACTTGCTGGCGAGAGATGATGAGCCCGACACGGTCGTTGCTGATGCGGGGATCGATTTTCAGAGTTTTGGTTACCATTTCAGAATCTCCTCGCTTCAGACTTCGACCGGAATGTCGGCGACGCCTTCAGCCCCGAAGATCTCACGGTAGTAGGCGATCTCTTCTTCGGGGCCGGTGGCCTTGGTGTAGTTGTCCGAGAGTTTCACTGCGCCGACCTTGCCGCCGGTTTTGAGGTCCTTCACCTCGGTGACTTTGCAGACGAGCGAGATCGGGTTGAGGTCGGTCCCGCCGCGGGGATCACAATCTCTGAAATCGTTCGTGGCATTGGTGCCCCAGCCAAAGCCGCAGCGGATGCGATCTCTGAACTTGTTGCTGAGGTCGATCATCAGCTTGTGGTCGAGGCCGTCCGAGAACAGCTGCAGCTTTTCGCGCGGATCGACGCCGAGCGATTTCCAGAACGCGATCTTCTCCTCAGCCGCGATGTAGGGGTCCTTGCTGTCTTCTCTGAAGCCGGTCCAGTGCTCGATGTTCGGGAAGCAGCTTTCTGCATTCTGCAAAAACTGAGTGGAGCCGAACGTGTCGGGAAGGGCCACCAGAAGGTTCCCGCTGAAGGTCTGTTCCCATTGCTCGAGGACGCGGTACTGGCTCATGAAGACCGAATGCCTGTCGGAAGGCTTCTCACCGTCTTGCATGCCTTCCAGGCGGGCCAAGGCGGTGATCGTCATCGGGAGCTCGTGCGCGTTGGTGCCGATCGCCTCGAGGTCCATGCGCATGGCGTGCAGCGCGTTCGATGTGCCGATGAAGCCTGCGCCGAGTTCCTCCTGCATGGCCTCGATCACGAACTCCTGCCAGAGGAATCCGTGACGGCGCCGGGTGCCAAATTCGGCAATGCCGCGGACATCGGCTTCCTTCAGTGCCTTCAGCTTGGCAACAAGTTTGGAGGTCGCGTTCGCATAGAGGACGGTGAGCTCGTACTTGGACATGTCTGCCATGGCCGCGCGGGACTTGGCTTCGTTGATCACTGCCAAAGCGTAGATTTCCCAAAGCGTGTGTTCGAACCAGGTCCCACTGAAGGTGATGTGGTATTCGCCGTCCCGGATCTCGAGGTGATAGTCGGGCAGCTGCAGGTCGGCGAGCGCGGCAATGAAGTCGCCGGGGAAGATGCCTTCCTGGCCGTAGAAGCTGTTGCCTTTGAGCCAGATGAGCTCCGACTTGGTGAAGCGTAGCGAGCGGACGTGGTCGAGTTGCTCGCGGAGTTGCGCCTCGGGGACAATCGCGGGCAGCTTCACTGCCTTGGTGCGGTTCTTGACGGTGAAGGTCACACCGACATCCGGATAGTGCTTCCAGATGAAGTAGGCCATCAGGAGCTTGTAGAAGTCGGTGTCCATCAGCGAACGGACGTAGGGGTCGAATTTATAGTTCGCGTTGTGGATGCGCTGAGCAAAGTTGGTGGTCATGGTGTTGTCTCGAAAATAGAATTGGGGGAGGGCGCCCAGTTCACCTGGGCGCGCGCAAAATTCAGAAGGAATAGACGCCTGCAGTCGGGTACCGCCACCCGGCGCCGAAATCGGTCGCGTTGATTTTCACACCCGGCGGTGCTTGCATCCGCTTGTATTGCGCTCTGCGCAGCAGCCCGGCGATCCGGTCCGAGTAGGTTTGTGCGTCCATGCCGCCAGTCAGGCGGGGCAGATCGTTTCCGAACGTCTTTTCCAGCCGGGTAGCAGCGACCTTCGCACTACCGAATTCTTCGACCAAGATACGCAGGACAAAATCGAGCGCCTCATAGTCACCGAGGGTGTTCGCGTCCTCCTGGTCGTCGGCGAGTTCTGCTGATGGCGGCCGATCGATGATCTCAGTCGGGATGGGATCGCAAGTATCGAAACCCTCGTATCCATTGCGCCAGCGGGCCATGGCGAAGGCGTCGGTTTTCCACACGCTTTTGAGAGGGTTGTAGCCACCGCTCATGTCTCCATAGAGCGTTGCATAGCCCACGGACATCTCCGACTTATTGCCGGTCGACAGAAGGATGGTGCCGGGAATGGCATTGGTGATGCCCATAAGCTTGAGACCGCGCAAGCGGGCCTGATAGTTCTCTCGAGCCAGTGCAAGATCGGGTTCTTCACCCACCTCCGGAGCCAGTTCCTCGCAGAAGGCGGACATCGCTTCGTCGACAGCACTGAAGGCATCTTCGATGCTGATGGTACGCTGATGGATATCCAGGCGGTTCATCAGGTCGGTGGCGAGGTCGATGCTTTCTTGGCTTGTGTACGGGCTGGGCATCATTACCCCGATGACGTTTTCAGAGCCGATTGCGTCGGCAGCCATAGTCGCTACCAGCGCACTGTCGAGACCGCCCGAGACGCCGAGGACGACCCGTTTCATGCCGGTCTTGCCAAGGTAGTCTCTGAGGCCCAGAATGCAGGCTTGATAGTCGGTCTCGATGGGGTCCGCAGGGTAGAGTGCGCGTTCTCCGCCCTCGAAGCCAATGGTGGTCTGTCCCAGCTGGTCACGCTTGAGGGATACCTTCAGTTCGGCGCGATCGAAGGCCGGCCCCTGCAGAAGGCTGCCGTCCGGGCTGTGGGGATCGGGATCGAAGGCAAAGCTGCCACCATCGAAAACGAGCTCGTCCTGACCGCCGTACTGGTTCACGTAGATGAGGGGCAGGCCGGTCTCTTTGGCGCGCGCACGAGCGTGGCGCAGGCGGACATCGTGTTTGCCGCGCTGATAGGGAGAGCCGTTGATCACCAGCAGTACATCTGCAAGCTCGTCCGCAAGGCCACGAGAAACCCGGCCATGCCACATGTCTTCGCAGATCTGGACGCCAAGCTGGAAGCCGCGGAAGGAGAGGGGGGCAGGGCGGCTACCTTCGGCGGAGGCAAAGACGCGGCGCTCGTCGAAGACATCGTTGTTGGGCAACTCGGTTTTCATGACGGTACGGATCGAGCCGTCGACATCGATCAGCAGTGCCGCGTTCCCGGGAAGGGTCGTTCTTGCGACAGGTGCACCGATCAGGATGGCCGGGCCCTGCTTTTCGACGACGGCCTGGCGGATGCGCTCGATGCCGGCATCAACTTGCGAAAGAAAGCCGGGGCGAAGCACCAAGTCTTGCAGAGGGTAGCCGGAAATGAAGCACTCAGAGAAGACTAAAAGGTCCGCGACCGCATTGCGGTTCAGCACGTCGAGAACGATGTTGGTGTTTCCGTCGATATCCCCGACGGTCGGGTTGTCCTGCACTAGGACAAGATGCAATGCATCCTGTGTCATGTATGCTCCCTCTCATCCCACAGTGGGACGGAAATCTTGCTTAGGCCGCAACCCCACCATTGGGGCTCGGTAATAAAGATATGGCGCCAGCCTATCCATAATTCAAGGATAAACTGACGCCATTGTTTGGAGGTCGGTCGCGTGGTGTTGTCAGACCATCCCGAGGGCGGCCGGGTCGAATTCAACACCGACCACTTTCCAGGTCAGGCCGCGAGGTGCCATTACGAGGCTTACGGGACCTGCCTCAGTCTCGAGGTTGATCTTGAACCGCGTGACGCCGAAGCCGAAACTGTAGTCCATGTCCCCGGTATCGGGTCTCGCTCCCATACCGCTGTTGGCCCAGGACGTGACCGCTTGCTCGCTGGCAAAGTTGTCCAACATATCGTTGAGAATGGCTTTCGTCATCTCGCGCGCCATGGGGTTCTGTTCTGCAGCAACGATGTCGTCGATTTCGGAACGGACATTTTCATGGAGGGCATCGAAATCAATCTTGGCGACAAGGGCGTCGGCATCCTGGTTGTCGATGGCGGATTTGAGGCTCGAGGCAGCGATCAGCGGGCTGGCGAAAACATGGGCACTGAGAGCAACAAGTGCGAGAGCGCCAGCGGCGATGTATTTCTTCATGTAATTCCTTTGAGGGGTTGTGTGTATACAAGTAAAGCGCATTTGAAGCCCCATGTAAATAGAATAGAATTTCTGGCGGTCAGCTTCACCATTCTCAGAGTGCTTTGAGGCTGTAGTCGCCATTCAATCAATGATTTTTCTGATTATTTCGCTTACTCAAGGTCACGCCTTGAGGCGCCATTTAGGATTGCGAGGCGACCCGCAAGAAGTTCGGTTTCCCCTTGTAGGGATTGGTTCTCCGGGCTCTTGGTAAGCGGTCGTCATGGTTTGACGATGCGTGCGGAAACAGGGAGAAGCCCCATGGACGTTACCCCGACTCTGAAAACGGGACGTATGTGGTCGGGCTGGTGGTATTGTCAGATGGTCTTGAAATCGTACGCGTTGATGCGGACTCCATCGCAGCGTAGATTGGCATCTACGACTTTCCGCAACAGTTCGCTGACATCGACTATGATCCGCGGACGGCGGAGCTGTTCAGGGAACTGGATCATCTGCTGGGGGCAGATGATCCCAAGCAACGCTGGTCTATGAGACCGTAACCATCGCTTGGGATCGGGTAGGGCATCAGATGGCTTGAGCAATCAGTTCTTTTTCTAGCACCTGGTATTCCAGGCCGTCGAAATAGGATATTTCCATGGCGCATTCGTAGACACCGATTTCGTCAGCGATTGAAACTCCTGGGGTCTGAAAATAGGGTCTGAATGTGTCGAGCTCACCAGGGTTCAGTGTTTCAGAAAGCGAGTATACCTGGTCTTCGAATTGATAGATGCCGAAGTTGGTAGTGTCTGAGAAGCTGACTTCAATCTCGGTTGCTGTGGTGCCGCCCGTATTCGTTACTGTGAGTTGGACGGCGCTTGCGCTGCCAGCAAATACCGTGCCAACGTTAAATGGATTGGCGCCGTTGATCGTGAGCACGGCTGGGTCCACTGGCGTATCATCAATGAGTTCAACATCCTCGACGTTGCGGATCTCAAGATCGACTGCTTCGAAGTGGAAGGACTTCGTGAAGTCACCAGCGTCCAGGTACGCTTGGAGCCGCTGGAAATCACTTGCAAGCTCGTCGGCCGTGGCGTCGGTATAGATGATCCGGAGGGTGTCGTAGTCTTTTCCGCCATCGATGAAATCGGAGCCTTCCTCGAGGCTGGTGGCGTTGAAGATGAAGACGTCGTCGCCAGACCCGCCGAGGATCGTGTCAGAGCCCGATCCTCCGTTGGCAGTGTCATCACCCTGTCCCAGGATCAGAAGGTCGTCACCGGCGCCGGCATCCACGCTATCGTCGCCTTTTCCTGCGACGATGAGGTCGTCGCCATCTCCGGAGTCTACCGTGTCGTCTCCCGCTTTCAGAATGATGATGTCGCCCTCAGGGGAAGCGACTATGTCGTCAGAATCTTTGGTTCCAATATCGAGCATGACAAATCTCCACTGCGCTTTGGTCAAATAGCATCGTGTTTTTGGTGACCTACGAGGATCACCGCGCAATGAGAGATGAGGAGTGTAGGGTGGTCATCGCCCAGTTGGGCTACAAGGCAGCAAATTTTCTTGGCCTCCAAGCTCCGTAGGCTGACTCTGAAGCATCCTCGCGACCTCATCTGGATCGAGTGCTCTTCTGATGGTGACGATCTCCGGATCGAGGACGACCCAGCTGTCTTTAAGCTCAGGAACACGCCGTCGGACCTCGGCGTCACTCATCCGATCAAACCTGTCACTACCGATTTTCAGGATCTTTGCGAGAGCTGCTTCGTCGACGCCTTCGTAGCGGTTGAGGTACACGAGGGCAGCCGATCCATTGCCGCGGGCGCGTCTGTTGGTGGTGCGCCATCCGCCCGGGCGATCCTTCACGCGTTTCAGTCCGTTCGGAGATAGCTGAGAGGCATTGACGATCACCTCGATCACAGTGCCGCGGCCGGCACGCATCTTGGCTTGAGCGAGCGAGCCCAGGTGTATGCCTTCAGGGAAGTCAGCGAGCCCCCCAAACGTGAACGTCTCAGCATCGACGTCTCGAGTGCGAATACCGTGATACGCGGTCCAGCTTTCAAGATGACTCATACAGGGGAACCTCTGGTGTTGGTTCCCATGTAGTCAGCGATATGAAACTTGATGGCTTAGGCGGCGCTTAGGGCTTGGAGAGCCGTTCCTGTTGGGCCTGGCGACCTCGGAAGAGGCTTGGAGCCATGAAGTCTGGCCTCGAGAAGGGTATCTGAGCGAACGGATTTGAATCCCTTCGAAAGTCCGATAAGTCATCTTATGTAATATATGTGGAAATGCTTTTGCCTTCGCGACTGGTGACATCGATACTATCATGGATGAACACGGGACCCTAGGGAGTTGATATCACACACTCATGCTGCGGGAGGATGACACATGTTCAAACTTAAGTTGACCGAGACGCCCTACTGGAAGATCAGCATCTGCTTGAGCCTGATCACCATCGGCGTGGCCGCTGTGGACTACATCCATCATCTTTGACGGTGCCGGTGCACGACGAGCTTGCTCCCTATGAGAGGTTCGCGAGAGATGGCCTTCAGCTCATCCCAGTTGTCGAAGCCCAGAAGCGCTCCGACAGTCCTGATGAAGATATCCGCCTTCGGAGTGCCGAAGATTTTCTCCCGGCCTTCGAATGTCGACTTGGGGTAGACGAAGGAAGTGTAATCGGTTTCGCCGAACACCTGGATGATCAGGCAGTCGTCGAGTTCGGTCATGGAGTACCTCGTTTGGGCAAAAACTGTGATTGGTAAGTGGCGCGGCCTGGCTAGCTATCTGGGCGCCGCCGCAGGGCGGGATCTGCATCGCGGCTGCTATATGTGATGGCTAAGCTTCAGACTGCACAGATCCGCCGAACGACCCGGCCGATCACCGGAATCGCTTCCGGAGCGACATCGACAAAGGGCTGGTAGCTGGCATTGTCACAGGAGATACGCAGCTTGCCGTCCGCCGGAGAAATCGACACGCGTCGGATGGTTGGAATGTCCTGTTTCGCCAGTTTCAAAGCGTAGACACCATCGCGCGTGATCTGGGACACATGGGTGTCGATGAAAACCATGTCGCCCACTCCGAGAAACGGCGCCATGCTGTCATCCCGAAGCTGAAAGAGCGCGATACGGCTTTCCGGTGCTTTCGGAAGATCACCGAGAAGTCTTTCGTCCAGCGCCACGCGGCTCGCCTCCTTGCCCCCAAGAAGGGTTGCAATCAGCGTCCCTTGCGAAGCTGCCTCGGCAAACTTGGGGTCGGGAACCTTGCGCGGCCGCCCGGAGGGCTGGGGCGCCGCCGGAATGGCCCCATCGCCCATGACATCTTGCGGCGTGACCTTGAAGATCGTTGCAAGCGCCCGAAGGTCCTTGGAGCTGAAGACCCGGGCCCCACTCTCCCAGCGTGATATCGTCACATTGGTGACGTTCATCCGCTCTGCAAGGTCTTCCTGCGTCCAGTCTCGGGCCATGCGCAGCTGGCGGATATTGTTCCCTGGAATGCTCATTTTCCCGCTTTCTTCTTGCCGACGTCACACGCGAGCCAGGCTCGCCCTGACTTTTACCACTAGTAAATCACATTACCATAAGGGTAAACCACTTACCAAAGAGGTTACCCATGAGGCTTGAAGCCTCTTGGCCAGCATCCCTCTCGCGGAACGATGGCTTCTCTTCATCAGACCTGCGGGGATGATCGCCGCCATGGCTAGCGGCTTTGCCCAGAGCCTCTCGCGCAAGGACTCTGCTGCCGATGTCACGGGCGCTGAATATGAAAACGCGCCGCCATATATAAAACAAAGTGGCGCACAAAGGAGATTTAATATGAAATTTTTATTTCAGGGCTAGTCGCAATCATTTGATTCTCGTATGTTGCGGGCAATAAAGTAATGCATCGCAGCTTTGACGCGTATGCAGATGGTTTTAGGCAGTCATATACTGCCTTTTTTCTGTAGTATCCGGCGATACGCCGTGGTTTTTAATTGGTGAAAGGCTTTCCCATGTCGACTTCGGTGTCGGTGCGACTTCCCATGGCGTCTCTGCTGATGGAAATATACTACCCGCATTCCGCATATTGCGGGCCGGATCAGAACAATCCCCACATACGGAAGCATCCCCCAAGGGGCTGCCATGGAGTCGGATCCCGGCGCTCTCCGGGCGAGGAATCCGAGATTTATGCGATATTTCTCAGAGATTTGCGGAAACAACGCTCCGCGGGCCCGAGCGTCCGGAGCTCCCTACCCTGGCCCCTGGCTGGCAATCCGGATTCCGCATCTCAGTGAGCGCGGCCGCAGCGCGGCCAGGCCCTCCCCATTTGCAGCCTATTGACGACCGAGATGAACGACATGAAAAAACTGCCTAAAATTTTGACATTTGACGCCACCCCCTCTTCCGCTTTCATCAGGCCAGCCCCGACCCCGCAGCATGAGATCCACTCCAGAACCCAATCCTTTTCGGTCAATTATGAATACAGGGTCGTTTTCACGCGAGACCTGTTCTCCCCGGCCAACGCGTCCCTTCGGGAGGCCCTGGAGGTGTCGGAGCATTCGCGCCGCCAGAGGTGCCTTGTCTTTATTGACGCCGACGTGCTCAAGCAGCGGGGCACGCTCGGCTATGAGATTGCCAGATATTTTCGAGAAGAAGTCCCCGGAGTGGAGCTCGCGTGTGCGCCGCTCGCCATTGAGGGCGGTGAGGCTGCGAAGGCCGGGCTGTCGAGGCTTGAGCAGATTTACCACCGCATCCTGGAGCACGGGATTGATCGGCACTCCTATGTTCTGGCCATCGGTGGCGGCGCGGTGCTGGATGCGGTGGGCATGGCAGCGGCCACGGCGCACCGCGGGATCCGGCATATCCGTATTCCAACCACGGTTCTGTCGCAAAATGACAGCGGCGTTGGCGTGAAGACAGCCGTGAACTTTGCCGGCTCGAAAAACTTCGCGGGCTGCTTTGCGCCGCCATGGGCCGTGCTCAATGATTTCGACTTTCTGGCCACATTGCCACCCCCGGTGCGCCGATCGGGACTATCGGAGGCGGTGAAGGTCGCGCTTATTCGCGACAGGGATTTCTTCCTCTGGATCGAAGCGAATGCGGCAGAGCTCAAACGATTTGAGCCGGAGGCCGAAGAATACATGATCCGTCGCTCCGCGGAGCTCCACATGACCCAGATCGCGCATGGCGGAGACCCCTTCGAGCGGGGTTCTGCGAGGCCGCTCGACTTCGGCCATTGGTCGGCGCACAAACTCGAGACCTTCACGCAGTATTGCGTCAGCCATGGGGATGCAGTGGCCATGGGGATCGCGCTTGATGCGCGGTATTCGGTGCTGACTGGCCTTCTTGCGCCAGGCGAAGAAAGCCGCATTGTCTCCGTTCTGAATAGCCTGGGTCTCCCGCTATGGCATCCGGGCCTTGCCAGGCACAGCAAGAATGGAAACCTGGAGCTTCTTCGCGGCCTCGAAGAGTTTCGCGAGCATCTTGGTGGCAAGCTGACGATCACGCTGCTCTGCGCTCTTGGCAAGGGCATAGAGATCAATGAGATGCGGCCTGATCTTGTGGCCGATGCGATCGGCTGGCTGAAACGCCAGGCGCATGCATACAGCCTTGCCAGCGAGCAGGGCCAAGGTCAGGTCCCTGGCCAGCCAGACTGCATCGATCGGGGGTGGGCGTAATGCTGCTGAGCGGCGGGCTGGGCACCCTCACCTACTGCCTCAACATCCATGCCACCGAAACCTGGGAGGAGTGCCGGGAGGCACTCACCGGGCCCCTCCTGAAGGTAAGGGAACAGGTTTGCCCCGACCGGCGCTTCGCTGTGGGGCTGCGGCTTTCGTCCAACGCTCTTGACCAGCTCGACCAGGGCGACCAGAGGGCGTGGCTCAAAGCCTTCCTGCGCGAGCAGGATCTCGCACCGGCGACGATGAATGGCTTTCCCTACGGACCCTTCCACGGCGTGCGGGTGAAAGAGCAGGTCTACCAGCCCGATTGGCGTGACCCCGAGCGTTTGCACTACACCAACAGGCTTGCCAACCTCATGGCCGAGCTCTCGGAGCCGGGTGACTGGGTGAGCCTGAGCACTGTACCGGGGACGTTTCGCACGCTCGCCGCGGGTACCGAGGGAGAGATGACCGAGCGCTACCTGCAAGCAGCAGCGCATTGCGTGGCGATCAAGGCCCGTACCGGGGTCACCGTGGCACTGGCGATCGAGCCCGAGCCCTTCTGCTTTCTCGAGAACATTTCCGGCACCGTGGATTTTTTCAAGGACTGGCTCTATTCGCCGGGTGCAGTCACGCGTTTCCGGGAGGTGACAGGGCTGAATGGCGAGGCTGCCGAAGAAGCGCTCCGTTGCCACCTGGGCCTGTGTTACGACGTATGTCATGCGGCGGTGGAATATGAAGACCCCGAAGCCAGCATCGCGGCCCTGAAATCGGTTGGGATACCAATCCATAAGTTGCAGCTGAGTTCTGCCTTGCGGGCGCAGATAAGGCCGGAGGTGCGCGCGATGCTCAAGGCCTTCGCCGAGCCGACCTACCTGCACCAGGTACTTGCCCGTCGCGGCGACGGGCCGATCACCGCCTATTCCGATCTGCCCGAGGCGCTGGCCCGCGGCGCCGAGGCGGATGGCGAGGAATGGCGCATCCATTTCCATGTCCCGGTGTTTCTGGCCTCGCTTGGCCTCTTCGACAGCACACAGGAGTTTCTAAAGGAAATCCTCGACCTGCACCGCGCCGCGCCGATCTCGCCGCATCTCGAGGTCGAGACCTACACTTGGGATGTGCTGCCGCCCGAGTTGCGCACCTCCAGCGTCGATGCCGCCATTGCGCGAGAGCTGCGCTGGGTTCTGGAAAGGCTGGGCCAATGATCCGCACCGCTCTGGAACTGGGCCGCGTGTCCAACCTGCCGACGGTCTGGACAAATGCCATGGCGGGGGCGCTGCTGGCGCTCTCGGCGGCCCCGGGCACGGCGTTCTGGCCAATCGTGCTGAGCGCACTGGCGCTGACCCTCTTTTACGTGGGCGGCATGTGGCTCAACGATGCTTTCGACGCCGAGCACGACCGCACGCAAAAGGCCGACCGCCCCATCCCCCGCGGCGACATCCGTCAGGGCGATGTCTTTGTCGGCGGTTTCGTCATGCTGGGCACCGGCATTTTGCTGACCCTGCCGCTGGGAGGCTGGGCGCTGGTCTCGGCGGTGCTGCTAAGCATCAGCATCTTCCTCTACGACTGGCTGCACAAACGCACCGCGCTGGCGCCGGTGATCATGGGGGTCACGCGGTTCTTCTGCTACGCGCTGGCTGCCTTCGGCGCGACGGGCAGCTTTCCGGGCGTGGCGATCTGGGGCGCGCTTGGGCTGCTGGCCTATGTGGTGGGCCTCACCTACGCCGCCAAACAAGAGGCCTACAACCGGATCGAGCGCGCGTGGCCGCTGGCGGTGATGGGTTTTCCCGGCCTGCTGGTGCTGATCTTCAGCTGGGGCAGCGCGCTGGCGCTGCTGATCGCGCTGGGGTTCTTCGCCGCCACCGGGCTGGCGCTGCACTATCTCTTCCGCCGGGCAAAGGGCGACGTGCCGAAGGCCGTCACCCTGCTGATCGCCGCCATCTCGCTCTATGACGCCACGCTGATCGCCGGGGTCCACGGAGGATGGATCCCGGCGCTGCTGGCGGTTCTTGGCTTTGGCCTCACCCGCGCGCTGCAGCGGGTCATTGCGGGGACTTAGTCGAAGATATGGCTCAGCGTCAGCGCCTTGAAATCCACCGCCCGGACCGATCCTTCCGGCAGCAGGCCCGCCTCGGAAGAGATCACCAGCGGCCCGTCGCCGGGATCATCGGTGAGCCGCCCGTGGCTGCCCTTCACGAGATCGGTCCGCGAGGGAGAGATCACGTCGAGAAGCTGCCGAAAGCCCATCTTGCGCTTGGCCAGCTTCCAGCCCGCCGCCAGCTTGGGAAACCGCAGATCGGGATCGAGGAACAGCTCGACCGGGTCATAGCCGGGCTTGCGGTGGATATCGACGGTGGGGGCAAAGTCCGGGGCCTTCGCCTCATCCAGCCAGTAGTAATAGCTGAACCAGCGGTCGGGCTTCGAGACGGCCACAAGCTCGCCCGAGCGCGGATGGTCGAGGCCATTCTGGCGCTTGCCGTCCTCGTCCCAGACCGTCTCGACCCCATCGAGCCCCTCGACCAGCGCCTTCACCTCGGCCAAACGCGCGGCGTCATTGACGTAGATATGCGCAAGCTGGTGGTCCGACAGAGCAAAGGCCGCCGAAGCGCCCGCGTCGAGAATTTCGCGCCCATGTTCCTCGGGGCGCACGGCGATCAGCCCGGCCTTGCGCAGGGCGCGGTTGATGTGGATCGCCTCGCTGACCGGGGTGATGCCATATTCCGACACGACCAGCACCCGGCGTCCCTCGGCATCCGCCGCGGCGACCAGTTTGCCGACCAGCGCGTCAATGTCCTTGAGGGAGCTCTGCACCTCTGGGTGCGCCAGATCGGGGCCGAACTTCTGCAGGTCGTAATCCAGATGCGGCAGGTAGGTCAGGGTCAGCGTCGGCTGGCGCGTTTCCATCACATGCAGCGTCGCCTCGGTGATCCACGCCGAGGAGGTGATATCCGCCGTCGGCCCCCAGAAGGTGAAAAGCGGGAAGCGCCCGAGCTTGGCATCCAGCTCGTCATGCAGCTCGGGCGGATAGGCGTAATGGTCGGGGATCTTGCGCCCGTCCGCCGGATACATCGGGCGCGGCGTCGCCGAGTAATCGGCGGTGGCGTACATGTTGTACCACCAGAACATCTTGGCGCAGGTGAAGCCCGGATCGCGCGCCTTCCCCGCGTCCCAGATTTTCTCTCCCTCGATCAGCGAGTTGGGCTGCCGCCACAGCAGCACCTCCTTGAGATCGCGGAACAGCCAGCCATTGGCCACGGCACCATGGCCCGAGGGCGGCAAGCCGGTCGCCAGCGTCGCCTGCACGGTGCAGGTGACCGCCGGTGTGACCGTCTCCAGCGGGCGCATTCCGCCGCGTTCGGCAAGGGCTGCAAGGTGGGGGGTATGAGCTCCGACAAGTTTGGGTGTCAGGCCGACGACAAGAATAACAAGGGTCGGTTTCATGCTGTGAACCAAAATCCATTCGAAAAAAACAAGAAGAATATGGGCGCAACTATGACGCGCCGCCATCCCCTCAGTCCAGTGTTTCATTGATTATTCGGGAGAGAGTTTGATGACCGATCCGAAAGACCTTTTGTATGGATGGATAAGTGAGCGCGCCGGGGACGAAAGGCCTTGGCTCGACGCGCAATTGGCGCAGCTCGCCGCGCCGGACGCGACCGAGCGCGATCTGCATATGTATCTCGGCTTTGCGCCGCGCAGGCTCGGCAAGGCCGATCTCGCGCTGACGCCGGACGATCTGGCGCAAGCCGATGCCGCGCGCTCTGGTTGGGACCCCTCGGGCTGGAGCATCGACGGTGCCGCGCGCATTCTGGGGCTGCTGACCTACAGCGGCACCCGTCCCTTCGCCGAGACCTTCAAGGACCTGCGCCGCACGTCGGACGCTGCCGAGATGATCGCGCTCTATCGCGGCCTGCCGCTCTACCCCGCGCCCGAGAGCCTGCATTTCGAGGTTGGCGAGGGGCTGCGCTCGAACCTCAAGCCGGTGTTCGAGGCGATCGCCCACAACAACCCCTACCCGCGAGATCATTTCGACGAGCACCGCTGGAACCACATGGTCCTGAAGGCGCTGTTCATCGGGGCCGAGCTTGGCCCGATCACCGGGCTTGCGGCCCGCGCCAACCCCGAACTGGCGCGCATCCTCGTGCAATATGCGCGCGAACGCTGGGCCGCCGGACGGCCCGTCATGCCCGAGCTTTGGCCGCTCGTGGCGCCCTTTGCCGAAACCCCTGAAATCCGTGCCGAGCTCGACCGGGCCCGCGCCGAAGGCCGTACATTTGAGGATCTTGTATCATGATGCTGATTGACCCCCACGCCCATATGATCTCGCGCACCACCGACGACTATCAGGCGATGGCCGCCGCCGGTGTCGTGGCGCTCATCGAGCCCGCCTTCTGGGTTGGCCAGCCGCGCACTTTCGTGGGCACCTACGTAGATTACCTGTCGACCATCGTCGGCTGGGAGCGGTTCCGCGCCGGGCAGTTCGGCATCCGCCATTACTGCACCATCGGGCTCAACTCGAAGGAGGCCAACAACGAGGAACTGGCCGAGGGCGTGATGGAATGGCTGCCGCGTTTCGCCCTCAAGGAAGGCGTCGTGGCAATCGGCGAGATCGGCTATGACGAGCAGACCGAGCTCGAGGACAAATACTTCCGCCTGCAACTGTCGCTGGCCAAGGAACTGGACCTGCCGGTGATGGTCCACACGCCGCACCGCGACAAGAAGCAGGGCACCACCCGCTCGATGGATGTCTGCGAGGAGATGGGGCTCGACCCGTCGATGGTGATCATCGACCACAACAACGAGGAAACCGTCGGCGAGGTGCTGCAGCGCGGCTATTGGGCGGGCTTCTCTATCTACCCCTCGACCAAGATGGGCAACGCGCGGATGGTCGAACTGCTCAAGCAATACGGGTCCGAGCGCATCATCGTCGACAGCGCCTGCGACTGGGGCATTTCCGACTGCCTCGGCGTCGCCAAAACCGCGCAGCTTGCGCTGCAGAGCGGCGTTCCCGAAAGCACCGTGCGCGCGGTCTGCTATGGCAATGCGCTGGCGGCCTATGGCCAGAGCGGGCAGATGAAGGAAAGCGACTGGCTCGAGCCCCCGGCGATCGACCAGCGCACGCTCTACGAGGGCAACTCGATCCTGCGCGGCGGTCGCGATCCGGTCATCGAGGAGCCGGGCACGCTGCGCCGCAAGGGGCTGCAGATCAAGTGAAGCCTGGCGCCAGGCACATGTCTTGAAGCGGGCCTGCCAAGGTCCGCTTCAACCTCTCCACCCCGGAATGCCTCCAATCCAATACTCCGATGTGGGGTCATATTGGTTTTCCGCTTTTATAGTATTCATTAGGACCGCACGCAAAAGTAGAAATGACCCTACGCAAAGATTTCTTAGAGGACTCCACTCGATGGAAAATAGAGCGCTTTTCGTGACATTTTAATGAATGGGGGCGCTTTATGCTCAAAGTGATCTTTCAAGTGTAATTTATTCAAATAACACTTGACGGGCAAGGAAATAGCCTCATAGGCTTACCCCATATCCATCTCAGTCCACCCCATTTTTTTTGAAAAGGCAAATTTCATGTGTATCCCTCTTATGCGCCAATAGAGCGCGCCTCGCTCACCGCCGATCGCGCCGACCGAACGTCGGGGAGTCACTTGCATCCCTCGGTGCCCTCTCGGCGTTTTTGGCGCAGGTCTCTCCAGGCCCCCTGACTACAGGGGTGCGACTTGGCGCCCAAACAGTTGATATATTTTCAGAGTTGATCGCCAAGCCCCAATCCTTGGCGAGCGACGCCGTGCGGTGATGTGAGGTGAAGCGGTGCATACTGCATGACTTTCAGCCATCTGCCGCGGAGGAATTACCCAGCGTTCCCTGCTGCACCCTAGATGCAGGGGTGACGCTGTGGAGATGTGACAGACAAAGGTCTGCCTGCGAGACTGCGCAGGAATATTGAATAGGTGATTTTGTGGACCCCGAGAATCATAAGAGCGGAACAGCCCCAGCGACCGATGATGTGCAAGAAAACGCACCAGCGCGCGGCCCTGATGGCAGAGGTCTGGGGATATTTATTTTAGCCCTGGCATTGTCCCTATTGGGCGGCCTTCTGCTGTTTATTTTCGGAGCCTCGCCGTGGATCATATTGGGGTTTATTGTTCTATGCCCGGCCGCCGTGATCTACGCGCTCATCTTGGCGTACACCTACTGGCCAACAGGTCCCGACAGGGGCTCGGATCATGGCGCTGTCCTGATGCGGTCAACATCGCGCGGAGGCTCTGGCCTCGACGATAACCGCGCGAGACCCGGATGCGACCATGTCGAGGGCAATCTCCTGCGCGACACAGATTGCGGCTCGCGCTCCCCGAAGGACACGTGCCGGAAGTGATGAAAGCTTCCTAATTCCCGATAACCAGTGTGAAGATTTGAAGAGTGAGGACATCCGGATGAATGAGCGCAGCAAAGCCGCGGGCGCCGAGGAACTTGCCGCCAACCGCCGGAAGAGTCGCCAGTATTACTGGTTCGTCGGTATATTCAGCTGCTTCGTCAACCTGCTTATGCTGACGGGGCCGCTCTACATGCTGCAGGTCTACGACCGTGTGCTGGGGTCGCGTTCCGAAGCAACGCTGATCGCCCTGACCGCGCTGGTCGTTTTTCTCTATGGCATGATGGGCATTCTCGACTACGCCCGGGGCCGGGTTATGGCGCGCGTTGCGGCGCGCTTCCAGGCGGCGCTCGACATGCGCGTCTTCGACGCGGTGATCCGCCGCTCGGCGGTCAAACCCGATGAGCTCGCCGCCACCGGCCTCAAGGATCTCGAAGCCGTGCAGCGATTCATCGGCTCGCCGGTGCTCATGGCGCTGTTCGACCTGCCCTTCACCCCGCTGTTCATCGCCGGGATCTTTGTCTTCCACCCCTGGCTCGGGTTCCTTGCCATCGCCGGTGGCCTGGTGCTGGTGGTCATCACCCTGCTCAACACCACCCTTAGCCGCAATCCGACGCTGAAATCGAACCGCGCCGTGCTGGCCGCCGAACAGACCTCCGAGCAGATCCGCCTCGACGCCGAGACCGTGCAGGCCATGGGCATGCGCGGTGCCGCCTTCTCGCGCTGGGACCGCGCCCGGTCCGAGGCGTTGAGCGGCCAGATCTCGACCAACGATCTCGTCGGCACCTTCACCACGATGACCAAGAGCTTCCGCATGCTGCTGCAGTCGGCGATGCTGGGCCTCGGTGCTTACCTGGTGCTGCAGAACGAGCTGACCGCCGGTGCGATGATCGCCGGCTCGATCCTGATGGGCCGCGCGCTGGCTCCGATCGAGCTTGCCATCGGGCAATGGCCGCTGGTGACCCGCGCTCGCAAGGGCTGGGACAACCTGGCGGAGCTGCTGGGCGACATGCCCCCCGAGCCGACCCGCACAGCCCTGCCAAAGCCGCGGGCCCTGCTCGAGGTGCAGCAACTCACCGTCGTGCCGCCGGGCGAGCAGCAGGCCTCGCTGCGCCTGGTCTCCTTCGACCTGCAGCCTGGTCACGCCATCGGGGTGATCGGCTCCTCGGGGGCCGGCAAGTCGACTCTGGCCCGCGCCATCACCGGGGTCTGGCGCCCCGCCGGCGGGCGTATCCGCCTCGATGGCGCGACGCTCGACCAGTACGATGAGGATCTGGGCAAGCACATCGGCTACCTGCCGCAGCGGGTCAGCCTGTTCGACGGTACCATCGCCGAGAACATCGCCCGCCTCGCCGCGCAGCCCGACCCCGACAAGATCGTCGAGGCGGCCAAGAAGGCCGATGCGCATGAGATGATCCTCAAGCTACCCAAGGGCTATGACACCCGCGTCACCGCCACCGGCGGGCGGCTCTCGGGCGGCCAGATGCAGCGGATCGGCCTGGCCCGCGCGATGTACGGCGATCCGATCATCCTCGTGCTCGACGAGCCCAACTCGAACCTCGACAACGAGGGCAGCGAAGCGGTCAACGCCGCCATCCGCCGCCTCAAGGAAGAGGGCAAGTCGGCCCTCATCATGGCCCACCGCCCGGCCGCGATCCGCGAATGCGACCAGCTGCTGATGCTCGAACACGGCGCCCGCGTCGCCTTTGGTCCGAAGGACGAAGTGCTGCGCTCCCAGGTAAAAAACCATGAACAGATCACCCGCCATGCCGGGGTCGGAGGAGTTAGCTGATGACACAGGTTGCCAATGTGCGGTTCCCCCTGAAAAGGCCGCTTACCCTGGGAGTGATTGCCCTGCTGGTGCTAGTAGGTGGTTTCGGGACATGGGCTGCGACCACGAACATATCCGGCGCTATCGTGGCCAGCGGCCAAATCCAGGTCGAGCGCAACCGTCAGGTCGTGCAGCATGCAGATGGCGGTGTGGTCGATCAGATCGTCGTCGACGAGGGCGATGTGGTCCAGGCGGGCGATATGCTGATCAAGCTCGACCCGACGCTGCTGCAGTCGGAACTGAACATCGTCGAAGGCCAGTATTTAGAACTGGTCGCCCGCCGTGCCCGCTTGCGGGCCGAGCGTGACAGCACCGATGAGATGGTCTTTGACCAGGTGCTGCACGAGGTCGCCGAAGGCAATACTGACGTCGAAGACCTTATGGAGGGACAGCTCAACCTCTTTTTTGCCCGGCGCGAGTCGCTCGATCGCGAGAGCGAACAGCTTGCGAAGCGTCGTGACCAGATCGGCAATCAGGTTGAAGGGATCGACGCCCAGAAAACATCTCTGAAAAGGCAGCTCGCGCTCATCGAGCAGGAGCTGGGTGACCAGAAGTCCCTGCTCGACCGCGGCCTCGCCCAGGCAAGCCGCGTGCTTTCCCTGCAGCGCGAGCAAGCCCGTCTCGCGGGCGAGGTGGGCGATCTCACCGCGCAGAAGGCCGAGGCCGAGGGACGCACCACCGAGATCGACATCGAGATCCTGAAGCTGGCAACCATCCGCCGCGAAGAGGCAATCACCCAGCTGCGCGACATGCAGTACCGCGAGCGTGAACTGGCCGAGCAGCGTTCTGCCCTGCTCGAGAAGCTCAAGCGGATGGAGATCACCGCCCCGGTCGGCGGCATCGTCTATGGCCTGACCGTTTTCGCCCCGCGATCGGTGGTCCGCGCCGCAGACCCGGTGCTCTACCTGATCCCGCAAGACCGTCCGCTGGTGATCACTGCGCAGATCCCGACGATCCATATCGACCAGGTGCACGTCGGTCAGGAGGTGACCCTGCGCTTCTCGGCACTCGATCAGCGCCGCACGCCGGAGACTTTCGGCACTGTGACGCAGATCTCGGCGGATGCCTTCAACGACGAGAACACCTCAGCCAGTTTCTACCGCGCAGAGATCATGCTCGACGAAGGCCAGATCGAACGCCTGCCCGAGGGCTCGACCCTGGTGCCTGGCATGCCCGTCGAGGCATTTCTAAGGACGGCGGACAGGACGCCGCTTGCCTACCTTGTGAAGCCTTTCACCGATTATTTTTCGAAGGCATTTCGTGAAAGCTGAAGAGCCCTGGCATTAACCTCCTTCAGAGCAGGAATTTCTGCTCTGAAGTGATCCATGCAGGCCGCGGGAGCTTGTTTTCGCTCGGCCACGTCAAAGCAACGAAAGCGCTCCATCGAGCCTCGGGAGAATGAGGCACCCGACCCTCGCGAAGGGTGTCGCGCTTGCAGGTCCGATCCTTCCCCAAGCCAGAGTCATGTCCCTCAGGTCCCCGCGCTCGGACCTGTCTTTTGGACAGCCTGGGGCTCGCGCAGCGCCTCTGCCTCGCTTCTTGCAGTGACTGTTGATCCGCGCCAGGAAGACCACGCAGCGGTCAAGTTCTTTGTCTGGACCGACTCTTCCTAGAGCATCGAAGTCCTTACCGGCTTGCCCATCCAAGAGGGCCTGCGCCTGGCCGACGAAATCTTCGCGATGAGCACCACAGCGAAAATCAATTGATCTTTGCCTACCATTGACGCGAATTACTGCCAGCTCGCAACTGCAGCCACCGCCCCCACTTCCGCAATCAACCTTACGGGGAAATGCAATGTGAACTAATTTTAATTCCTGAAAGAATCCCAAGAATTGATTATTGACAGAAAACTTATACCGCCCACATGATGATATCAATTCGATGGTGATTCACTGCACCACCCATACCTCACGATACATGATGTCAATTTATCCAGGGCCGAAACCCTGAAGTGTTAACTTTGAAAGGTTTTACATCACGACAGGTGGATCACCCCCACCAAAAATCTCCATAAATCACCGTTGTAACGTGGGCTTACTCCACAAAAATCTGATCGCTCAGGCTTCAGTCGCGAATTACGCGGCATGCTTGATTTCCATTGCTCCCAATTGGGGTGCAGTATTTTTTACTGCGCCTCGCAGTATCAAAATTTGCGTAAACTCGCAGTAAATTAGGATAATCCGATGCCGATCGAAACCATCATCATTCAAGCCGAATTTTTCACTCTGGACCTGGTCGGCGAAAGCGCGTCGAGCCCGAACGCAATGCGCACCCGTAATGACCCCGAAACGCAGCCATCCAATACGCCTGCCACCGGATACGATCAATATGGCCTGCGCGAAGGATATACCGGCGAAGGCGATGAGAATGGATGGGGATACCTCGACATCAATGGTTCGGACACCGGCGCCCAGGCATCGACTGAATTTGTGGCCGAGGAGGCGGGCACCTATGCCGTAACCCTCCGGCTGTCCAATGGAAACGGCGCTCGCCCGATTTCCATCACGATCGGCGATGTGACCGTTGAGATCGAAAACACCAACACCGGCGATTTTCACTATTGGGAAACCCGCACGGTGCTGATCGACGTGCCCGAGCCGGGAACCTATACGCTGACGATCAATCAGACGTCGACCGGTGGCGCGCCGAATGTCGATGCAGTCGCGATTCATGACCCCGCGATCACCCCGGATTTCTCGGCACCGGTCTTTCTCGGGCAGACAGATTTTCTCATGAACGAGAACTCACTCGCAGTGGGCGCAGTTTCCGCGCAGGACATTGCCAACGACACGTCCCCCGATGCGGCCTCCAGAGCGGGCATGTCCTACGCGATCGTCGGGGGCACCGACGAGGAGAAATTTGAAATCGACGCCGATACTGGCGAAATTTCTCTCATCGAGCCCTCGGATTTCGCGGGACAGTCCAGCTATGATTTGCTGGTTGCGGCGACGGATGCCGAGGGCAGCGCGACGACGCAGGCTGTGTCGGTGACGGTGATCGACAACGGCGGCTCCAGCTTCGAGACGACATATGTAGCCGCTGAAGACCTGGTGCGTATCGACGGCGCCGGATCGGCCTCTGTGCTGCGCTCCATCGACGGAGAAGTGGAATCTTCGGCAAGCGGGACCAATACCGGCGCCGCGGAAGATGGGTATCCCTTCGATGAGCACTTCCTGCGGCACAACTACTCCGGCATCGGCTACGTCGATGTCAACGGTGACCCCGGGGACAAAATCTCGACCTCTTTTTCCTCGGGCGCTGGTGTCTACGACATTGCCATCCGGCTGACCAATGGCGCGAGCGATCAGCCCCGGCCCATTTCGGTGAAGGTCGACGGAGTCGTTGTTGGGAGCCTGGAGAATACCAGGACCGCCGACTGGAGCACCTGGGAGGTGCATACCTTCACGGTCATCCTTGATGAGGGGGACCACGAGGTCATCATCACGCAAGATGATGACGGCGCGCCGAATATCGACGCTGTCATGATCGGCTTCACCGGCCAGGAGATGAGCTTCTTCGCGCCGGAGATCACAAGCTCTTCGGAGTTTTCGGTCGCTGAAGGGGAAACCTTCATCGGTCAGGTCTTCGCCGACGACCAGGACGACACCGATTTCACCTTTGCGCTGCGTGGGGCAGATGCCGAGGCCCTGGAAATCGATGAGAGCGGCAACCTGTCCCTGCTGAGCTCGGCAGATTTCGAGATGCCGACTGATGAGGACGAGGATGGCATCTACGAGGTGATCGTCGATGTGTCCGACGGATCGCAAACCAGCTCGCAGGAGATCTCGGTCACCGTGTCGGATGTGGAGCCCGATCCCGACAACACCGCGCCGACCTTCGCAGGCGAAAGCCTTGAGATCGAGATTGCAGATGGCGCCAGCGTCGTGGCAACGGGGCTTTGGGCCGTTGATGCAGAGGGCAATCCGATCACCTACGATCTCGTGGGGGCGGATGCCGAAGCGTTCGAGTATGATGCCGAAACAGGCACTCTGTCTCTCCTTTCCGCGGCCCAGCATTCGGCTCCTGGCGACATGGATAACGACGGGACCCTCGAGGTGTCCCTTGTTGCCAGCGACGGCCATCTGTCGAACGCGCTCACCGTGGCGGTTACCATCGCTGAGCCGGTCGATGTTCCGGCCTCGGCCATCTTGCTCACCGCGATCGATGTCACGGAAAATCTCGCCGGCGCGGTTGTGGCCGAAGTCCATGTCACCGATCCCGACAGCAGCTATGTCGCGGCAGACCTGAGCCTTGCGGGGGAAAATGCCGAGGTCTTCGAACTCGTCGATGGCACGACCGGGATCGAACTCAAGTTCCTGGATGGAATTGCAGGGGACTTTGAAGGCGCACCGCTGGAAGTGTCCGTCACCCTGGGGGACCTCTCTTCCGAGCCCTTCACCCCCGCGCTGATCGACGAAGTCGAGCCGATGGCCGTCGTTTTCGACGAGACCGCCATCAGCGCCTACAATGACGCCCAGGACCAGCCCGAAGACGGTGGCGCGGTGAGCGTGTCGGAAGACGGCTCGTCCGTGACGCTCGACGGCAATTTCTGGAAGCGGGTGCAGCTGCCGGAAAGCTACGAGATCAGTGCCGACACCCGGCTGACCGTTGACATCACGCTTGGTGATGCGATGCCGGAAATCGTCTCCCTTGGCTTCGATGACGACGATCAACCCTTCGAAGCGTCGGACGGCTCGAACTACCAACTCGCCGGCACCCAGAGCCAGGGCGGCTTCATCGATCTGCGCGGCCAGGGCGAAGACCTCGGCGATGGCGTGCTCCGGTTCACGATCGATCTGTCTGCCCATGCCGGAACCACCATCAGCTCGCTCACGCTGGTTTCCGATGATGACGCCTTCGGCAATGGCCGAGGCTCCGTTACCTTTTCGAACGTCCAGCTTTTTGAAAGCGATGGGGAGGCTGAAAATAGCGGCCCGATCGTTGTCGGCGGCGGTATCGCCGATTTCTCTGTCGATGAAACAGGTGTGATTGAGGTCGACCTGCCCTTCACCGATCCCGATGGCGATGAGCTGACCTACAGCCTTCAGGTTCTGGATGCGGAAGGGGCGCCTGCCCAGAACCACGGGATGACCATTGCCGGCGGCGTTCTCTCGGGGGCGGCCCCGGAAGAGCCCGGTGCCTATACCGTGCTTGTCACGGCGACCGACGTGGCTGGGAGCAACAGCACGCAAAGCACCTCCTTCGTCCTTACCGTCGACAACGTGAACGATGCGCCGATCTCGAGCGCACCGGCGCTTGAGCCCTATTTCGTCCAGGCCGGCGAGACGATCGATGGCATCGACCTGGCGCAGTTCGAGGAGTTTTTCTCAGACCCCGATGGGGATGCACTCACCTTGAGCGCCGAGAACCTGCCGTCCGGCCTGAGTGTCGATGCGGAAGGGGTGATCACCGGCATGCCGACTGTCGGAGGTGAGTTCGAAATCACCATCCTTGCGACTGATCCTGCAGGTCTTTCTGCCTCGCTTACCATTTCCATGGTGATCGAAGGCGGGCAAATCGGCGATGAGATTGTCGTCGAGGCAGAGAATTTCACCGGCCTTGAAGTGGCCGACGAGTTCTATGCGACCGGCCAAGCCGGCGCATCCGAAGACCGGATCTTGCGCGTCGGTGCCATCGGAGATGTGGCCGAAGTCACCACCGATCTGACCCAGAATGGCGTGATCGAGGGCTGGTACATGGTCTCAATGACCCGGTACGACGAGACAGATGGCAGCGCCACTTACTCGCTGACCATCGGAGAGACGGTGCTTGCCGAGAACGCCGCCTTCGATGGCACTCCGGATGCGGACAGCGAGAATGACGCTTTCGACAACGACAATGCGCGGGGCGATGCGGGGCAGTCGGGCAATCTCAAGACCATCACCTACGAAACTCCGGTCTATGTGTCGGAAGGCACGGTGCTTCGACTGAGTGGTGTGGCCGACGGTGAGCTTCTGCGCACCGACAAATTCACCTTCACCCGGATCGAGACGCCCAACAGCGCGCCTGGCGCGGTGTCCATCGACAACGCGAGTGTTGCCGAAAACAGCGCCGGCGCCGTGATCGGGCTGCTGTCGGCTACGGATCCGGAAGACGGAGCCGAAGGCCTGACCTTCAGCGTCGATCCCGCCTCGGATTTCGAAATCGCCGATGGCGCGCTCAAGCTCAAGGAGGGGGTATCGCTCGATCATGAGGCGGGCGCGAGCATCCTGGTCGACGTGATCGTTACGGATGCCCAGGGCGCAGAGACCGCAACCACCCTGACCATTGCCGTGACGGACGTCCGGGAGGCCCCGTCCTCCCCTGTCATCACCGGCACGGTGGTTGCGGAGAACGCGGAGGGCCAGGTGATTGGCACCCTGTCGTCGGTCGATCCCGAGCAGACCGCGGTGACATTCGAGGTCAGTGATGACCGTTTCGAAGTCGACGCTTCCGGACAACTGTCCCTGAAGGCCGGCATCTCTCTCGACCATGAGGCTGAATCTGCGGTTCAGCTCGTCGTGACCGCGACAGACGCGGCCGGAGAGACCGCGCAAACCATCTTCGAAATCACCGTGACCGATCTCAACGAGGCGCCGGTTCTGGGATCGCCGGATGCGCTTGGCGATATCGAGATTGAAGATGGTGCCGGCGCGCTGGTCGACCTTTCGATCCTGGCTGCATCCGACCCCGACGCCGAGGCGATGCTTGCCTTTGAGGTCGCTGAGGCCAACGGCGGGACGCTGCCCGACGGCTTCGTCATCTCGGGATCGGAACTGATCATTCCGGCCGACGCGCCAACGGGCGTCTATGAGCTCGCGATTTCGGTCAGCGACGGAGAGCTTTCGACGGGACCGGTGAGCTTTGCCGTCACCGTCGGTGACCCCGATGCGATCCAGCCCTTCACCATCCAGGCCGAGGACGACAGCCTGGTCGTCATCGAGGATGTTGGAGGGACTGAAACCGGCGAGGTCATCCGCGTCGTGAATGCGGACAACCCTGATGACTACGGCTCCTACCGCGCTGGCGCCGTGGGCGGTGAATATGTCGATTTCGGAAGCAACCCGGGCGACAAGATCACGGTTTCGGTGAGCGCCCCCGCTGCCGGGGCGTACGAGCTGGCCATCCGCTACGCCAGCGATGGCGATCGTCCGCTGTCCCTGGCCGTGAACGGAAACGACAGCACGCTTCTCGATTTTGCCAGCACAGACGATGAAAACCCCTGGGAAACCTGGATCGATCAGCTTGTGACGATCGATCTCGAGGCGGGCATCAACACGATCACCCTCGAGATCCCGGAGGGGTATGCCCGCGGGCCCAATGTCGACCAGATGACCTTGAGCTATCTGGGCACGACCTCGGATCAAGCGCCCTCGATCCCGGCCCTATCGAATGCCTCGGTGGACGAGAATGCCGACGGCGCGGTTATCGGGACCGTCTCTTCGGTCGATCCGGAAGAAACGGCGGTATCTTTCACGGTCGATGACGCCCGCTTCGAAATCGATGGTGACGATCAGCTCACCCTGAAGTCGGGAGAGTCGCTCGATCATGAGGCGGAGGAAACGGTTTCGGTGGTCGTCACGGCAACCGATGAAACCGGTCAGACCTCGGAGGCAACCTTCGAGATCGCCGTGAATGATCTCAACGAGGCGCCGGTTCTGGGCACGCCCGAGGCGCTCGCGGATGTTGACCTGGACGAAGGGGCCGGCGGGTCGATCGATCTTTCGGCTCTGGGGGCCACAGACCCCGACACCGATGACGAGATCGTCTTTGAGGTCACCGCCCTTGGCGGCGGGGCGATGCCCGAAGGCTTTGCGGTCTCCGGGAACACTCTCATCGTTGCGGCCGAAACCCCCGTGGGCATCTATCAGATCCTGGTTGCGGCAAGCGATGGGGCGCTTTCGAGCGGGCCCGTGAGCTTCACCATCACCGTCGGAGATCCCTATGCGATCGATCCGATCACGATCCAGGCCGAGGACGCGAGCCTCGTTGAGATCGATGATGTCGGAGAGAACGCACAGGGGCAGGTCACCCGGGTTGTGACGGAAGAGAACCCGGATGACTTTGGCAATTACCGGGCCGGTGCGACCGATGACGCATATGTTGATTTCGGCAGCGATGCCGGCGACAAGATGACCATCACCGTCGATGCCCCGATTGCCGGCACCTACGAGGTGGCGTTCCGCTATGCGAGCTCGGGCACGCGCCCGCTCACCATGTCGCTGAATGGCGGCGCGGGAGAACTCGTCTCCTTCACGGGAACCGTGGGAGCCGAGCCATGGGAGGCCTGGACGGATCTCTTGGTCACCGTGGAGCTGGTGGCCGGTGAAAACACCGTCTCTCTTGCGATCCCGGAAGGAAGCAGCAGCGGGCCGAATATCGACCAGGCGACCTTCTCTTTCCTGGAGCCGGCTGTCGATGCGAGCGCGGATGAAGACGGAGACCTCTCGGCCTATGTGGATGCGTCCGTAGCGCCGGCCGATCTGGCCCAGGTGCAGTTCGAACTGACCGGCGTGGACGCAGACATCGTATCCTACGCCTATTCCACGGATGACGGCGCGAGTTTCATCCCGATTGTCCCGGTGGATGGCCTGGCGACGCTCGACCTCACGGAGTTTTCCGAGGCCGACGCTGTTGAGGTGATCTTCCAGGTTACCGACGCTGCGGGGAACGTGGCCACGACATCGGCCTCGCTGCAGATCACGAGCGGCGCCGTGGACTTTGCGCAGACCATCCAGTTCGAGGCGCGTGATGGGTCCATCACCATCACCGATGATACGCCTGGCACCAATGGCACCGGGATGACCCAGGTGCGTGATGCGCTCAATCCAGAGGAGGTGACGGCGGAGCGTGGCTCCGATGGTCTCTGGGACGACTTCGAAGGGGACGGCTATCTCGATGTCGGCTCTGATGTCGGTGACATGGTGTCCTTCGAGGTGGATGTGCCGGCCGGAGGGACCTACGCCTTCACCATCCGCTACGGCAACGGCAGCTCGAGTGGCGATGATCGCCCCATGACCTTCTCCGTGGACGGCGTGGTTGTCGAAACCATCCCCTTCTCGGTCACCGAGGATTGGGACGTCTGGGAAGACGTGACCGTCGAGGTCGATCTCTCGGCCGGTTCGAATACAATCTCTCTGACCAACACGACGGCCAATGGCCCCAACCTCGACCAAGTGGTCGTCTCGAGTGTTGACGTGGGTCCGGTCGAGCCGGAGGTCCCGACCGAACCGGGCGCGCGCGAGACCATCAAGATCAACTTCCAGGACGGCACGGTGCCGGTCGTCGAGGGCTATCTCGTCGGGAACTTCACGGATTACGGGCTTCAGTCCAATGGGGTCACCTATGGTTTCGTGACGCAAGCATCGGCTCTCGATGCGGATGGAACCACAAACACACCGGTGGGGTCCGACTACCCGGCAATCGCGATCAACGAGCGCTCGGGGACGGGCACGCTCGATGACGACGGCAGCCTGCCGGCAGAAAAGTTGACCGTCGATTTCGACAGCATGGACGCGCGCCTCACCGGCTACGCCCATCTCGATCTGGGGACGACCATTCCGGCCGTTGGCTGGGAGATCGAACTGGAGAATGGTTGGTATGAAGTAACCGTCGCGGTGGGTGACACCGGCGGCGTCAACGACAGCGACAACCAACTCTACGTCGAAGGCGAGCTTGCCAGCTCCTACACGCCGAACTCGGCGTTCAAGACCGAACTGGTCACGACTGTCGTGAAGGTCGAAGATGGCCACCTGACCCTCACGGGACAAGGCGGGACGATCACCGAGCTGCAATATCTCGAGATCCGTCACCTGCCTGACCTGACGCCGGATGACGGCAACGAAGCGCCCGAAGACTATGCGGCCTTCGTCAATCCCCGAGCGGTATCAGCCGATGGTGAAATGGAACTCGGCGCCAATGGCGCGGACCTTCCGGTCGGCGTCGACCCAACGTCGGATATCGTCCTGGGCATCGAGGTCGTGGATGGGCGCGGAGGTGCCCTGCTGGAAAGCCTCGGCAGCGGGGCGATCCGTCTCTACGAGACGCTCACGGGCGAAGAGGTCGCCTACAGCGCGAACACGACCGGTGGGTTCGACTCCGTGACCATTGCGCCGTCGGCCGATCTGAAACCCTTCACCAGCTATACGGTGGTGATCGACGGGTTCCTCGACCGCGGCGAAAACGATGACCTCGATGCAGCGAGCCGGGAGTTCCAGAAGTTCAGCACGACATTCGTCACCGGGGCTGCCCCGGAGGTGGAAGATCGCGAGGTGGCCTTCATCGACACGCTCCTGCTCGAGTCCGACCCGATGCTTGGCGAGATGTACAGCTCGATCGAAGTGTCTCCGGACAAGCAACATCTCTATGTGACCTCGCTCTCGGGGACCATCACCCGCTGGGAGCTGGGCACTGACGGATCGATCATCGAGGAGACAAAGGAGGTCTTTGCGCCAGGCGGGGATTTCGAAGTCGACGGCGCCCGCCGCGGCATCATCGGCATCGTCTTCGATCCCGAGGATGAGAACACCATCTGGATCACGGACAACTACCCGGTGCCCCTCAATGGGCGCTCGAACGGTGTGCCCGAGTTCTCCGGGCGGATTTCGAAGGTGACGCTTGGCGAAGGTGGATCGCTGGAGGACGCCGAGGTCGAGACCTACGTCACTGGCCTGCCGCGGTCCAACGGCGATCATGTGACCAACAGCCTCGAGTTCCGGCTCAACCCCGACTATGTGGCAGGTGGCAGCGAGCCGCAGTACCTGCTCTACCTGACCCAGGGGTCCAACTCCGCCATGGGCGAGCCGGATTCCGCGTGGGGCATGCGCCCGGAGCGCCTGCTGAATGCGGCAATCCTGGAAATCGACCGATCTCTCGACGCGCCGGAAGGTGGTTTCGACGTCAGCACCGAACCGCTGCCGGATGATGGATTGAACCGCCGCTTCGAGGACACCGACAACGACCTCAAGAACGGTGGCATCTATATCGACAGCGGCGAATACACCGGCAACTACCTTCACTTCGATGAAGACGGTGTCGCAGAGGTCCGTGCAGGCGAGTTGGCCAGCTCGGAGTTGATCGAGCGGTTCTACGATCCCTATGCCGAGGACGCGGTGGTCTCGATCTTCGCCACCGGCAACCGAAATGCCTATGACCTGGTGTGGCACACCAATGGCTATCTCTATGTGCCCACAAATGGCTCGGCCGCCGGAGGCAACACGCCCGACGATCCCTCGACCCCCGAGGATGAATCGAACACCGGTGTGGGCATTCAGCACGATTACCTGTTCCGGATGGTCGAAGATGGCTACTACGGCCACCCCAACCCGCTTCATGATCAGTACATCCTCAACGGAGCCAATCCGACCGACGCTGTCGATCCCAATGAGGTGACTGAGTATGAGGCCGGCACGGACCCGGATCCGGACTATGATCTGGAAGGTGCCTATTCGCTCAACAACAACAAGTCGCCCAATGGCGCCATCGAATATCTGAGCGACGCCTTCGGTTCGTCCCTGCAAAATGCGGTGATCTTCACCCAGTATTCGAGCGGCGACAATCTGCGGGCCGTGCTTCTGAATGAAGACGGCACCGTCGCGGAGGACTTCATCCTCCGTGACCCGGATGGAAATATCATCAGCTACGTTGACCCGCTTGACGTCATCGAGGGCGCCGATGGGCGGCTCTACATGCTCACCCTGAGCCGCGCCACGGGCGTCAGCCAGATTGTCCGTCTCGAGACCGCACCGGGCGGGATCGTC
The DNA here is from genome assembly GCF_001687105.1 of Salipiger sp. CCB-MM3. Lineage (NCBI taxonomy): Bacteria > Pseudomonadati > Pseudomonadota > Alphaproteobacteria > Rhodobacterales > Roseobacteraceae > Salipiger > Salipiger sp. CCB-MM3. The sequence goes on from NZ_CP014597.1 coordinate 65,764, forward strand.
ACGGATGACACCGCGGACGAGGGCGATGATCTGGCATTGCTGGTTATCAGCGCCAGCGACAGCTCCGAGGTGCTCTTCCAGATCAATGGCCTCGACAACGACATCGAGGAAGTCGCGGTCAGCTTTGACGGCGAGACCCTCGAGATCGTGCAGCTCGATGCTCAAAATCGCTTTGTCCGCGACATGAGCGACGTCTCGGGCGAGGCCGTCGTCGCCATCCTGGTGACGGATCAGGAGGGCAACACCGCCACCGCCGACACGACGGTCACGCCGGGCGTGGCCACCGGTGGCAGCTACATCGATGCCAGCGAGTTTACCCTGATCGATCTGGACAGCGGAACGCTCATTCGCCTCGTCAATGTGCCGAGCACCCACGAGAGCAATGCGAGCACCGATGCAGACGGTGACGGGCTGCACGACGGCTATTCGGGCGAAGGCTACCTCGATGTTGGAGGCGGGTCTGAAGAGAAGGCGTCCTTCATCTACGACGCCCCCATCTCCGGCAGCTACACGCTGACATTCCGGATGGCCAATGGCTCGGGAAATGCCCGCCCGATGCTGATCAAACTAGGGGACCAGGAGGTTGAGTTCAGCGACACGCTGACCGCTGGATACAACCAGTGGGAAGATTTCCAGGCCACATTCGATCTGGAGAAAGGCATCAACACGATCGTCATTGAACAGCTCACCGATGCCGGTGGCCCGAACATTGACAGTGTGACCATCGAAAGCCTGACGCCGATTGTCCCCAATGATGGCACCGAGACCGTGGATGGGCTCGACTACATCCTCTATGAGGCCGAAAACGCGCTGCTGTCGGGGCCGGTCATCGTCTCTGATGCCACCAACCCCCGCGGACAAAGCGGCGGGGAATTCGTGGACTTCGATGGCTCCGGCACCCAGACGATCGAATGGTCGGTCCTGGCATCCGAAGCCGGCACCTATGCCATGGACATCATCTACGCCCTGGGCGCCGGGAAGGCGGCGCGTCCGGCCAGCCTGCTGGTCAATGGGGTTGATGTCGGAGTTCTCGCCTTCGAGGCCAACAGCAACTCCGGCGAGACCATCTGGGGGCCGCAGAGCGCTTTCGTCGAGCTTGCTGCCGGCGTGAACACGATCTCGATCAGCGTTCCGGATGCAAATGGCGCCAACATTGATTACCTGCGCCTTTCCGATGGTCCGGTTGACCTCTTCGATCCGGCCTATGCCGCGATCGACGGGGAAGGTCGGATCGAGCTTGAAGCGACCGACGACACCACCCGGACACTTGGCGACACGACGGTCGAGTTCTACTTCACCGTCTCCGCCGATGACACCTATGCTCTCGACCTGGCGGCGAATGCCGGCGCGGCCGATGGGGCAGGCCTTAGGGTCTATCTTACCGCCGACGGCGGCGACCAGGTCCTGATCGATGACAACGGCTTCCCGGGTGTTGGCGAGGAGGGCGAAACCTCTGCCTACGCCGAGCTTCTGGCGGGCGTGCAGTACAAGCTGACTGTGGTCTCCGATCAACCCGGTGCCAGCGACATTGACTACCTCGATGTGCGCCCGGCACCCGGCAACGACAATGCCGACATCGAACTGCAGAGTGCCGACCCGGCCTTCTATTCGGATCGTCTGCATTTTTCCTGGATCGACAACCCGGCGTCCTCGGCGTCCTCCGACCGCGATTTCAAGGAAAGCGCGACGGTGATGGTGTCGAACAGCGGCACGGAGGCGCTCGAGATCCTCGAAGTGCACCTGACAGGCCCGTTCGAGCTTGCTGACGCCGCGGCCCTCGAGGGGCTGACGCTCGAAGCGGGACAATCGATCGGTGTCGAAGTGCTCTTTGACCGGGAGGCCTATACGTCCGGCAGCAGTGCCGTGACCGGTGTTTTCGAAGGGGCGCTGGAACTGCGCACCAATGATGCCGATACACCGATCGCAACGATTGATCTCGCCGGGTTCTGGCAGCTCCGCGACGAGGGCGGACACGAGCCCAATGTCAACGAAGTCTGGGATGTGTTCGGCTTCGGCAACGAGATCGAGGATCTGACCTACGTCTCGGGCGGGGAGGATGACGAGCTCAACTTCTACGACGTCTATCTGCCCGTGGATGAAACGGAGGTGCTGTCCCCTTACTGGCGGATCGCAGAGCCGGGCGGTGAGGTGAAGATCACCCAGATTGCCGCCTTCCACAGCCCCGGCGGCGCTTCGATCGGCATTCATGCCCCGGGCGACAAGTCCAGCGACGTGGTGCTGACCACCCATGGGAACGCACAGAACCAGAGCCTGCTGCCGCTTCTCGGCAATGGAGCTTTTGCAACGCGCGCCTTCAGCGCTGCGGATATTCCCGATGGTTGGGCTGGAGACGATCTTTTCGGGATCGAGGTGGCAGGACTGTCCACGGACCCGACACTTAACGGCACCGGCAATGGTGCGCCAAGCCAGGCGGAGCTTGATGCCCGCTATCCGGGCTACACCGTCACGGATGGGCAGGTCTACGATCCGGACGGAAACCCGGTTTCAGACGGGTACACCGTTCGGATGTTCCAGGCCGTCGATGAGAATGGTGTCTCCATCGAAAACGTCTTCCTGGGCGTGATGGACTACACCGGGGTGAACTACGACTACAACGACAACATGTTCATCATCGAAGGCGTGGCGCCGGTCTACCTCGGAGGCCAGATGGAAATATCCGGGCTGGATGATGCGGCCGCCGGTGACAGACTGGTCTTCTCGCGGATCGACAATCCGGCGAATTCCAGCCAGGCCTTCCGCGATGTTGCCAGCATCACGATCACAAACGATGGTGCTGCGCCGCTGACCATCGACGATCTCTCGGTGGAGGGCGCGTTCGAGATCAGTGGACTTTCGCAGGGCGATAGCATCGCAGTCGGGGCAACCGCTGAACTGACCGTGACCTTTGTCGGAACCGACGGGTCGGACGATAACCTGGCGGTCTTGCATGAAGGATCTCTGACCATTGGAAGCAACGCCGGGACACGGGAAATCTCTCTTGCAGGGATTGCCCAGATTCAGTCCGAAGGCGGAGAGGAGCCAACCGTGGCGCAGATCGTGGAAGCCTTCGGCTACTCCACAGATGTGGCGCAGGGACAGCTCAACGGCGGCGGTGTTGTCGAACAGATCGGTGACGAGGTGCTCCTGCCCTACCTTCAGCGTCTCGATGGATCGAAGCCGGTAGAAGTCATCCAGATCGCGGCCTACCTGTCCGCGGGTGTCAGCCGGCTAAGCCTGCATGACGTCTCGAACGGCGCGCTTACCGAGCTCTATGCGCAGGATGACAACCAATACCAGACGCTCCTGCCGGATGGGCTGGTGGCCGGGACCGGTGCATTGCCGGGTGTCGCCCGCGCCAGCATCGATCGTGACGATGCCTTCGGGCTTCGTGTGACGGTGGATGGCCGCCCGACCTACTCGGCCTGGAGTGACCCTGATGCCAATGTGGCGGATGAGACCTACAATATCTCCGGCACCAACGAGGGCCATTACATCCGCTTCTTCCAGGCAAAGGACGCAGATGGCAACGACATCGAGGGGACCTTCATCGGCCTGCAGGATTACCCGGGCGGCTCAAACTTCGACTACAACGACCATATGTTCATCGTCACCAATGTTCAGGCCTATGACCTGAGTGCACAAGAAGATGCCGACGGAGACGGCGTCAACGATGCATTGGTCACGGACAGCGACAACGACGGCATCATGGATTTCTATGATCCCGAGGTCACGCCGCAACCGGTGGATCAGATGGCGCACAGCGAGGATGGAGCCGCATGGCTGGTCGGTGATGAGGGCCTTACCCTCATGGCCAACCTCTTCGACGAAGGCGGCCAGGGCCTTGCCTACAATGACGACGGGGTCAAATCCGGAGACCAGGCCGTTCGGCCGGGCGAAAACGTCGACATCTCTGTGGGGACCGGGGCCATCGGCTACACCGAGGCTGGAGAATGGATCGAGTACACCATCAATGTCGAAACGGCAGGGGCGTACGAGCTCTCCTTCAACTCCTCAACGCCGCTGGATGGAAGGAGCCTGACGGCCAGTTTTGAAATCGACGGTGAGTTCTATGAAACCGCGCAGGCGGAGGTCCCGAATACAGGCGCCTTCACCACCTATGCCGACACCGATCCGGTCACCGTCAACCTCGAAGCCGGGGAGCAGGTGCTGCGAGTCAACTTCGATGTCGCTGCGCAGGACCTCATGTCCTTCTCGCTCATGCCGGTGGCAGACGCGGAGCAGAGCCCCTACCCGGGTCCTGACCTGCCGACGCTCGTCGATGGAAGCCTGACGATCTTTGCCGGTCACTACGACGACGGCGGGCAAGGCATCGCCTACAACGATGTCGCCGGTCTTCAGGGAGGCACCGATGGTGGGCGAGACGGCAGCGATGTGGAGATCACCTCCGCAGGCGATATTGGCTGGATCGAAAACGGAGAATGGGCCGAATACTCCATCAATATCGATGAAGCGGGCCTTTTCGACCTCGAGCTGCTGATGGCCTTTGGTGGCACGGGAGGGCGCTCCGTTACCGTCGATTTCTATCGCGCCGGGGAGGACGATCCCTACGCGAGCAGCGGCAGCATCGCGAACCCAACGACTGGCTCGTGGACGACCTTCCTGGCTCGAAATGCAGAGGGCGTCTCTCTCGAGGCAGGCGAGCAGACCATGCGGGTGACCTTTGCCGGCGGCAGCCAGGACTTCAGGTCGATCACCCTCACGCAACAGGCCGGCGCAATCCAGGAGGCTTATCCAGGCCCAGCGCCGGTTCTGGACGAGGCTCTGACCGTTGCTGCTGCCAATTTTGACAGCGGCGGGATGGATGTGTCCTGGCACGACGACGAGGGTCGGGATGGGGCGCATAGCCTGCGGAGCGATACCGATGTCGAACTCGTGGGGGCCACGGCCGATATCGGCTACATCGAGCCAGGCGAATGGGTTGAATACACCATCAATGTCGCGGCGGCAGGCAGCTACAATCTTAGCTTGCTCGCCAAGACACCGATCGGTGGCAATACCATTTCGGTTTCTCTCGAGGACGGCAGCCCGCTGAATGTCTTTGCGCTGGAAGACAGCAATGGCGCATCGAGTTCCTTCAGTGGAACCTCCTTCACCGAGACGGAGAGTGCAGAGATCGCGCTCGAGGCCGGGCTTCAGACCCTGCGCTTCACCTTCGACGGGGACCCGGCCACGAACGGCTACCTTCTCGATTTCCGCTCCTTCTCCCTGGAGAAAGTGGAAGAGGTGGCCGAAACACAGATGGCTCTACCTACAGCCATGTCGTTCATTGCCCCGTCTCTCTTGTCTGCCTCGGTCGTAGAGGAGGCGACGTTCGGCGAAATTGCTCCCGAAGATGAGATCGTCTTCGAAGGTGCAAGCTTCTCGCGCGCCGATGTCGAGGTTGATCTGAGCGTGCCATCGGTCGGCGTGGACACAGATCAGGACGGCGATCTGGACGAGCTCTTCGTGATGAAGGGGGATTTCGATGGGGGCGAGTTCATGGCCGTCTCCCTTCAAGGGGCGACCGTGTTGAGCCACGAGCGCTACTTGATCGATCTCGAGGAGCGCCGTGAGGTGGCAGAGGAGAACGTCAACGGCGTGGTCAATCAGGCCTTCCTTGAAGGGGATGGGATGACGAGCTTCGAAGTCCGGCTCTCCACCCATGGGCACTCGGGCAAGCAAAACTCCCTTGGTATCTATGAGATAACCGAGGAGGGGGAGATCACCGATGTGAGGATCCTGTCTGAAAACGCCAAGAAAGCGAAAGGGGACATGCTGACGGTCGATGGCATCGAAGCGGGTCACAGCCTGGGCTTCTTCCTGGTGCAGGATGGCGCCAAATGGGCTCGCAAACTCGGCGATGACGATAGCTTCCAGTTCTTGACCCGTGCTGGAGAGACCGCCTCCGTCGAGGATGGGGCCGACATATTCCTGGCGGTGAACGATGTAGCCACGTCGCTGACCGTGTTCCACAGCTTCTCGAAAAGTCTCAACGTTGATGGGATCGAGCATGTGGTCTCCGGCGTTACCGCCGGCGGAGAGGGGGTTGCCATCGGCTTTGAGGACCTTCTTGGCGGAGGGGATAAAGATTACGAAGATCTTCTCTTTACCGTCTCCAGGCTTCCGGGAGACGATCTCCTCGATGGCTGACGTCTTGTGACGACGCAAAGGCAAAATTGACTGGCGCCGGGAATGAAACCCCGGCGCCAGTTGTCGTTCTGCTCAAAGCCTTGGCGGCAAAACCAGGTCAGCGTTGATCCTGACCGTGGAGAACCAGCTTGACCTCCGGACTGCGGCTGATCACCTTGTCGCGCAGGGCCACGCCGGTCATCGTGCATTCTGCAAAGGCCTTGGAGGCGATCTCTGTGGAGGTTGGGCAGTTCATCTCCTTGCCCCAGGTCGTCATCGTTTCGAAGTGATCGGCCATGTAGGAATGGGTGATGCTGCCCTGGTATTGCGGGGGGTCGAGCTTCTTGATGAGGGCCATGGCGGTGAGGCGCTGGCTGCGCTCGGCGGTCATGTCCCTGATGCCCTCTGCGGCCTGGCGCGTCTTGGCCCGCAGATCTTCCGGCTCCTTCCACGCTTCGAGAGTCGGACGGTCCCGATCATCGAACTCCTGAAGGGCCACTGCGCAGGGGCTGTTGGGATCGACCAGCCCTGCCGACACAAGGGCACGGGCATTTTCAGCCGGACGGCCTTCGCTGGCAAAGATGAACTCGGCCATCGAGCCATCGGCATCGTGCAAGAACCTGCGATCGATGTCGGGAGCGGTCTCGCCAATCCTGCCGGCGGCGGCATGAAGTCGGCTGGTTTCGACTGCGGAAATCATGGGCGATGGTTCCATCTTTGCAGTGTCTCTGCCCCGGAGATGCGGCCCTTTTCTCGGTCCCGAAACGTGCGAGGTGAAGATTTCTTCTTTTGTGCCCGCCCGAGCGGCCGGACGCAGGCAAGGAGTGCAGGAGCTGGAAAGAGGGGCTGCAGGGCGGCCCGTCCGCCCTGCAAGATCGCGCATTTCACCCCGCAGACGCGCAGCGCAGCTCCGTCAGCCGATCCTTGCGATCAAGCAGCACAAGGGTCGCCGGGGTGACCAGCAGTGTCAGGAGGGTTGCAAAGGTGAGCCCCCCTGCGATCGACATTGAAAGATCGACCCACCAGAGCGTCGAAGGCGCGCCAAAGGTGATCTCGCGGCCCGGAATATTGATGCTCATCGCGAGGGTCATCGGCACAAGGCCGAGAACCGTGGTGACGGAGGTGAGCAGAACCGGCCGCAGGCGATCCGTGCAGGTCATCAGGGCTGCGGAAAGCGGGAGCCAACCCTCGCGACACTTTTCGTTGTAGGCGTCGATCAAGACGATGTTGTTGTTCACCACGATGCCAGCGAGGGCAATGATGCCAATGCCCCCCATGACAACACCGAAGGCTTTGCCGGTCACCATCAACCCAATGAGCACCGCGCCAATGGAGAAGATGATCGCGGAGAGAACCACCAGCGCCTGCATGATCGAGTTGAACTGCATCACCTGGATCATCAGCGTGAGGACAATGGCCGCGACAAAGGCAATCACCAGGAACTGCATGGCCTCGGCCTGATCGGCGGTTTCCCCCTTGGTCGACACCTTGGCCTCCCCGAAATCGGCGCTGGCAATGAAGGCTTCCAGCTGCTTCGTCTTTTCGCTTGGAAGAACGCCCGGTCCGACGCCGGCTTCGAGCTGGTCAACGGTCTGCCCGTCGATGCGCAGAACCTTTCCGGATCGCGCCACCGGGGCCATCTCGACGAAGGTTCCGATCGGCACCATGCCGGTTCCGGTAGGAATCCGCAGGTTCCGGACGTCGTCAAAGGAGCGATGGCTTTCGGGGAAGCGCATGCGGATGTCGATGCTGTCGGTGCTGTCGCCGGGCCGAAAATCCGTCACTTTGACGCCAGAGGTCATCAGGCGAACCACCTGGCCGATGAGGTCGGGGCTGGCGCCAAACCGCGCGGCTTCGTTGCGATCGACCCTGATCTCGTAATCGATCCCCGGCAGGGTGCGGGTATCGGAGATATCCGTGAGCCCCCCAATGCGGGTCATCTCTTCAACGAGCATGTCGATGGCCCGCGATCGGTCCGCATCCGGCCCGGTGATCTCCAGGGCGATGGGCTTGCCGCCGGAGGGCCCCCGGGACTGCGCCTCGATCGCGACCCGGACACCCGGGATATCGCCCAGCACCTGACGCAGATCGGCAATGATCGTCTCGGCGGCAGGGCGGGTCTGCCAGTCGGTGAATTTCACCTGTATGGTGCCGACCTGATCCGAGGACTCGTGTCCGCCCGAAACATTGGCGCGCGCATAGAGGCTCTCGATATGCGGCCGGCCGAGAAGTCGGGCTTCTGCTTTGCGCCGAAGCTAGTCTCGACCATCGAGCGAAAGGTTGTCCCGCGCCAGGATCTGCACCTGCGCCACATCCGGCTCGTCACCGGGGAAGAAGATCACCCCGTGCCCGTAGGTGCCGTAGCCTGCAACGATCGAGAAGAGCGCCAATGTCAGGACCGCGAGCGTTGTCTTCGGGCGCGTGATCGTGGTCTCGAGAAGCCGTGCGTAAAGCCCCATGAGGCCCCCTGCCCTGCGCGGATCGACAGGTCCTTCAACGACTGCCGTTTCGCGTTTGCGCAGCGGGCTCAAAACACCGCCGAGAACCGGGATGAAGATCAGGGCCATGACCAGCGACGCGGTCAAGGTCATCAGGACGGTGATCGGCAGGTAGCGCATGGACTGTCCGACCATCCCCTGCCAGAAGAGCAAGGGCAGAAAGACAGACAGGGTCGTGGCGGTGGACGCGATGATCGGCCAGGCCATCCGGCTTGCGGCCTCCTTGAAGGCGAGCTTCGGATCGGCGCCCTCGGCCATGCGCTTGTCGGCATATTCGATCACGACGATCGCCCCATCGACGAGCATGCCGACCACAAGGATCAGTCCGAAAAGGACCACCAGGTTCATCGTGAAACCGGACATCCAGAGCGCGGCGACCCCGGAAAGAAAGGCTCCGGGAATGGAAAGCCCCACCAAAAGAGCGCTGCGCGGACCGAGGAAGAAGAGAATGACGATCACCACCAGCAAGATGGAGGCGAGCACGTTGTTCTGCAGGTCGCCGAGAAGATCGACCACCTGTTCGGATTCATCGGTCTGGATGGTCGCCTTGAGACCGTCGGGCCAAATCCCTTCGGCCGCAGCCAGAACGGCCTTCACACCGGCCACCGTCTCGATGATATTGGCGCCGGACTTCTTCTTGATCTCCAGAGGCACTGATGGACTTCCATCGATGCGCGCAAAGCTTTGAGGGTCGACGAAGGAGCTGCGAATGGTGGCCACGTCACGGACAGTGACAACCGTGCTTCCTTCCACCTTGATCGGGAGATCGAGGATCTCCTCGACGCTCTTGATGAGGCCGGGGATCTTGAGAACCATGCGGCCATCGCCGGAGTTGAGAGCGCCTATGGCGATCAGCTTGTTGTTGGCCGTGATGAGGCTCATCACGTTGCTGAGCGACAGATCATAAGTGGCGAATGTCACTGGATCGATGAGGATCTCCACCTGCTCGTCGCGCTTGCCGCCAACGTCGACCTCGAGAACGCCTGGCAGAGCCTCGATTTCATCGGCAAGGCGATCAGCAATCGAGTTGAGCGTGCGCTCGGGAATGGCGCCGGAGAGCGCAAGGGTCATGATGGGAAAGAGCGAGGTGTTGATTTCCCGAACCTCGGGGTCATTGGCGTCCTGCGGCAGGTTCACCTTGGCGCGGTCGACGGCCTCGCGCACATCGTCGATCGCCTGCTCTGCGTCAAAGCCGGCGTCAAACTTGAGCTGGATCGAGGCGCTGCCCTCGTAGCCGGTCGATGTGTAGGTATCGAGCCCCTCGATTGCCGAGAGCTCTGCCTCCAGGGGCTTGGCCAGCGAGCTGACGGCATCTTCGGGAGATATCCCGTCGAGAGACACGCTCACGAAGACCATCGGAATGGAGACCTCGGGATTGCTCTCTTTCGGGATGGAGACATAGGAGACGATGCCGAAGGCCAGGATCATCAGGAAGGCGATGACGACAACCTTGGCCCGGCTGAACGATGCGGCGATGTGGGCGTTCACTGCGCGTCCTCCAGCGCCGCGGCGTCTCCGTCCCGCACGAACCCTTGTCCGACGGTAATAATGCTGGCCTCCATTGGAAGACCGGTGACCGTTACGGCCCTTGGCCCGAAGGAGACGACCTCCACGGGCCAGGCCTTCACCACCCCCTGCTCATAGGTCTTCACCAGGAGCTCTCCGGCACCCGAGAGGGCAAGATAGGCCGATGGCACCTCATGGGCTTTGAAGCTCTTGCCTGCGAGGCCGACGCTTGCGCTCATGCCGGCGCGGATCTGTCGTCCCGAGTTCGGAATGACGACTTCCACAGGAAAACTGCGCGTGGCGCTGTCGGCCGCCGGCGAGATATAGCGTACCGTGCCGATGATCTTCTCTCCCCCCACGGGGGTGACCGCCGCGTCCTGACCCAGGCTGATGTCCGAGATGTTGATCTGCGGAACTGTGATCTCGACCAGAAGGGACGAGAGGTCCATGAGCTGCCCGAGCTGCGCGCCGTCCGAGATTGTCTCGCCGATCTCGGCATCGAGAGATGCCAGCGTGCCCGCGAAGGGGGCACGCAAGGTGAGGTTGTCGCGCTCCTCTTCGATTGCTGCCCAGCCAGCTTCGGCGGCCGCGAGCAGGGCTCGGGCGGCTTGCAGGGAATCTTCGGTAATGAGCCCCCGAGCGTTCAGCTTGGCGTTATTTTCCGCCGTGCGCCGCGCCTCGATCAGCCGTGCTTCGGCCTCTGCGGCCCGAGCCTCGAAATCGGGGACCGAAAGCGAGAGGATGGGATCATCCTTGGAGAGCCTGTCCCCCTTGTGGGCGTGAAGAGCTTCCACGATGCCCGATGCGCGCGCTGTCACCTGTGCCGTTCGAAGAGGTCTGGTCTGACCGTCCGCGGAGACAAGCCGTGTGGCAGTATGGGCCACGGAGTGGATGACCTGCACCGATTGCGCCGCGCCCCCTCCCCCGGCCTCGACAGCCGCAGAGGGTTGATCGTTGCTGGCTGCCCCCGTCTGGCCGGGAGCGCTGACCATACATGCGGCGAGGGCACCGGAGAGGGTGAGAGCGAGGATCGGGCCGATCGGCAGACCCGTTTTGCGGCGAAAGCCAAGAGAGGTGGGCGCAGTACCTGCGGGCACGCCGGTCATGATGAACTCGTCTTTTTGTTATGGGTGGTGCGCTCCGCCATGGATTTTTCGAAATCCATGCGAGCCTGCATGTAGGCCAGCATGCCGCCGAGCCGCCGTTTCTGGGTGGCGTCGATCGGCGTGCTGTCTCGGAAGGCCTGCAATGTCTCGAGGTTGCGCTCTACCCTTTGCCGGGAGCGTTCAAAGATCGCTTCCTCGTTGGAGCTTTGGATCTGGAAGTGATCGCGTCGGTCGCCGTCCTTGCGGACCTTCTCGATCACGCCATGCTCGATCAGGCGTCGGGTGTTTTCGCTCACGCTGCCGCGGCTGATGCCGAGGATGTCGGAGAGATCGGAAAAGGGCACGGGCTCGAGCGACATCATCAGATATCCCAGGATGCGGCCGGCGTGCGGCGCCATGCCGTCCGCTTGCGCAAGGCCGCCCATGAGATGGGAGAACGTCAATCTCGGATCTGTCTGTGTGTCTTTCATTCCGAGGAAGTAGGTTCAGGTTCAACTGAAACTGAACGAAGGCGGAGGATTTTTGTCCTCCGCAAATTCCTTCTAAAGTTTCTTCTTAGGGTCAGGACCCATTGATTTGGTGGGGCGCGCGTGATTCACCATTCGAAGACGAGCGGTGAACATGTCTGATCTTTTCTGGTTGAGCGATGCGCAGATGGCGCGTCTGGAGCCTTACTTCCCCAAGTCGCACGGCAAGCCCAGGGTTGACGGCCAGCGTGTCCTGAGCGGGATTATCTTCATCAATCGCAATGGCTTGCGGTGGCGAGATGCGCCAAGGGAATACGGCCCGCACAAGACGCTCTACAACCGCTGGAAGCGTTGGAGCGACAGGGGTGTCTTCGCCCGGATCATGGCGGGGTTGGCGGCCGAGCACGGTGAGGAGACGACCGTGATGATCGACGCAACTCATCTGAAGGCCCATCGTACGGCGTCCAGCCTGGGCGTCAAAAAGGGGGGCGTCTGATTGGCCGAACCAAAGGCGGCATGAATACGAAGCTGCACGCGATCTGCGACAGCCAGGGCCGACCCATCGACCTGTTCCTGACTGCCGGACCCGTCAGCGACTACATCGGGGCGCGTGCCCTGGTCAGCGGGTTGCCCAACGTGGAGTGGCTGCTCGGAGATCGTGGCTATGATGCCGATTGGTTCAGAGAAGCCTTACAGGACAAGAAGATACGTCCTTGCATCCCGGGCCGGAAGAAACGGAAGACGCCCGTCCGGTATGACAATCGCAGATACAAACGGCGCAACCGGGTCGAGATAATGTTCGGCAGGCTCAAGGACTGGAGGAGGGTTGCGACCCGTTATGACCGCTGCCCGCAAACCTTCTTCTCAGCAATCGCACTCGCTGCGACCGTAATCTGCTGGCTTTGAGAGAGAACGAGATGCCGTAACGGGGCTGCGTCGCGACCCGCCCGCTATCGTTGCAAGATCAAGGGCAAGCTGGCGCCATTCCCGTATTGGATCCACATGGAGGACTGCGGGATGAAGCTGTTTATTGGGCTGGATGTGTCGCTTGAGAAGACCGCAATTTGCGTGATCAGCGAGCACGGGAAGATTGTGACGGAGGCGCAGGTGGCCAGCGAGCCCGAGGCGATGTTGCGCTGGATCGGCGATCAGGACGGGGAAGCTGCGGCCATCGGGCTCGAAACTGGCCCCCTGTCGCAATGGCTGCATCGCGGGTTGTCCGCGGCTGAACTACCTGTCGTGCTGATGGAAACGCGGCAGGTGAAAGGCGCCTTGAAGGCCATGCCGATCAAGACGGACCGCCGGGATGCCGAAGGGATCGCGCGCCTGCTGCACCTCGGCTGGTTCCGACCGGTTCACTGCAAATCAGTCTCCGCACAAGAGGTTCGCGCTGTGCTCAGCGCCCGGAAGGCCGTGCAGCAAGGGTTCATCACGCTGGAAATGTCCCTGCGCGGGCTGCTGCGGAACTTCGGCCTCAAGGTCGGCACCATATCGCGGGGCCGGTTCGAACAGCGGATCCGCGAACTGGCGGCAGGCAATCCGATGCTGGTAGCGGCAACCGAGCTCATGCTTCGCGCGCGGGCAGCGCTGCGGCGAGAACTCGCAGGCCTTGAACGCCATGTCCGCCAACTTGCTCATGACGATCCGGTCTGTCTGCGCCTAATGTCGATGCCCGGGATTGGCGTGGTCGTGGCACTGACCTACCGATCTGCGATCGATGATCCTGGTCGCTTCACATCCTCGAAAAAGGTCGGGCCGTGGGTCGGTCTGACGCCGTCTCGCAACCAGTCTGGCGAGCGCGACATCTCGGGCGGGATCACCAAGGCGGGCGACGTCAACCTGCGTCGTGCCCTGTGCCAGGCTGCCACCGTCATGATGCATCGCGGCGGGCAACATGGCTGCGAACCTGGGCGGCGAAACTCGCGCGCCGCCGGGGCACCAAGCGCGCAATGGTTGCGCTGGCCCGACGTATCGCCGTGATCCTGCACCGGATGTGGAAGGATGACACCGACTTCCGCTTCGATACGCCGGTGCTTTATGCCGGTTGACGACACAGGTTCCAGACTTCTGCCCGCCTAATCGCGGGCCTTCGAGGTCCCCACGGGACGCGGTTCCGGTGATGCCGTGCTCAGGACTGATGCCGACCATGTCGAGCACGCAAATGAGATGGGCACAGCGGAATTGCATTGAACCAGCATCATGTTGGCGGCCACCGCGCCGACCACGGACCGAAGCATGTACCCGGGTCGATCTCAAAAGAAGGCCGCCGAATAGGGAAGCGGATCAACGGTTCAAAGGACAAGACCGCGGTTAAGCGGGACATTCGACATGCGCGAAAACCCTTGACCGGGACGCCCCCGTTACCGAAGTCCTGAGCCTTCTGTATCTCGGATCTGCTATTTTGCCCCCGTCACCTTCCTTGGCCGAGGCTGGTGACGGGGCGGTGTATGGCGTCTGAGCCTTGTGGCCTGACCACGTCTGCTAGCGAGCCAGCACCGTCTCTCTTTCATCATCTCGAACAGTTGGATGCGGCCGACAAGGACCGCGGAGCAGAAGGAAGAGAGCATGAACACGGTATCATCTGAACAGGTCATCGGCATAGATGTCTCGCGCGACTGGCTGGACATCTATTGCCTGCCCGATCGGAAGCGCCTTCGGTTGCCGAACACATCGGAGGGCCATGCCCATGTGGTGTCCCTCGCACGGCGGCGTGGCGCCCTGGTCTGCTTCGAAGCCACCGGCGGGCAGGAGTGGCGGTTATGGGCTTCCCTCGACGCGGCGCGGATCGTCGCGCGTCAATTGCCGCCGGCACAGGTCAAGGCCTTTGCCGCCAGCCGTGGCACCCGGGCCAAGACGGACCGGATCGATGCGGAACTCATTGCCCGTTTCATGGTATTCCGTCCCGAGGCCGGACGTCGCCATCCGACCGGGAAATTGCGCGCGATCAGAGCTTCGACATCGAAGCGAGCGCAACTCGTCGAAATGCGTAAGCGGCTGCTCGTCCAGATCAAGGCACACGAAAAACTCGCGACCGCTGGAATGTTCACCGACATGGACGTGGAGTTGAAGGCTCTGTTAGATACCAGGATCTCAGAGCTGGAAGAACGGATTGAGCAGGCAGTTGCGGCCGATGGAACACTGGCCGAAACCGCCCGCATCCTGCGCTCCATTCCTGGGGTCGGCCCGGTTGCCAGCACTATGCTCATCGCCGAAATGCCCGAGCTCGGGGCCATATCCGGAGAACAGGCCGCAGCCTTGACGGGGCTCGCTCCTATAGCGCACGACAGCGGTGCGTTGCGGGGCAAACGAACCATCGCCGGAGGGCGGCGCGCCCTGCGGCATGTCCACTTCCAGGCCGCCCTCGTCGCAGCAAATCATAACCCCACCCTGAAAGCCTTCGCGCAGCGACTGCGCGACGCCGGAAAACCGCACAAGGTCATCATCACTGCGGTCGCACGAAAGCTCGTCAATATCGCCAACGCTCTATGCAAAGCGCGTAAACCATGGGGCCTTCAAGGCGCATGACGGATACAGTTGCTAGAATGGCTCATCCACGATCATACGGAAAATCGTCCAGGATCTCCATCGCCCGATATGGAAACTCGCCCGAGCTATCTGAAATGTGCCTGTAGACGGATACGCCGAGAAGAGGGAGCCAGTAGAGCCTGAAGACGGCTCTCTCTGTATCCGATTTTTCCGTCACCGTGACTGCGGTCGCCGCATAGGAGCATTCACCGATATCGAGCGTGGATGTCTCTCCCACATCGATCGTGACATTGCCTTGCACAGGCCCACCGGCCCGCGTTTTGGTGAACTCGAGGAAGAGGTCGCTCCCCTCTTCCATGTTGTCGATGTCGACGCTTCCCCCGGTGAAACTCACATCCATCACGGATTTGGCGGAGATGTGGATCCCTTTGAAGGTGAAGGATCTCTGCACCAGGACCCCGCCGGCCATGACGTAGCCGTATCGGTCGTTATCGTCATAGACGACCTCTTCGAAGTTGGTCGTTTCATCGAAAGGGGTGATCCGGCTGATGCTGCCGTCGTCATATTTGATGAAGACCCCGTGGGTGAGACTATCCGCTGTGGGGCAGGTTGAAAGTGCTGCGGCGGCAGAGGACAGCAAGATGCACGCGCCGCATGCGACGACCCGGGTGAAATAGTTCATGTCAAAACCTTCTGATTCAAATTGACCGAAACTCAAGCGCCTAAATATGACGCTGACAGCCCTGAAAGAAACAGATGCGCCTCTTCAATGCAAGTTTTGGCTGAAGGCTCTGCCGAAGATTTCTCGGCCGATCTTCGTCTTTGTCGCGATGGCCGTGGAGTGACGGTTTCTCGAAGGCCTCAGTTGCTGATCCGAAGCGATCTCAAAGTCAGTTCTGCTCCACCTGGACCGGGATTTCCATTGAAGTTGATCTCATGTCGATGTCCCGTGGGATCGGTGAGCACGAGGCGATCGTACGTTTGCAGGGAACTCGTGACATAGCTTCCGCCTGCGGGCGCATGGGCATATCCTGGCGCGACCAGTTCATGGGAGCCGCAAGTCAGCGTCTCAGCTGCCTGCGCGCCGCTGGAATCGTGCAAAACTGCCTCCCAGCATTGGCTCGGTGAATAGCCCGAATATCCGGAGGTTTTGCCTTTGGTGATGTAAAGGCCGGCACCGTCGCTTTTGAGGGTCGGGATATCCGTCGAGACGTTCCAGGGGTCGCTTGCGAAATCCAACTGGAAGCTGAAAGAGCTTTCCTGCAGGGGATCTGCCTCTCCGATGATCTCTGCCGTCATCCACGCTTGAGGGTCCACCAGGCGTATGCTGCCGGCAGCCTTTGGCGACAATGGGTGCGAGACCAGAGAACTCGTGTCTATGCGAATATCCGCGGCGCGGTCCGAGCCGGCTATCGCTGTCTCCGGGTCGGCGTTCATGAGGGATACGTTGATGGGAAGGCTTGTTGCTGTGGCCTCCTCATCGAGCACGATCGACAGATCAATGTCTGAGCCAGCCCCTTTGAAGTGGTCCACCCACGAAGCCGGAAATCGGATAGGATTTCGGCGAACAGGAGGACTACGGAATGGCTGGAAAGCGTGAGAAGCCTGAAGACATTTTCACCAAGCTGCGCCAAGTCGAGGTGCTGCATGGCCAGGGCCTGTCGATGGCAGATGCGGTGCGCCAGATCGGAATATCGCAGCACACGTTCTACCGGCGGCGTAAGCAGAATGGCGGTATGAACCGGCCACAGTTGTCGCGACTGAAGGACCTCGAGAAGGAGAACCTGAGGCTGCGGCGGGCGGTATCTGACCTGACGCTCGAGAAGCTGATCCTGACCGAGGCTGCCCAGGGAAACTTCTTCTCTATTCGGAGATCATGGGTCAACTCCCCTTCCAAGGTTTAATGCTCTTTTCTCGGTACGTTGAACCTGCGGGGCTCGTTCTTCTCTCCGAGGTCGGCATGGTTGACGCCTCATGATGGGATCAGAGGAAGTAGGCGGAGCCATCTGAGCCGCGCGGTCACTGCGGTGCCGCTCGAGTTTCCACGGTCTCGCCCCCTTCCGTCGTCTCCGCAGGGCCCCTCCGAGCCGGAGGAGTTCGGTGTTCTGATGCGAGGTTCAGGCTGCGGGAGCAGAAGACCAGCGGAACTCGGTGTCATCCCGCCACATGCGATGCAGCACGATGGCAAGTTTGCGCGCCACGGCGACAACCGCCTTCTGGAAACCTTGGCGCCGCGCCACGGCAACGCCCCAGGACTTGAGGCTGCTCCAACGCGGGATGCGAGAATTGGTCAACAAGACCAGCGCCGCCTCATACAGCGCGCTTCTCATCAAGGCGTCGCCGCAGCGCGAGATACGCCCGACTCTCGCCGTCTCGCCCGATTGGTAGAGGCGTGGCGTGAGGCCATAGTGCGCACCCACGCATTTCGACCGACTGAAGCGAGCCGGGTTGTCGACACAGGCCCTATACGTGAAGGCGACGATCGGGCCGACGCCGGGCGCGGTCATGAGGCGGCGACACACGGGGTCCACACGCACGGCATCAAGGAGCATCTTGTGCAGCTTGGCGAGCTCCGTCCGTAGAGCTTCGCGCGCCAGGAGGAGCGGAATGACAATTGCCGCGATGGCTGGAGCATCAGCAACGAGTTTGCGCACCCGCATCACGGCCCTGGCGCGGCGGCACTGCTGGGCAGCCTGCCGAGGGCGGGCTGGCTTTTGGAAGATCGGGACGATGATGCCGATTAGTTCAGAGAAGCTTTGAAAGACAAGGGGATATAGGTTTGCATCCTAGGCCGGAAATCCCGCAAGAAGGCGGTGAAATACGACAAGAGGCGTTACAAACGGCGCAACCGCATCGAGATCATGTTCGGTCGCTTAAAGGACTGGCGGCGCGTAGCCACACGATACGACCGCTGTCCGGAAACGTTCTTCTCTGCGATCATGCTCGCCGCAACCGTCTTGTTCTGGCTGTGAAATTCATTGGTCTGGACCCTAGTTGCCTTGTTGACCCGGCGAGCTCGTTGATCTGTACGTCTCCGACGGGGGGCTTCTTAACCTGCATCAGGTTGTTCACCGCGGTTCGAACGCCCGCTTTGCTCAGGAAGGCGGATACGCTTTGTGGAATCGGTAGTTCAGTCGTCTTGGTCTTTCTTCGGCAGCAGTAGAGGCGCCCGAGAAGCTTGATGGTCTTAGCCTCTCGATGAGTCTGCAGGGCAAAAGGCCAGCGCATCGCTACGCTGACCTATCTGTTTAGATTCTGGGATCATGCTTGGAGGATTATCAACGGCAGCGCGTGCCGTGAACTTCCCCCTCGTCGGACCGGATGGTCACACTGCTATCTTCGGTCTTCACCTTGAGAACATATTCCCCGTCCACCATTCCTTCGGTCGACGCGGCGTACTTGGCCTGGACCCATCCGTTTCCGAGGTTCTTCAGGGCAGACGTGCGCTCGTACATGGTAGATGAAACCGAGAACTTTCCGCTGCCGACCCAGATCATACCCTCGTCGGTGCCGCCCTGGCAGTTGGCAGAGTAGTTATCCATATAATACATCCGGCCGGCAGCAGAAGCAGGCTCAGCCGACATAAGTGCCGCCGCTGTGGCGAGCGGGAGCACCAGCATGGCCCTAGTGCTCATCAGACGCGATTTAACCATACTACCAATCGTCATGTGTCGAACTCCTTGACGTACACTCAACGGGACCGTGAAAGCATAATACGGCGACATCAAGGGTTTTCTATATCAGAACAATGATTTCCGTGGTTGTGACTATTGCGAAGCGTCTAGCCTTGGCGCGCGCGTCTGCATTTTCAGAGTTTGCGAGTGATCAGGCGACCAAGGATTGGATCTTCTATACCGCCTCGAGCATTGCTGCGAAAACGAGTGACAGAAGTTCTGGCTTTCCGGGGTTGGCACGTGATGATGAATGGAGTGGGATCCGGACCCTGATGCGCACTCTCCAAGAGAAGTCGCGGAAGCCTGGGTACGGCGAAGATTTTCAGCTGCGCGCGCTAGGCAGCATCCCGACAGGAGAGGATCGTTCCCTGCTCGAAATGATCCTAGCGGGGCATCGGGTCTCTTACCTGAAGGCGTTGGCCGACGTCCGCCAGCTGTCTGTTTCTTCTCCTTGGATTCAGCAATAGCACCACCCCATTTATTTCGGCAGACAACGTCACGCTAGTTCGCCGGCTGCCCTTGCTCTCCCCTGCGGGAAAGGCTTTTCTGCAGGCGAGGCATCAGGGGACTTTCATGTACGTTATCAACATCTTCATCGCTGGCGACGAGATCAGCGGCGCGCTGCCGCTCCCTAGAGACTTGGTTCTGGAGATTGATCGCAGCGAAGCGATGGAAGGGCGAGAGAAGAATGAATTAGACCTCGCCATGCTCTCGTGCTCGCCCTACGCTAAAGACCTGCAGGACATCGAAGTTGTAGAAGGCTGGACAGGGAATAAGCTGCTTAAGATGGCGTTGGCACGCCTCCTTGTGGCTCATGACGACGCCTACATCGCTCTTCAGGCTGGCCACGACTTCTTTGTTTTCATTGCGGAAGCAACCCGTGATGAGAACGGTGAGCCAGACGATCTGCAGTGGGATTTCCTCATGTCCTACGACCTTGGCGACGTCGATCGAGACGTCGGAATGAAGTACGTCTACGGTAGTTTCGTCGAGAAGCGCGATTACCTGGCGACGGCGATTGCTGCAGGTCTCTACCGAGACGACGGCCATGTCGCCGAGAGGCTGGCATCCGTCATAAGCGTCATCGACGAGCGCGAAAGCGGACTTGATGAGGCGCCCGAGCTGGATGAAGACCGCGTATCAATCGTTTTCGAAACCGAGCAGGGCCGGCGCATGATACAGCTGCCGCGGCACTTCATCCTAGAAATGAAGTCGGAGGATTTGAGCGAAGATCGCCAGCACGCGGAGAGGAACTTCGCCGCCTTGGCATGTACCCAAAACTGGGCTGACCTTGAGGATACCATTGTGTTGGATGGGCAGCCCGGAAGGGTGGTGCTTGCATGGTCTCTCATGAGCTTTCTGTCGATGCAGAAAAGCGCTCTTGAGGCGGTGCGCAAAGGAGACGACTTCTTCGCCATTGTCGCAGAAGCAACCTTCAACGAAGAGGATGGAGAGCCCACACTTGAATGGGATGTCCTCGGCTCTCGCAAGGTTGGAGAGATCAGTGAGGAAGCGGATGTGACCCGCAACTTCAGTCGTCTGATTGGGTGGGCCTATGACGATCTGAAAGCTGCATTGGAAGTCGGACGCTACCGAAAGGATGGCGTGGTCGGCGCTTTGATTTCAGAGTGAGCCCGAGCGGCTGTCGGCAACGCTAAGTTCAAGCTCTGTGATACCCAAACGCGAGGGCGCCAAAGTCGATTTGGCGCCCTCTCTTACGAACGTCGTGGTTACACCAGCTCCTTCGGGTGCAGCACGACCCGCGCGTTCATCGGCACCTGGTCGTAGAGTTGAACGATCTGGTCATTGATGAGGCCGGCACAGCCGTTTGAAACGGCGCGCCCTATGCTGCCCGGGTCATCGGTCCCGTGCACTCTCAGATAGGTGTCGCCACGCTCGGGCGTGAAGAGGTACAGCGCGCGTGCGCCGAGTGGATTGCCAGGGCCACCCGGCATGCCATCTGCGTATTTCTGGTACTTTTCAGGTTCCCGCTCGATCATACCGGGCGTTGGAGTCCACGATGGCCACTCTTTCTTGGCGCCAACGTAGTACTCACCGGGTTCGTACAAGCTATCGCGGCCCACTCGAATGGGGTAAACCCATGCTTGACCGCCTGAAAGCGTCCAGAAGAGCCGGAACGCGTCCGGATAGACGTGCACTTCATTTGGCGGAAGGGGGTTGGCCAAGCGAATGAGCTGTGGTGCTGTCACGCTGGGGGCCGGCTGGGGGGCGGTCTGCGCGCTGAGAATTGAGGGGACTGCGAGGCCTGCTGCGGAAGCGAGGCCGAGCTTCAATGCGCCTCGGCGCGTCGTGAAGGCATTCATGCGTATTCCTTTCCTTCACCGACCCGATGTTGATCGGCCAGAGAAGACTACTCGGGTTATCTTAACTGGCGCTTAGGCAATGTGCGCCGCACTCATCTGTTGGCAAGCAGCGCGCATTTGAGCCGCCTTTCATGCAGATAGAATGTGTGCGGGGCGCGCCGGGTTCCAAAATTCGAGTGCAACTCTTGGCGCGGCGCTGTGATCGCTACGGCTTCGTGGATGTGCCTGAGGCGTATGAGTGACGTGCTCTGGAGCGTCCGTCTGCTTGCTAGTGTCCGCCGTTCAGGTCCATGGCGTAGATCTCCGCCCAAAGGGCTTCATGCTCGCGCTCCTGCTCTGACTTCGGCCCGTAGCGCTGGGCGGCCGTATCGAAGCCTGGATCACGTTCGCTCATGCCCATAGCCAATGCTGAGAGCGCATAGGCACGGCCTGCCTCCTGCCGGTCGCTTCCGGAGTAAATGCGTTCTGCAAAGGATCGGATGAGGTCCATCTGAGCAGTGGTTGGCGGCAAGATTACCCCTTGATCAATGGAGGCAGTATCTGTGCTGGCACCCACGACATCCCAGTAGTCGGAGACCACTGCACGGGCCCCGTGTGCGAAAAGCTCGGTCTTGGCCGCATCGCTAAGCTCGAGCTTGGTTTGAGTGTGACGATCTTCGATGAGCTCCAGGCCCCCGCCTTCGAGGAGCTTGGCCAAGCAGACATCACAGAGGGAGCATTTTGGAGGAACTGCAGGACCTCTTATGGTCCAGATGTAGGAACGCCCCTGCCCTTCATTGCCGGTCACCAGAACACCATCGTTGTCCCAGTAGCCGCTCTCTTTCCGGCAGACACCGCATCCGTAGTCTTCAACAGCGCCGCTTGAGTAAGCCTTTCCCGGGCGCGCCATGTTGTCTTCCGACATCTCACCGCGTTCGTTGTCCGCGCGCCGCGGCCCGTCATTTCGCATGTTCACCCCTTAGCCCTTGGGCTCGGCCCAAGGCATCAATCGTTTGTGCTAACGATATCAACGCCTTCGGCCGTTGCAAGATCATGTGCAAAGAGTCGTGTTTTTCTGTCTGAAAACTAGGGCGCGTTGACACTGGGCTGAGGGATGTAGTCGCAGTATTCGGCCAAGTCGGAGAGGTAGCTCCACTCATTGATGTTCGCATGCCGCAGCAGGGCCTGAGCCCGGTGGGATATCTTGTCCAATTCCACCGCTTGTTCGGTGATTGCGTGCCTCTTCCGGAAGCCATCGTCACCTCTGGGGCCGGAGGAGATGGTGTAGTCGATCTTGAAAAGACGATCATCGTCTTCTGCCATATGAAACTCTGAAAATCCGCCCTGAAGCATTCTGAACAAGCTATCACAGGCTACGAGGTCCTTCTGATAAAGCCACCAATCAGTGCTGTCCTCCAGCAGCCCAACTGGCGAAAAGCTTTCGAGCACTGCCGCAGCCAACTCCCCCTCAACAGACCGGGGCACGACTTCAGTCGGCGCCCGAAGCGGAAGGCCGGTGACGACGTTTTCTGCGGCGTTCTCGGTGACGGTCACCTGAACGAACATATGTGTGTGCCCGCTTAGCTGCGGTTCTCTGAATTTCAGCAACTGTGCGTAGTGGTCTGTTTGTGGCATCGACGTCTCCTTGGTCCTGTGGACATATGAGACGTGGTGCAATCGAGACGCTCTACCGTCGTGAGGACTTCTCAAACCTCGCAAGGGCCCGGTCGAGAATGTCGTCGCGCAGAACTCTTACCTTCGCCCCAGAGGGCATTGTTAGAGTTCTGACGGCGTCAACTTTTCCCACGACCGTCGGGCGCCCAGATTTTGGCTCTCTGTGAAAGACATGCAAGAGTTTCGCCAACATTCGAATTCACCTCCTTGGAGACCAGCTTTACATGCAGATACGAGCAACACCGCTCCAGTGAGGTTGACATCGTCGTTCGCGGTGCGCCTCCGGACAGGAGTACTGAGCTCACCCGTTGCGGGGTTGCTGTGCAAAATCGAACAGAGGGGCGCCATGACACTTTGTATGCACATCACTATGTGAGCGATACGGTTGTGTAAGGGGTGCAAACAATGCGGAACCTTGTAGTTCTTTAGATGGCGCTTTTCGCCGCCACACCTGTATCGGCGCAGAGCCACAAGGCGCTTAGCTGCGAAAATTCGGCCAAGATCGTCATGGAGGCAGTTCAGGCGCGCAAGGACGGAGTCTCTGAAAAGCGTACCGAGCGAGAGCTGCGCCGGGCTTTGGATCGGGACACTGGCACCATGGTCGCCCAGTGGATCTATGGTCTCCCTGAGGACCAGCTCACCCTCGATGTTGGTCGGACCTGGGAGGGACAGTGTCTCTCGCAATAACGCCGGACCGCAACACCGAGGGTAGGCTTTCTAAGTCGCCGTCTTTTCAGCTATCGCGTTCTGGTGGTCATTCTCCTGGCGTTCCCACGCTCTCGAAGGCGTCCGCGCTCAGGTGAACTGGGTTCTCTGCGAACATGCGCTCCTTGGCCTTGGCACCGATCGAGACAGAGTCGATGAAGACATCAGACGAGCCGGGGTTCCGGCCGACCGAGATCACGCTGTCGACGCATTCAATGAGCGAACTGCGCTTCTCCTCGGGCGCTGCCACGATCACCTGCAGACCGAGCGATCGGAAGAGGTCCATGAGCCGCTGCGTGTTCGGGATGTCGAGCTTGTTGAACGCCTCATCGAAGACCATCAGGCCCATGCCTTCATAGTCGCCAGGAGTGGCCTTCGGGTAGTATGCCGAGACGAGCGAAGCTGCGATTGCCACGTAGTACGGCGCCTGGCGCTGACCGCCCGAAAGCTTGCCAAGCACGGACGAAAACGGTGTGCTGACGGTCCGGCCGGCGTCCTCGGGATCCGGGTGTTCGATGAAGAGCTCGAAGTTGAAGTAGTTCCGGTAGTCCTCGTAGCGCTTCACGTCGTCGCTCTCACCCTCGAGCAGCGCGTCGAGTGCCTGAAGGCTTTCGTCGTCAGCAACATCGAGCACGGATTGATCCGCGGGGACCTCGGCGGTCACCAGCCGGTAGATTGGCAGGAACTGCGCTGAAACCGTGCTCCGGAATTGATAGGTCTGCCCGACGAACGAATACTTTCCGAGCCGGCGGTTCAGGCTGTCGAGCTGCTCCTCCATGAGAGCGAACTGTTCCCCGATCCGGCCAATGAGCCCTTCCGTGAGGCTCGTCTCCATTTCGTCTCGCGCCCGCTCGAGGCGCTCGCGATATTGCAGGAGTTCGTGGTTGCTCAGGCGGTCGAGATGCGAATGGGCCCAGATGAAGCGCTCCGCGTCCGTGCTGTTCTCCCCAAGAGGTGCGTCTTCGACCATCCACTTCTGGGCGTAGGACATCAGGCCATTGTTGCCGCGGGTGATGAGCGCACCGGCGGAGCCGTCTCTGGTGATCTCTTGGCGGACGTCCGAGATGCGTTCGCGTAGAACCGCGATCCTGGACGTCGCCTCTGAAATCGGAAGGCCTGTGATCGCATCGACCTCTTCGTCGGTGACCGGCACCTCGTAGTCGCCTTCACCGATCAGCCTGGCGACCGCCTCTGGAATGGCTGCCTGGGACCGCTCCTTGACCTCAGACATGCTCTGTCGGAGCGAGAGCAGGTCATTCTGGCGGTCATCGAGCTTGGCAGACATGATGCCACACTGGATGTCCAAAGTCCGGCGCCGCTTATCGATTTTCAGAGTTTCCGCTCCGAGGTCTTCCAGCCTACCCTCAATTTCAGAGAGTCTGGCATCGATGTTACCTGTGTCTGGGGCGGACATTGCCTGCCGGCGCTGGGCGAGCGACCGCAGGGCCGTGAGGACCTCTTTCAGGTCCGTGAATGCCTTGGAGAGCGTTTCAGGATCGATGACCGAAAGCGCACGTATGCGCTGCTGGGCGGCCTCAAGATCTCGGGTGGATTTCTGCAGGTTCTCGTAGCGCTCGCGCATTTCTGTAAGTTCAAGCGCCAGTTCACCGCGGGCGGCGCTTTGCGCGGTCTTGCCCAGGATCGGCCGACGATCACGGAATACTCGGAGCGTGGCTCCTGAGCCGGTCTTCCCGTTGCGCATGATCCCACTCGAGAGCGAGCGAAGTTCGGCCTCCGTCTCGGCGCGGCTGTAGCGTCCGACATTGAATTCCAGGAACTGACGGACCACCGGATCGTCCGAAGTCACCACCTCAGCAATGGAGTTCTCTGCCAAGCGTGCCCGGACATTGCGCAAGCGCCGCTGGTCGATAAGACGAACCCCATCATAGGTGTTGCGATTGCGGTAGAGCAGCTCGAACGCGGCATCGACCTGAGCTTCATCAACGATGATCGCTTCTCGGTTAGCGCCGAGTATGGCCTCGAGAGCGTAGGCCCAAGACGTGTCGCTCACTGTTACGAGATCAGGTAGGCATCGTGCGCCAATGCCGGCTCGCTCGAGATCAGCAAGGAAACTCCTTACCCCTCGACTTAGGACGGCTTCAGGTCCTGCTGATGCATCTTCGTCCCCAAAATCGCGGAGCTTCGTCCTCATCTCGATAGCTGCTTCCCGGGTCTCATCCAGGTGGGTCAAGATGACATGAAGATCGCGGGACTTCCCACTGATGCCGCTTACTTTTTCAGAAATTTCGCCTGCAACAGAGGCCCATTCTTCCGCGCTCCGGCCAGAGGTCAGCTTGGTTAATTTGGCGCCTTCCTCAGCGATCGAGGACACGATCGGAATCATGCTGGTGATCGCCTTCAGGTGGCGAATATCGGCGTACGGAATGAGGCCGGATTCAATGCGATGGCGCAGGCTCGCCTTGCGCTCCTCGAGAAGCCGGCGTTCTGAATCCAGTCGCCCGAGTTCGGCAGAGCCATCAACTTCAGTGAGCTTTTGGCGCAGTCCGCCGCGCTCGGCTTCGAGGTCATTCACCTCTGCCGAAAGCTCCTCTGAGCGTGCTGTCGCTGTCTTCAGCTCTGCTTGGCTGGAAGTCAGTTCATCTCGCAGCTTGCGGGTTTCCAACTCGGCCTCAGCGACATCGAGTGCGAAGGACGCAACATTAAGTTCACCCTCCATCTTGCTGATGCTGAATCCCTTTTGGAATCGAGATGTGACGGTCGACAGGTCGCTTGTCATGCCTTCGATGCGGGCCACCTCAGCGGACATTTCCCGCCAGACCGAAATCGACGAACGGACCCCGGCTACATCAAGAGGCAGCGGCTCGAGAACAAAGCGACGAACGAAATCAGTCGGGTCCGACATCTCTTTGGCCTGCAGCGCGTTCGCAAAGCTGCGAAGGAACCGCTTTGCATCCGGAGGCGCGGAGGGACGCATCACCTGCAGGTAAGCGTTCACGAATTTGGTGCTGTTTTGGTAGAAGGAGATCGCCCTGTCGCCGTGCTCCTTACGGATGCGCTCGACCATTGCGTCGTGGGAGATTACCGATCCGCCTTCAACGAAGTCCTCGATCCGGAAGTCGCAGCCGTCGACAATGAAACGCTTCGTCTGCTCGGAGAGGTCCTGTTCGGCACGCAGGAGAAGACCAAGTGCGATGTGCTTGCCAAGGCCCTTGTCATGGAACGTGAGCACGAGGGTCGTCTCGCAGCGTTCTCTACGCGGCTTGCCCTCATTGACGTCGCTTACGCACCCTAGGGCGTAATCTCGGACGCTCCGTCCGCGCTGAACCCCTGCTGCAGCATTGAGCTCCAAGACGTTGCGATTGTTGCCAGATATCACAGTCTGGATGGCGTCCAGGACTGAACTTTTTCCGGCGCCAGTCTGCCCGATCAGGGCAGCGTGCTCCCGGATCGAGATGTCGAGGACGTCGACGAGATACCAGTTGTGGAGCGAGATCCGCTTCAGTTCATACATCTCAGCTCGCCTCCAAGAACGAGGTCTGTTGATCGCCTTCAAGCCAGCTCTGAAGTCGGTCAATATAGGTGTCGGAAACAAGCACGCGGATGCCCGGGAGGATCGTCAGACGGGTCACTCGGGTCTCGCGATCCTTGTCTCCGACACGCACGATGCCTTTGCGATTCAGCTCACGCAGAAGGTTGTCGACCAGGTGGTTTTCGCCAGGCGGCGTCGCTTGGGCGATGCGTTGGTAGACTTCGGCGATCTCCACGGTGTCGGTTTCCACGCGCCCTGTCCCGTCCATCTTTCCCTCGGTGAAGCCGTTTTCGAAGATGTAGCGCAGCGCGATCCGAATGAGGGTCTCATCCTTCTTCAGGCGCATGAGGCGCCATGCATATGGAGGCTTCTCGAGCTCGAGCGGCTTGAGCGCAATCATTTGCGTTCGGGCGTCCATCTCAAGGTCATACCCTGCTACGGCAAAGTAACGCTCAAAGAAAGTTCTGTGGTCCTTGATGGCTTGTACCGCGGATGACGGAACCGAATGGGTGTCGTCGTAGATGACCTGGTGGAACATAAGCGCCTGAATGGCGATCCGGATCGCATCACTCAGCACGTCCGGATCGTCGGCCTTATCGAGGATTTGCGCGAACTCACGAAGTTCCATCAGTGCACCCTTTGTTGCTGTCCGCGCGGACGGATCAGGAAGTTTCTGCAGGTGATCCAGTCGTTTTCGACGGTGCCGGGACACTCTGAAATCTCCCAGTCCTTCGACAGGCGTCCGCCGAGGTAGTTGAGCGATCTCAGCCGTTCGAAAACGAAGAAGTCGTCCAGCGAAGCGATGGGCAGTTCGCGCCCTTCGACCGCGCCCCGGCCTTCTACGTTGGCCCGAAGGTAGGCGTCGACTTGGTCAGGCTGCACCTGGCTTCGGGCCCGGTATGCGATGATCGCGGCTTCATGCGCTCGCTGGGCCTCGGACTTCTGCGGACGTTGGATCATCGTCGGCTTGATCTCGGGGCGCTTGCTGTTCGCTGTGAAGAGGTGCGTTGATCCAGATGGGAGCGAGGAGCCTGTTGTTCCATCACTAGGGAAGCCTTCATCGAGCGCATGCGCTGCTGCGGACCTGAGCACTCGCTCTAGGACCTCTGTGTTGCTCTCACGCATGGTGTCGAGGAAGCGGATCGTGTTCCGGATCTTCGTCTCCACTCGGCGATTGGTGTCCTCAATCACATCAAGATAGTCATCAATGCCACTGAAAACTCTCAAAATTGTTCTGAGGTCGTCGATCACCATTCGGCGTGCGGCGGTCGTATCGTCTGACTTGCCTTCCCGCTGATAGGCGGTCGCGATCTCATCGATCCTGAAATCGTCTTCAAGAATGCGGCGGGCGATGCCGAGGATACGGACTCTGAATCTGAAAGGGTTCGCCCGAGTATGAAGCTGTTTGTAGTCCGAGATCAGATGCGCCTGGACGTAGTCCGTGAAGAAACTCTCAAAGAGGTCCGCGAAGGACGCCCTGGTGGCGATCAGTTCCTCTGCCTTGCGCATGTTGGCGCTGAGCCCACGCAGGTGGTTCAGGAAGCCTCGGGATGCCTTTGCGGCGCCCCTGAGGGCCTCGGATCGGCTCTGCGGATCCCTCTCGACGCTCTCGATGAGTGCGAGCACGTTGATGACTTCGCCGCCGTAGGAGCGCAGGCGTCCGAACTTCACGTCTAGCAAGAAGTCGAGCAGCAGCCGAGCTGTGGGGTCGATGTCTGTGAAACGCTGGAAGCCGTTGCGTTGTTCGAGAAGCCAACCGGTTTCGTGAAGCCGGGCATAGGCCATGTTGGCACGCACGCCAATGTCGGTCTTCGCTTCTGGGTCGAGCCCTTCGTGCCGTCGGCAGAACTCCTTGATGGCGTCGACGACCTGCCCGCGGGCCGAAAGACCGGCGTCCTCGAACATCTCGTCGGAGAGGTGCTCAAGAAGCTTCGCGTAGAAATGCCTCGCCGACCCGGAGAACAGCTTGAAAGCGTCCGGGTGGAGATCTCCGAATATCTGTTCGACTGCACTGCTCATTGAGTTTGAGAGTATGCCTGCCACCACATCTTGTAAACTGCCACAAGCTGTTACCGCGGTAACAGCTTGTGGCAGGCGTCGGCGCGTGCAAGTTTCAGCCGATCAACGGAGTTCAGGAATGGCTGAAACAGACGCGACAATCAAATATGAGCAAATCTTCGGCGACGAGTTCGGCTCGCGTTACGCGTTCCAAGCCCATCATGCGGACATCGAAGAGCGTCTAAAGTACTTCCATGGCGGATACATATCGCAGCACATGCACTTCGTGGCGGTGGCCAGCGAGGGTAAGGTGGTCGGCATCTCCGCTGTTCAGCAGAGCCCCTATGAGGACCACGTGCTCTGGCTTCCCTACGTATGCGCGGCAACTGATCTCTGCCGCGCTTCTTGACATTAGGTCAGTCGACCCAGGCGTCGGTCGTATAGAACGTGAGGGTTTCCACCACCTGTGCATCACGCGCCCAGGTCCAAGTGGGGGCATACTTCCGATAACGCGGGGTTTGCATCAATAGCTCATAGCCTCGTGCTGTGCCCGGCCCCCAAGAGCCGTCGATGCCACCTTGGTAGTGCCCATGCGATTTCAGAGTCTCCTGGAGGTATTTGCGCATGTCCGCTGGGAACTGACGGAAGCGGGCTTCGAGCTCAGAGATCGTAATGGGCTCGTAGGCCAGTGCAGGCGCGGCTGCCATGCAAATTGACGCCGCGGTAGCGGCAATAAAGGAACGGCGGTTCATTCTACGAAGTACTCCAGTAATCATCATGCAGCATTGAAGCCGAAGCCTCCGGTCCAAGTTAGGCGCAGAAATGACGCAGTGCCAGCACCTTAGGTCAATATGCAGTTTGCGGTTGCAATATTGCAACTAGAGATGGCACTGTGAACTTATAGAATAGATGCGACCAGAATGAAATTCAGAGTTATTCCATAATAGCGATTTGGCGGCGCACCCTGCCCGTCCCTTCCACCCTGAACGCCCTCATCGAGCGATGGCCGCTCTTTCTGGTCTCGAGGACGCTCGCATGCCGGGCGTTGAGTTTTCGAACGTGACCTAGAGGCCTTGGGCCACCGACATTAGTCTCGGCAGCAAGCAGCGCTTTGGCGGCGAGATGTCCAGCGAACCCTCGGCTGTGGCACTTACGGCGCATTCATCGAAGATCCATTCGCAGTCGCTTCATAAGTGCGCGCGATGGTGATCGTGAACGGATATCCCGTGTGACGTCCCCAGCCCGAGAAGTACGGGCCCGATTTACAGGTCATGCTCTCGGCGCCGAAGAGCGTGCGAATATGCTGGCAATAGCTTGCGTCGTTCCAAGAGAAAACATCAAGGCCGCCAACAGCCAGGCCGGGGACCAGCGCTGTCCTCCAGATCAGGTTCCGGAACATGAAGCTTTTGGACATGAAATGGCGTGCGACCAGAGCGGCGAAAACCAGCACGATCATCCAATTAGAAGGTTCATAAAGCTATCCTTGTTGTGAATAGAGATCTTCTAAACATGCGGCAATTATGAATAGTTTAATCTTTCAGCCGCGCATGGCAACCTAGGCTCAGGCCTCATTAAGATTTGACGGACAAGGTGATGCAGGGGCGTAGTGGAGACCTGCATCATGAGCGATTTGTTCTGGCTAAAAGAGGCACAGATGGCGCGTCTGCGTCCCTTTTTTCCAAAGAGCCGCGGCCGCCCGAGGGTCGATGACAGGCGCGTGCTGAGTGGAATTATCTTCATAAATCGCAATGGTTTGCGCTGGCGGGATGCACCGCGAGAATACGGCCCGCACAAGACGCTTTACAACCGGTGGCGCAGGTGGAGTGAGATGGGCGTCTTCGCCAGGATCCTGGTCGAGTTGGCCGATCAGGGCACCGAGACGGCAACCGTTATGATCGATGCAACCTACCTCAAGGCGCACCGCACGGCCTCCAGCTTGGGGGCAAGAAAGGGGGGCGCGGGCGCGCGATTGGCAGAACCAAAGGCGGCATGAATACCAAGCTGCACGCGATCTGTGACGCCATGGGCCGCCCCGTGCGCATGTTCCTGACCGCCGGACAGGTCAGCGACTATCGCGGCGCCCAGGCCATCTCGGACGCACTGCCTTCGGCCGACTGGCTTCTGGCGGACCGAGGTTTCGATGCCGACTGGTTCAGAGAAACGTTGCAGGACAAGAAGATACGCGCCTGTATACCGGGTAGGAAAAGCCGCAAGACGCCCGTAAAATACGACAAGCGTCGCTGCCGCCGCCGCAACAGGATTGAGATCATGTTCGGCCGACTGAAGGACTGGCGACGGGTCGCGACGCGTTACGACCGAAACCCGGTCATCTTCCTCTCAGCCATCGCTCTCGCCGCCATCGTCATCTTCTGGCTATGAATGGCAATGAGATGCCGTAACGGGGCTGCGTCGCGACCCGCCCGTTATCGTTGCAAGATCGAGGGCAAGCTGGCGCCATTCCCGTATTGGATCCACATGGAGGACTGCGGGATGAAGCTGTTTATTGGGCTGGATGTGTCGCTTGAGAAGACCGCAATTTGCGTGATCGGCGAGCATGGGAAGATTGTGAGGGAGGCGCAGGTGGCCAGCGAGCCTGAGGCGCTGTTGCGCTGGATCGGCGATCAGGACGGGGAAGCTGCGGCCATCGGGCTCGAAGCTGGCCCCCTGTCGCAATGGCTGCATCGCGGGTTGTCCGCGGCTGAACTACCTGTCGTGCTGATGGAAACCCGGCAGGTGAAAGGCGCCTTGAAGGCCATGCCGATCAAGACGGACCGCCGGGATGCCGAAGGGATCGCGCGCCTGCTGCACCTCGGCTGGTTCCGACCGGTTCACTGCAAATCAGTCTCCGCACAAGAGGTTCGCGCTGTGCTCAGCGCCCGGAAGGCCGTGCAGCAAGGGTTCATCACGCTGGAAATGTCCCTGCGCGGGCTGCTGCGGAACTTCGGCCTCAAGGTCGGCACCATATCGCGGGGCCGGTTCGAACAGCGGATCCGCGAACTGGCGGCAGGCAATCCGATGCTGGTAGCGGCAACCGAGCTCATGCTTCGCGCGCGGGCAGCGCTGCGGCGAGAACTCGCAGGCCTTGAACGCCATGTCCGCCAACTTGCTCATGACGATCCGGTCTGTCTGCGCCTAATGTCGATGCCCGGGATTGGCGTGGTCGTGGCACTGACCTACCGATCTGCGATCGATGATCCTGGTCGCTTCACATCCTCGAAAAAGGTCGGGCCGTGGGTCGGTCTGACGCCGTCTCGCAACCAGTCTGGCGAGCGCGACATCTCGGGCGGGATCACCAAGGCGGGCGACGTCAACCTGCGTCGTGCCCTGTGCCAGGCTGCCACCGTCATGATGCATCGCGGCGGGCAACATGGCTGCGAACCTGGGCGGCGAAACTCGCGCGCCGCCGGGGCACCAAGCGCGCAATGGTTGCGCTGGCCCGACGTATCGCCGTGATCCTGCACCGGATGTGGAAGGATGACACCGACTTCCGCTTCGATACGCCGGTGCTTTATGCCGGTTGACGACACAGGTTCCAGACTTCTGCCCGCCTAATCGCGGGCCTTCGAGGTCCCCACGGGACGCGGTTCCGGTGATGCCGTGCTCAGGACTGATGCCGACCATGTCGAGCACGCAAATGAGATGGGCACAGCGGAATTGCATTGAACCAGCATCATGTTGGCGGCCACCGCGCCGACCACGGACCGAAGCATGTACCCGGGTCGATCTCAAAAGAAGGCCGCCGAATAGGGAAGCGGATCAACGGTTCAAAGGACAAGACCGCGGTTAAGCGGGACATTCGACATGCGCGAAAACCCTTGACCGGGACGCCCCCGTTACCGAAGTCCTGAGCCTTCTGTATCTCGGATCTGCTATTTTGCCCCCGTCACCTTCCTTGGCCGAGGCTGGTGACGGGGCGGTGTATGGCGTCTGAGCCTTGTGGCCTGACCACGTCTGCTAGCGAGCCAGCACCGTCTCTCTTTCATCATCTCGAACAGTTGGATGCGGCCGACAAGGACCGCGGAGCAGAAGGAAGAGAGCATGAACACGGTATCATCTGAACAGGTCATCGGCATAGATGTCTCGCGCGACTGGCTGGACATCTATTGCCTGCCCGATCGGAAGCGCCTTCGGTTGCCGAACACATCGGAGGGCCATGCCCATGTGGTGTCCCTCGCACGGCGGCGTGGCGCCCTGGTCTGCTTCGAAGCCACCGGCGGGCAGGAGTGGCGGTTATGGGCTTCCCTCGACGCGGCGCGGATCGTCGCGCGTCAATTGCCGCCGGCACAGGTCAAGGCCTTTGCCGCCAGCCGTGGCACCCGGGCCAAGACGGACCGGATCGATGCGGAACTCATTGCCCGTTTCATGGTATTCCGTCCCGAGGCCGGACGTCGCCATCCGACCGGGAAATTGCGCGCGATCAGAGCTTCGACATCGAAGCGAGCGCAACTCGTCGAAATGCGTAAGCGGCTGCTCGTCCAGATCAAGGCACACGAAAAACTCGCGACCGCTGGAATGTTCACCGACATGGACGTGGAGTTGAAGGCTCTGTTAGATACCAGGATCTCAGAGCTGGAAGAACGGATTGAGCAGGCAGTTGCGGCCGATGGAACACTGGCCGAAACCGCCCGCATCCTGCGCTCCATTCCTGGGGTCGGCCCGGTTGCCAGCACTATGCTCATCGCCGA
Source organism: Salipiger sp. CCB-MM3 (assembly GCF_001687105.1). Classification (NCBI taxonomy): domain Bacteria; kingdom Pseudomonadati; phylum Pseudomonadota; class Alphaproteobacteria; order Rhodobacterales; family Roseobacteraceae; genus Salipiger; species Salipiger sp. CCB-MM3. The sequence continues at coordinate 99,485 of NZ_CP014597.1, forward strand.
AATGCCCGAGCTCGGGGCCATATCCGGAGAACAGGCCGCAGCCTTGACGGGGCTCGCTCCTATAGCGCACGACAGCGGTGCGTTGCGGGGCAAACGAACCATCGCCGGAGGGCGGCGCGCCCTGCGGCATGTCCACTTCCAGGCCGCCCTCGTCGCAGCAAATCATAACCCCACCCTGAAAGCCTTCGCGCAGCGACTGCGCGACGCCGGAAAACCGCACAAGGTCATCATCACTGCGGTCGCACGAAAGCTCGTCAATATCGCCAACGCTCTATGCAAAGCGCGTAAACCATGGGGCCTTCAAGGCGCATGACGGATACAGTTGCTAGCAAAAAAACGGGCAGTTAGAAGCTTGGCCGGAACGTGAACAAAGTGTCGCACCCCGGCTTTGGAACCTTCCGGTCTGCCGCTCGTTGGCCAGTCTTGACCACGATGTAATAATGGAGACGACGTATGCTGGACCGAAACACTGAACCGTTGGGCGCTCCCACAGTTCTCATCTGCGAAGACGAAGCCATCATTGCGCTGGATCTGAAATATCAGGTCGAAGACATGGGGTATCGCGTTATCGGCCCCGTCGCCACCGTGGCAGCCGGTCTAGAAGCCTTGAAAGGTGAATGCCCGGATGCGGCCATTCTCGACGTGCGCCTTCGTGAGGGCGACGTCATTCCGCTCGCAGAAGAGTTAGAGGCAATGGGCGTTGGCCTGATGTTTCAGTCTGGTCATGCCATACACGAGGAGGTTCTCGATCGCTTTCCCCAAGCACAGTTCTGCAACAAGCCGCTTCCGACCGGCGAAATTGATCGCTCGCTGAAGGTCATCCTAAAGCCTTCAATGTCGAACGCAGCCTAGGACTCTGATGCGGCTCCTACGAGCCATGCCTCGGCCATACGGCGGGCATCTTCACCCGCCCTGTGAGGCACCGCGCACTGCTCAAGATGTCGGAACACCTTGTTGACGGCGGCAGTGTCTTTGAGGGTCATCATCACATAGGTATCGAAGTCTACCAGTCGCACACGGGGAGGCGTTCTCGTGAGACGCGCCAAGCAACCAAGCCACCGTGCATCGAACTCCGGGTTGTCACTGACAGCTACACCAATATTTACGGTATCGTACCACGCGAGCACTTCCTCGATCGAGGAGCCTGTCTTCTCAAGCTCCTCCAGAGTAATACCGTGTACAGCCTCGCTTTCGGCCGACCACAGGTCATCTGACCAGCTTGTATGGGGCTGTATTAGTCGCGCATCGCTCACCACCACTCCATCTTTTACTGAGGCCACTCCAATCTCGATCGGCCAGCTTCCGGGCATCAGTGAACTCGCCTCGAGGTCGAGAAAGTAGGCCGGGTTGTTGAGGACGACTTCAGCGGTAGAGGCGGACATTTCACAAACCCGAATTATGACTGCAGATCAGAAGTTTAATATAGTATTTATGAGGCTACTTCATACCCCCTGCGTCCACTTTATTTTGCTTGTTCGCAGCGCCACGAAGCCCTCAGATAAGGCCCTATCGAACCCTATTTGTGGACGGCGCTGAAAAAGAGGGCGGTGTAGCCTGCGCAGTGGCCGAGACGTACCGCGTAGTTCTCTGACTAGCAATCAATCCTTGAGACATTGGCCGCTACGCCGCCCACTGTTTGCGATTTATTCTTTTTTATGGGCCAGCGCGCTTGCCGCTTATTTTGAATAAGGTATCGCCGGCCCATGCACAAGGATACTTCCATGACCACACGTGGCATCGACAATCATAGATGATTGCCATATCCTCGCACGGGAGCGAACTTTATTTTTGGGTGGCAACCCACCGGACCCTCTTAAGATGTCTTCTACGCCTCGGCTCTCGGTCTTCTGTATCGTGTGCAGCCAGTAAACAATGGATATCAATCCGTCTGCAATGGCGATGTCTTCTCGAATGAACTGGACCCGGTGACCCTACAGGCGGCAGCATGATCAATAGGCAAGCATAGCAGCGCCGCAAATCTGTCCGAGAAATGGGGTCCACCTCACTCCTTCTTCCAAGCGTAGAGCTAATACGTGCTGCCGTACAGAGGCTTCGATACTTTCCCGACTGGGTGCCGCGCTCGGTGATCCGGGCGACCGCATCCCGCTTGAGCTCGTCGCAGAACTTGCTCTTCCTATCATGGCCTCCTTGCCTTAAATCCAGCACAGAAAGCGTCCACTATACACGATCTATTAAGTATCTGTGGTGGATCATGCTATCTCCATTAGTTGTTTCACAGTAAGATTGCGGAGCCTCGGACGACGTCACTCGATGTGCCCTCTACAGGGTGATGATCCCCATTCCAATCGCTTTTGCGACCGCATGAGTTTTGTTCGACGCGCCAAGTTTGGCAGCAGCGTTGTGCGTATAGAACTTCACGGTGCTTTCCTTCAAGTCCAATATTAAACCGGTCTCTTTGGCAGTTTTGCCTCTTGCTGCCCAGAAGAGCACTCCCTGTTCTCTTGAAGAAAGAGGTACACACGGCACTTCAAACTGAGAGTTCCGGCAAGAGTGCTCGTGGAAAAGATATCCCAGATAATGAATGTCCGAGCGAAAATCATTGGTGTATCTACCAAATTCAGATGCGCTCATATTTGAATTGATGGAGAAAAGAGCTCTTCGGCCTTGGGCGTCACGAATGGGGATCGTTAATCCTTGTGAGCTAACCCCGAATTCTGCCGCCTCTCCGAAGAAATCTCGAATCGCAGGATCATCAGCGGTAAGTTGCGACCAGTCTATTGGAAGAGCAGACTTGAGCCCGATCTGTACGACAGGATCGATGAGCTGGTAATTGCCGGAGATGTACCTGTTCTGCCATTCGTCGGAGTAGGTAGACTCCGTCGCATCCTCGAGCTGACCCTCAGTGTTGATCCTTAGGTAGGTGAAGTGCTCGATCCCCACCATATCGCTGAGTTGATGCAGCAAGCGTTCTGGAGAGACATCTCCTTCGTCTTCACACTGCTCACGCACCATCCCAAAAACAGTTGAAACATCTAGCATACGCCCCCCGCTGATCTTTTCCGCGCTTTTACGCTTGGAGGTGTACCTGCATCATGAAGAAAACAAAAACAAACGCTTGCATTGTAATCGCAGCAAGGCGTTGCAGAAAAGTGTCGCTCCCATCTGACGTTAAGCTGAGTTGGTAAGAAGCCGGAGGTTACAGCTATCCATAGCGGCCTTCGCGGTGTATCCAACCTTTTGCAGAGGTTGGTTGCTCCACCATTTCATAAGGGCTTTCATTCTCCTGGGATTCGCAAATGCTGCCTTTGTTGAGGTATCGCTTATCACCTTTACCCATGCACGCTTTTCCGTTGCTTACCCCTCGGCCTTTGGGGCAGTTCGCAACGCCTAGACCCCATGATCGCGTTGCAAGGTGATTAGGTCGGCGGTCTCTCCCACGGCATTCTGCATGCGAGGGTTGCTCCGGATGACCCGGTGCCGAGCCTCAGGAATGGGGGAGAGACCAGATGCAGGATAGCACGTTCATCGGGCTGGATGTCCACAAGGCAACGATTTCGGTGGCGGTTGCCGAGGGCGTTCGAGGCGGCGAGGTCCGCCACCTCGGCACCATCCCGCACCGCGCCGACCATGTTCGAAAGCTTGTCGAGAAGCTGGGATCCGGCGGCCGCAATCTTCACTTTTGCTACGAAGCCGGCCCCTGTGGCTATGGTCTGCATCGGCAGCTCGTCGAGATGGGGCATGACTGCGTTGTGGTGGCACCCTCGCTGATACCGGTCAGAAGCGGAGACCGGGTGCAGACGGACCGCCGTGATGCCGTCATGCTGGCGAAGCTGCACCGGGCGGGCGAGCTGACCGCGGTCTGGGTTCCGGATGCGGCGCATGAGGCCATGCGCGACTTGGTGCGCGCCCGCGCGACAGCGGTGCGCGTCACTGGCAAGGCGCGACAACACCTGCAGGGCTTCCTCTTGCGCCACAGCCGCGTCTATCCCGGGAAGAAGGGCTGGACGGTCGCTTACAGGCGCTGGCTGACGACGGTGCGCTTTGACCACCCCGCGCAGCAGATCGTGTTCCAGGATTATGTGGATGCGGTCAGCGATGCCGAGGCGCGGGTCGCGAAGCTGACCGGGCAGATTGCCGAGCTGCTGCCAGACTGGGACCTCGCGCCCGTGGTGGAGGCGGTCCAGGCCATGCGCGGTGTTGCATTCATTGTCGCCGTCACCGTCGTGGCCGAAGTGGGGGACTTCAACCGGTTCGGCAATCCGCGTCAGCTGATGGCCTATCTCGGTCTCACACCCTCGGAGCGTTCCAGTGGTGCCACCGTGCGCCGCGGCGGGATAACCAAGGCGGGCAGCGGACTCGCGCGGCGGGTGCTGATCGAAGGCGCCTGGAGCTACCGCATGCAGCCGCGGGTCAGCCGCAAGCTGCACGACCGGCTCGAGGCGTTGCCGGCGGCCGTGCGCGACATCGCCTGGAAAGGGCAGTTGCGGATGTGCCAGAGGTATCGCCGCCTGGCCGCGGTCGGGAAACCGAAGGTGGTCGTTACAACAGCCATCGCCCGCGAGATGGTCGGCTTCATATGGGCCATCGCACGGATGGTGACGGCAGTCCCGGCCAGCACAGCCGGACAGCGCGCCTAGAAAAGGGACGCTTCTTCGGCCCGCTGATGCGCAAGGCTGGAGGCGGAACGCGGTGGGGGATCCTCGTGCCCTGTTATGTGCCGGCATTGCCGACGCTCGCTCACTAGACCGAGGCAGCCCCAAGACGAAACCACGGTCATGCGGTAACCAACCCGCGCATGAGAGCTTGCTCAACCGTCGTCTCAGTTCCGTCCCCAGCCTTGCGCATCTTCAACACGCAGCGCCCGGCACCGCCGGCAGAAGTGTCTTGGAGCAAACCCTTGACAGCGATCATGAGAACAGGCCACTGAAAAAGCCTGCTACATCGTCGCTTCGAAAAAACGCTCCCGGCGTGCGGCCTTCTGTGTACGGCCATTTCGAGATTATCGTCCAGTCGTCCGATTAGCGCAACATGTATAACCGCCCCTCGCGCAAGAGGATTTGGAGCAATCTGGCGCGATGTCGGGTGCTGTAATGTATCCGGCCTCGTAATGCGGCCATCGTCATGCCGCGGGCCCGCATGGTGTTCGCGGGTCGGAACCAAATCAAAGACGCGTGCTCGAGGGCACTCTGTTGCGCTCTGGTTTTCCAACCGTGTCTGGCGACCAATGCGCCAAGCTGCTCTCAGCCCTCCTCCGCTCCGACGCCCTCGCGACCACTGTCGGACTTTACGCCGCCATTGCCGGTGCCCAGTAGACCTCTCTGCGCTTCATCAACGCCCAGACGATTTGCGCCATCTTGTTGGCCAAGGCCACGCGCACCAGCATCGGCGGCTTGCGCTCCAGCATCATTGGCAGCCAAGTGCCCGGACGTGCTGACGTTTGGTGATGACGTTGTTGGCGCCGATGATTAACAAACGCCGGATATCGCGCTGACCGGACTTGCTCGTTCGCCCGAGCCTCTGCTTGCCGCCGCTCGAGTGCTGCCGTGGCACCAAGCCCAGCCGGGCTGAGAAGTCTCGGCCTCGCCGGAAGTTTTCCATCGGTGGCGCGAAAGCCGCCAGAGCCATAGAAGTTATGGGGCCAATGCCTGGCATTTTTGTAGGCGCGAAGAAAAAGATGACTGCTTACTGGCCGCCAATATTTGAGCATCAAGTTCATAGAGCCGCCGCGACAAGTCATCGATCTGATCAAAGCAGAGCTGTGCCATGTGACGAACGGCAGGCGGAAAATTGTCCAACCCCTAGTGGCCCGGTGAGCTGACCCCATCGAGTGGTCCGGGTTAAATGCTAATGCATGGTCGGCCTTCGATCTATGGGGATGAAGGTCTCCGGTGCCGGTGTCCGATATCCAAGAGCGCTATGCGGCCGAGCGGTGTTGTAGTGCTTTCGCCATTGTTCGATGAGGATTTGCGCCTCCCTCAACGAGTAGAAGACCTCGCCATTGAGGAGTTCGTCCCTGAACCTGCTGTTGAAGCTCTCGCAATAACCGTTCTCCCAGGGTGACCCCGGCTCGATGTACGCGGTCTTCGCCCCCACCAGCTCGATCCAGTCGCGCACCTTCTGCGCGATGAACTCCGGGCCGTTGTCGGACCGGATGAACCGCGGCGGGCCGCGCTGGATGAAGAGATCGGTCAGGGCGTCCAGGACATCGGTGGAGTTCAGTCGCCTGTCGACACGGATCATTAACGCCTCCCGCGTATATTCATCGAGGATGTTGAGCGTCCGGTAGGTCCGGCCGTCACTGGTCCGGTCCTGCACGAAGTCGTAGGACCAGACGTGGTTGGGGTGCTCGGGCTTCAGCCGCACGCAAGAGCCATCGTCCAGCCAGAGCCTGCCGCGCTTCTTCTGCTTGTGTGGGACGACCTTGAGCCCTTCGCGCCGCCAAATGCGCGCCACCCGCTTGTGGTTCACCTGCCAGCCGGCACGCCGCAGCAGCACGGCGACCCGGCGGTAGCCGTAGCGGCCATACTCCCGGGCCAGATCGATGACGTCGGCGGTCAGCCGCGCCTCGTCTTCCCGGCCCTGTGGTGGCTTGCGCTGCGTGGAGCGGTGTTGGCCGAGCACCCGGCAGGCCCGGCGTTCGGAGATGCCGAGTGTCTCGCACACATGCTCCACGCATTCGCGGCGGCGCGAAGGGCTTAGAAGTTTCCCTGGGCAGCCTCGGTCAGGATCAGCTTCTCGAGCGTCAGGTCAGATACCGCCCGCCGCAGCCTCAGGTTCTCCTTCTCGAGTTCCTTCAGCCGCGACAACTGTGCCCGGTTCATCCCACCATACTGCTTCCGCCACCGGTAAAAGGTATGCTGCGATATCCCGATCTGCCGCACCGCATCGGCCATCGACAGGCCCTGGCCATGCAACACCTCGACCTGACGCAGCTTGGTGACAATGTCTTCCGGCTTCTCACGCTTTCCAGCCATTCCGTAGTCCTCCTGTTCGCCGAAATCCTATCGGATTTCAGGCTTCGTGGGTGGACCACTTCAAAGGGGCTGGCTCACCGGTTCCAGAGCAGCCCGTAGCTTGTCGACGTTCTCGCGCCCCTTGGCGGCGACAAGGCCAAACTCGGCGAGGTGTCCGCGCAAGGCATTGATTGTTTGCGTCCGTTGTCCGACCAGAAGCTCACGCAGCCGGAAGATCATGCCGAGCCCCTGCTGCTCCGGGGTCTTCACCTCGACAAAACGCATGGTCGGTCGGCTCGCTGCCTCTGCGATGGCCTCGGCATCCGCCATGTCGTTTTTCTGGTTCTTCAAGTACGGCTTGACGAACTTTGGGGCGATCAGGCGCACCTCATGGCCGATCGCTGCCAATGTCCGCGCCCGATGATGGGCCGTCGCACAGGCGTCCATGGCAACAAAGCATCCGGGATGCATCTGCATGGACGCCAGGAACTGCTTGCGCGACAGTCCCTTGCGAAACACGACCTCGCCACCTGCTGTCGCTCCGTGCAATTGAAAGACCTGCTTCGCCAGGTCAACGCCGATGATAGAGACTTCCTTCATAGCCTTTTCCTCCTGATCCTTCATAGATCAATCTGGCACAAGTGCCGTCAGGAGGGGCTACCCAACCCATAATCAGCGCCATCATGAGACTTCCTTGATCAGGTCACGGCGGGGGCTTCGCTCAAAGGTACAATCAGTGCTTCGACGCAGAGCGGAGATGTCACCTGCTCAAAAGTCGACGACGCCGATAGCTCCAAGGATGTCTGCGTATTTACGTTCTGACACCTCTTGACGCACAAAAAAGCCCCCGGAAGGTTATCCGAGGGCTCAATGAAATAGGATAGGCTCCTACGTCAGCTGTTCCCGCCTGTTTGGAAGAACGAAATGCGTTTTTCGTCACGCTCTGTGAGCGTCGTGTCAACACAATAACTATTGTCGGACGAGAACCAGCCACCGGTTTCTTCGGTTACCCAGTCGCCAGGCGATCTTGCAGCGAGTTCGAGCTCGGTCTCGATGCAGACCTTGCCGGAAACATCAACGCCGATTGAAGCAAGCTCGGAAACAGCTTTCTGATCCGCTCCCGCGAAACGAACTTCATAGATGCGCCCGCCCTCGGCGGATTTCGAGTAGATCTCGATACCCGGGAGCGGCGTATAGCCGGTGCGGCCGGAACGCATGATGGCATCAAATGCCTCTGCTTCAAACGTGACGTGCGCGCGGCCACCATCAACGTACTCATAGCTGGTCATGTTGAGACCTGCTTCACCGGTCACAGTTGTTACGGCCTCTTCAACGGCTTTCTGGTACTCTCCAGGCGCGGCCGGTCGGCCGGACATGAACTCACCCTGAATGGGCGCGACAACAAGATCACCTTCATATTCGATTTTGGCGGAATTTTCGGCCAGAGCCAGCGTCGCTTCGTAATCATCGGGGAGGATGCAGCCGGAAAGGGCCAGAACAGCAAGCAGACCGGCAGCCGAGCCGATAGTGTGGATACGCATAGATTGAACTCTCCAAAAAATCTATGCGTATAGGTATACCGGAAAAATTGTGGATATTTGAAGGCAGTAACGGATTTTTCTCGAAAAAACGGCCACTTGCGAGAATTGTAAACGTTCCGGCCTGAAGTATTTTAGTCACACCCCGTAGTAGCCCTTAGAATTATCGGCTGGACGGTCCCGCGAGTGGCTTTTGACGCAGGACGCTACTAACGAAAGTAGGGTTCAGAAATAACAAAGGCCCCTCTCGGGGCCTCTGAACTCTTACTCAACTCGCTTAAGCGAGCTGTAGGTCGACTGCGCTCTCGCGACCATCGCGGCCGGACTGCAGCTCGTAGGTGACCTTTTGGTTGTCGGCCAGGCCGGTCAGGCCCGAGCGTTCTACGGCGCTGATGTGGACGAAGACATCCTTGCCGCCGGCGTCCGGCGCAATGAAGCCGTAGCCTTTTTCAGCGTTAAACCATTTGACTGTTCCGGTCGCCATTCGTGCGGCCTCCTTGGAAGTTTTGGTATGGGCTGCGATTGCGGCCCGCAAGTCACCCTGACAATAGATAGAAGAGAAGATGTATGGCCGTCCGATCGGTCCGATATCAAAGATGCGAGTTGATTTTGGAGTTCCTGGCGCAAGAACTCAAGCGTCCGACCCCACGTAGCGCAAAATACCGCCCATGTGATGATTTTTCGCGACACCGCAAGCAGTTGTATGAACCCGTCTTTCTGGGTATTCAGACTACGAATTCAGGAAAGCACGCATGACCACCCATTCGATCCCAAAGCCTTCGTTCTTTGAAAGTCATCTCCAGCGCTGCGAAGACGTACTTGCGAAGAGAATGGACATCAGCTCGATGGTCGACAAACTTCGTGCGGTCATAGATGCGCAATCCGAGGAGACAGGCGCCAAGGTCCTGAAGCGCGCCGCTCGCGAGGAGCGAGCCCCGTTCACGGCGCTCGCAGCAGAGGCCATCGATCGGAGCCTTCCGGCAACTTCAGATGGCATGAAGGCATCAAGCCTCGACGTGAACAAGGGCCTTCTCGATTTTGTCTCCCTCGTCTCTCCGAACATCCGTCTGCGCGCCCGTGCCGGCTCTGGAAAGTCGACCGCGATCGTCATCAAATGCGATTTCCTCGTCAACGAGCTCGGAGTGGCTCCTGGGGCGATCCAAGTCCTCACATTCAACAAGGCGGCCGCCAACGACCTGAGCCTGAAGCTCAAGGATGCTCTCGGGCCGGAGGTCGGCGGCAAGATCGGAGTGAGCACCTTCCATAGCCTTGCTTATTGGGTTTTGAAAACGTGCCCCGAAACGCGGCACCTCACTCTCAAATTCAAGGAGGAAGACCGGAGCCAGAAAGAGCAGCTCTCTGATTTGAAGATTGCGGTAATGCAGAACTTCTCCGCTCAAGATTTCAGAGTCTATTGCTCTCGATATGAAGGCACCGGCTTTCAGTTTCTGACCAGCAATCCAGGCTTTCAAAATCAGGTTCGCGATTTCATCACAGGAGCGGCGTCTCTCTACCGCGCCCGCCGCGGCACTCCGAAGGCCGCCAAAGCGTCTCCGATTACTCGCCATCTGGCACGCGTTGTCGATGCCTATGAGGGAGGAATGGCGGAGACAAACGTTATCGATGGCGAGGCCGGGCTCAGGAAAGCCGCCGATCTCCTTTCTGGCAACGCAGACATCAGCGCACTGAAACGTCTCGACGGTGCCCTGAAGTACCTCTTCGTCGACGAGTACCAGGACTTCTCGGCCGCCTTCGAATCCCTCACGCGAGGCGTTCTTGCGCGCAATCCGAGCTGTGTGATCAACACCGTTGGGGACGACTGGCAGTCGATCAACTCCTTCATGGGTGCCGACCTGTCCTTCTTTACAGGCTTCCGCAAGACCTATCCCGCTGCCCTCAATCTGCCTCTGCAGACCAATTGGCGCTGCGGGAAGCGCATCGTTGCGTTGGGCAACACCGTGATGCGCGCCAAGGAATCCGAGCAAGCTGTTGCCGGCCTTCCGCATGAGGGCAAGATCCGCGTGAAGACGGGCGGCATCAATGACTACCGCCGCAAGAAGGACGAATGGCACGAGGAGGTCCGGCTCTTCCTCGAGGGGCAGATCGCAACGATGGCGCGATATGCCTGGGCAGATGATGCCCGCGCCGGCCGGGAACCCGGGACGATGGTTTTGCTGGCTGCAAAGAACGAGCCTTTTGGTCAGTCCCTGCGCAGCTACGCGAAGGTCATCGACCTACCCGAAGGTATGAAGGTCGATGTCAGCACGACGCACGCGTCCAAGGGACGCGAATGGGATCATGTGATCTTGCTCGACGGCGTCGTGTCAGAGTATCCGTCATCTCACCCCGCCGATCCGGTCACGCGCGACATTATCAGCAGCCAGGACAAAACGGCAGAGGGACAACGGCTGCTCTACGTTGCCGTCACGCGGGCAAAGCACTCTCTGGCGATCCTGGCGCCTACCGAGCTGCATCCGAAGCTACTGAAGGCACGGGAGTTTGCCAAACTCTGAAAGTGCGGCGCTAGCATGTGGCATGCATGAGAGCGCTGCTGTCTTAGAGTCCAAGAAGGCTTCTTTGAGTTGCCCTAAAGAATATCGATCTTAGGCCAAGAGGTTCTCAGGATGATTCCATCATGAGTTGCAATGCGGGACCCTTCTCAACCCTTCTCATCAAGAAATTCTACGAAAGAGTAGATACTCTCAGCAATGCCTTCAAACTTCTCATAAGGCAGGACCCCGCCTGTCTCCGCATTTCCAATCAACATCAACTGCGCCAAGGTATCCTTGTAACGCGTTTGCACGAAGCACGTCCCTTGTCCATCAAGGTCTTCTCCGAGGCAACTCACCCAGTACTCCGGCGCTATCTGTTTAGCTTTCGGCAGATAGAGAGACAGCCCAGACCTTCCGGTCTTGTCGTTTTGTCCAGTACTCCATCGATCGAACAGCCGCCCACCGAAATCCACTTGGCTTTGGTATGAATAGCCATGAAGCTCGAGAGGACCATTCTCGTATGCAACTGGAAGTGGGCGGAATGAAAGCGCTCTTAGTATCCGAGGCTCATTGAGCTGGTGGACTGCACTCGGGTTCACGCTCAACGAGACTATTTCTTGATCAGTCGCGTCGCATACTCTGTATGTACCGGCACCCACCCTACGCGGCACTCCACTTGGCGATACACGGGGGAAGCCTTCACACAGTGTTGCGATATCAATCTCTAACGCACCTTCTGCAGATGCTTGAGCCCAAAGGATGCACAGCACACTCGTTAGAAGAAATTTTCGGCATGGTGGGTGAAACGTGTACATCGGTTAACCAAGCTAATACCGTTTTAGCCTTGCAATCGTCAGGACCTATTTCAACCAAAAATTGTGTAAAGCCGGGATTCCCTCACTTCACCGATCTTGCAAATCGACGAAGTTCGGCCTCGAACACCATGCCGACGTCAGCCGTCTCACACAGCACGCGTGAGCCCTCTGACAGCACGTAGACGCCGCCCTCAAGCACGAGCTCGAGGCGCCCTTTTGTCCAGTAGCTCTGCCGCTGGTCGTCGAACATATCGGGCTGAACGGATGCCCAGCCTTCCGTCGCGAGGCGGCGCTCGTCCGGCGTCATGAACAGCATCATTGGAATTTGACTTTGAGGCCCTTCCGCGGCTCATTCGCTGCCGTAAGAGCGTCGGCGAGGCGGTCGAAGTGCTGCACGGGCTGGTTCCATCGATACAATCGCACGGCACCGATGACCGCCCCGTCGGGGATCGGCATATCGATTGTCAGGAGGTCTTTCTCACGGACCCAGCGCGCCCTGCCATCTCCTGCACAATGCTCGGAGGGAAGCCAGCCGTCAGCTTCGGGAGTGATTGCCGGCGGGATTGGTTGCTCAGTCATCACCAGATGGGCCTCACTCGCATTGTGGAAGGGTCGACTGACCCCGGCTTAATGAGGACCTCTTGCTCGCCGCGCTGCGTGATGTAGGCAGCAATCAGTGATCTAGGTACCTCGGAGGTAACGACGTAGCAGAGGTCTCCTGGCCGCGCAAACCGCTTGGAGAACCATTCGGCCGTATTTCAGAGAACGACCAAGCCCAGCCAGCGTTAGCCGCCTCCAGAGGGGACGGCTTCGAGAACCTGGGGAACTGAACGCCTCGGTGGACGGTCACCACGTCAGGCATGGCTCGCAGCGCACGGCGGTCACGCGCGCTCGTCATGAAATCACGGTGGGGGACCTTCACGTTCATCAGTCGAGACCAAATCGGGCTTGCCTCGTCATGCTCGCCGTCGGACCGCATGTGGCGCGCCAAGCGCCAGAAGGTCACGGCTTCGCGGGCGTTTTCTTCGGCATCGAGGAACTCTCCCATGGTTGCGTATTCGACTAGGTAGTCCATCCGGAAAGCGCGCTCTAGTCCGGCAAATACGCCACCCCAGTTTCTCTTGGCCAAGTTCTCGCGATGGACGCTCTCCCGGAACTCGATCAGACCTTCGATCTCACACGGCGTCGCAACCGGAAACATGGTCAGATAGTGAGGGTGTTTGAACCACCAGATCTCCGTTCCCGTCTCGTCCGGCGAGCGGCAGTAATGTCTCAACCGGACAGGCAGGTCATCGGGCGTCTCGTAAACGGTCAGCTTCATTTCAGGCGGTGAGAGTTCTGTCATCGAGGTCCCTGCTCCTAGGCCTCCCTTTTATCATTCGAAAAGCGGTTGGGAAACCGAGTGTGCGCGCTAACGCTGCATTGCAGCAAACGCAAAGCGGGTCTTCGGCATCGTCGGTGGTCCGCAAGCAAGGACGTCACTATTTTCAGCGGTGTAGCACGACGGGGCCGAGGAAATGGTCCCACACCGGCAGATGGGCTGCCGAACAGAAAGGACCAAGCTATGACCGCAACTGCAACAAACACTCCAAACGTTTCCAGCTCGAACAGCCTGACGGATGCCCTGCGCCGCTTCGGCCGCCGCATGATGATCAGCCGTGAGCTGACCGCACTCAGCTCTATCCCGCCGCACCTGGTGGACCGTGACGTGATCGCTTCGCGTCAGAAGGCACTTCGCGACGAGTTCCAAGCTCTCTGATTTTTAGAGGCTCAGGTATCGACTGAAAGACTGCGCTGGGCGTCCTCGAGGGGGCGCCCTTGTTGCTTTCTGAGGTATTTGAGATGAGGCGATCCCAGATCAGGCTCCAGGCCGCGGAGGCAGGCTCATAGTGACCCGGGACATTCGTGCTTCTTCGTGAAGCTTCTCAAGCTTCTCCGCATCGGTCCCATCCGCGTAGACCGTCTCCTCGATCATCTCGAAGATTTCCTCGAGGTGGAACGCCCGGCGCGTGAGCAACTCCAGCGGCCCTTCAAGGTTGTTGATCTGCTCACGGATTTCCCGCGCAGCTGCGCGGCTTCCTTTTTTCGTCACGTGTAGATTTCCTTTCTCGTTCTCCGGCACGAAGCTCACGGTGAAACTTCCTGAATTCTGTATTCCCGCTGTTTTCCGGTTTGCTATGGGTGCGCGCCGGCCGGCTACTCCGCGCCATGTGCAAGGTCACGGGACGCAGATCGCGGGTCTCCGAAGAAGACTTTCTATGCTGCCGACTTCCAAGCGAGAACCGTGCGCATTGCCAGATCAGCGACCTCTTCGCGGCTCATCAAGCCGGTCTCCATCGCTTCATCCAGGTCTTCTTTGAGCAAGCGCCCCGTTGTCTCTTCCGCGTTCGCACGGAGGCCACGTTCGATTGCCAGCTCACGAATGTAGTCGCTCATATCGCCTTCTTTCTCCTATTGGCGGCCTACTCACCGACGACAGTAAACGATCGCCGGCTGACTGCCCTGTTAAGGACGCCCGCACCGATTTCTCGGCTGCACAGTGCCAGCGGTTTCGGCCGTTATTTCTTCAGATGCCGGTCGCAAGAAGTTCTCGATGACCGAGCTCGTCCGCTTGAGGTGCGGCTTGCCTTCCTCCGCCGAGCGCGCCCAAGGCTTCCTGGAGATCACGCGCAATTCGGTGGTGCAGGGTTCAGTAGACGTAGGTTTTCAGAGAGGCATACTCACCGGTGAAGATTTCGCCGGTTTCCGGATCGTAGGGAGAGAGCTTCTTCACGATATCCGTGTGACGCCCGCGCTCGTCATTGCCATCTTCGATCTCGGCGACGACGAGTTCAGCCGGGATCCGCGTCGGGTTGACTGTCAGTTCGATCGCCCCCGTGCTCGAGGCACGATCCCAATAGTTTCGCGGCAGCAGGTTGTCGGCAGCATCCCAAAGCACGTCACGGGGCTCGTGCTCCCAGCCATCTTGGAAGCAAGGCCAGTGGCTACCGGTCATTTTCCAGTTCTGGTGCTTGTGGGCTTCGGTGATCGAAGTCCAGTGGGTCCCGCTCGGGGTGAAAAGCGTGTCGATATAGAAGGTCTTGTGGTTCGCGTCCCAAAGCTCCTTGGTTCCGTCGTCGCCGAAGCCCCAGAAGCTCAGGCGGAAGTCAAAGCCGAGCCAGGCGCAGACGGGTTTTCCATCGACGCCCTTGCCAGAATACGCCGCACGATGCGCCAGCTGAAGGCGATGCATAACCATTCCGATCAGACGAAGTTCGTCTGCGATACGGTGAGCAAGAGGAGACTGGATCTTGAGACGATCAGGGATAGAGGCTTGCGCTACGGTCACGGGCAATCCTTTCTGTTAAGGATAGAATGCAGCAGCGCCCAGGTGGTGTCAACAATTGAAGGATAAACATCTGCCTTTTCTTTCAAGAGCATATTCCAGCCCCTCCGCAGGCGGTGCCTTTTCCGGTCAGGCGGACAGTGGTTTCAATCTACAACTGAGCGGATTTTTCGGGGCTATCTCGTTAGACGTCAGAGCGAAAGGCACTGCTGGGCACTAACCCCCGCCCCTACGAGTGAGCGGTTTTTCAGGCTGTCTGCAGGGCGCCCAGCGCTTGTCCGTCATCAAATAATTTGGGACCCGGAATGCTCTGCCGGTCAGGAGGGTCTGGCTCATACTGTTCGAGGTTAGGCCGCCTGAGTTCGGTTGAGCAAGCGGCGCTGGCGGATGGTGTCGGACTTGATCCTCCTTCGTTCGGCTAAGATGGCTTTGGCGCGACCGAAGTAGACGTCGGCCGGGGTGACGTTTCCGAGGCTCTCATGGACGCGTTGATGGTTGTAGTGGTCGACGAAGGTCTCGATCGCGGCCTCGAGTGCGCCGGGGAGGTAGTGGTTCTCCAGCAGGATGCGGTTTTTCAGGGTCTGGTGCCAGCGTTCGATCTTGCCCTGCGTCTGCGGATGATTGGGGGCCCCGCGCACATGCTCCATCTGCTTGTCCTCCAGCCAGATTGCGAGATCGCCTGCGATGGAGGACGAGCCGTTGTCGCTGAGAAGTCGTGGTCGGTGTAGCACGGTCGGCTGGTCGCAACCGGACGCCTCCAGCGCGAGCTGGAGTGTGTCAGTGACATCTTCGGCTCGCATGGTCGTGCAGAGCTTCCAGGCGATTACATATCGGCTGAAGTCATCCAGGATGGTGCTCAGATAGTACCAACCCCAACCGATCACCTTCAGGTACGTGAAGTCGGTCTGCCAGAGCTGGTTTGGCCGGCTCGTCTTATCGCGGAACTCGTCCGCAGCCTTGACAACGATGAAGGCAGGGCTCGGGATCAGGTCGTGCGCCTTGAGGATGCGATACACCGAAGCCTCTGAGACAAAGTACTTCTTCGTATCTGTGAAGCGCACCGCAAGCTCCCGTGGAGAGAGTTCGGGCTCCTCCAGCGCCAAGCCGACCACATCCTGCCGGACATCATCAGGGATGCGGTTCCAGACCCGACCCGGGTGGGGTCGGCGATCCTCGAGACCGGCCTCGCCAAGGGATCGGTATCGGTCGTACCAACGATAGAAGGTTGTCTTCGGAATACCGAACATCTCCAGCGTGCGCGCCGCGGGCAGATGTGATCTCTCGACGAGCCGGATAATCTCGAGCTTTTCGGATGCAGGGTACCTCATTCGTGGTCTCCCCCATCCCCGATCATACTTTTTTTGAGCAGCCGATTCTCAAGGGTGGCCTCTGCCAAGGCCTCCTTCAGCGCGCTGGCCTCAGCCCGCAGGACCTTCACTTCCGGGCTGCTCGCCTGGCGCGCTGTGTCACCAGCAAGCCGCTTCTTGCCGGCCTCGAGAAACTCTTTGGACCAACTGTAGTACAGGCTCGTCGCAATCCCCTCGCGCCGGCAAAGCTCGGCTATGCTCTCCTCGCCGCGAAGGCCCTCAAGCACGATGCGGATCTTTTCCTCCGCCGAATGCTGTTTGCGGGTGCGTCGGCGGATGTCCTTCACAACCTTCTCGGCGGAAGGCTTAGGTGTTCCGGGTTTATGTCTCATCTCCACTCCTTGGTGGTTACGATGAGCCAGAAACCCTCCTTTCCGAAATCAATTCAGATGTCCCATAGGCGCTGACGCCGGACACTCGACAAGCTCATCGACGAGCTCGCCAAGGGCAAGGCCATGGAGAAGATCCTCCGGGCACCGTAGGGGATCTAAGGCCGAAGTGCTCGCTCAGAGATTTTCATCCTCAAACTGCCGGGCGACTTTGTGGTACATCGCGGCAAATTCCGGATCGGCATCCAACTTTTCCTGAAGCTTCGCCTCATGCTCCTCGATCTCCCGTTGTATCTGCGCCTCATCCTCCTTCGCCCACTCCCTAGCGCGCTCCGCATACTCTTCGTTGAAATTTCTCATCCTCTCGTTTACCTGATCCAGCCCTGCATTTAGACGATCAAGCCCACCTTCGATCGACGCCAGCACCCCAGGGGTCGCAGTCTTCGCCTCGCCAGGCTCCAAGGGCACGTATTTCCTCGGCGTCAAAGCACGCGCTCGAGCTTTCTTGGCCAACCAGATGGAGCGCGCCTTTCGAAGCTGAGCAATTGTCTGCGCGGGATCGTACAGAGCGGTCTTCGCCGGCAGGCGTAGAATTTCATAGCCCGCGGCCGACAACGTTTGGTCCCGCGCTGCATCCCGTGCAACAGCTTCGGGTGAAGAGTGCCAACGCGCGCCATCGACCTCGACGATCAAACCACCATCAACAAGGAAATCGAGCCGGTAGTTCGGGACTGGAACCTGAAGGTCGAGCGTCAGTCCTTTGCCACCGAGCCTGCCGTTGACAGGCTTTAGGTCGAATGCAGCCACCATCGCATCCAGAAAGGCCACCTCGGCGGGAGACTCGCAAACATTCTGAAAATGGCGAAGCCAATCGGGATCCGCTTCTGTAAGTCGCTCGAGCTTGCTAGGCGTCTTCGGCTCCACCTGATCTTTCGGTCGGAGCCAGGCTGTGCATCCCCAGATGACGACGAGTTGGAGTAGAATGAGAGGAGAGGCAAAAACAAAGGCCAGGGTGAACGCTGTCCAGGCAAAGGCTACGTAAAACAACCAGTCAGGCTTCTGAAAAGCCGCCCCGAGCACCCTCGCTGCCACCAGCGACAGTGCGATCATCGCTTGAAAGCCTAACACCGCAACTGAAAGCGCTGACATCCCTCAAACTGGCACCGCCGAAAATCTTCACTCACCAACACCGGCAATGTGTCCATTCTAAGGAGCCTGGCAATGTTTACGCCCTACCTGCTTCTCTGGAACCTGACCCCCGATGGACCTCCGATCACCACTCCTTCCTCCGCCCTGCTTCCAGTCACGCAGGGCACGATGAAAGCCATGCTAAAGGTCGCGCTGACTGAAGAAGAGCGAGTAGGCGCCGACTTGATGAAATGGTGGGCCGGAGATGGTGCCGCTCGAGTTCTAGCTCAGGAAGGCGGTGCTCTCCTGCTGGAGCGCGCTGTCGGCTCCTCCTCTCTCACAGAGATGGCACAGAGAGGCCAGGATGAGGATGCCACTCGCATCCTATGCCGGGCGGTGGCCGACCTTCACGCACCGCGGGAGGCGCCTCTTCCGATGTTGACGCCTCTGGGCACATGGTTCAGGGCTCTGGGGCCCATGGCGCGCCAGCGAGGCGGCGTCTGGACCCGCTGCCATGAAGCCGCTGAAGAACTGCTGTCGAGCGGCCAGGAGGCCGTTCCGCTGCATGGGGACATACACCACGGGAACGTGCTCGACTTCGGCTCAAGAGGGTGGTTGGCGATCGATCCCAAGGGTCTGCTAGGAGAGCGCGGCTTCGATTACGCCAACATCTTCACCAATCCCGACCTCGCAGAACCAAATTACCCAGTCGCGACCGATCCCGACATTTTCGCGGCCCGCCTCGCGATCGTGACCAAGATGTCGGCCCTCCCCCGGCAGCGCCTACTGAAGTGGATCGCAGCCTGGTGCGGACTGTCGGCGGCCTGGTTCTTTGGAGATGGAGAGGGCGCGCCGGTAGACCAGAGGATCGCTGAGATGGCGATTGGGGCGCTGAAAGGTTGACGCATACTTGCTCGATCCAAAGACTTCCTTATCGCGATGGTCGCCGTTCGATCCATCTGCACTCTATCGTTTCGTCAAACCAGGTGCAGCTCTGATAAGTCTCCATGAGGTGCCATCGGCGATCAGCCCGATAGCTGAAACGACCATATGCCCTTCCTTTGCTTCCCGTGACGGCCTGCATGGCCTCAGCGACATCACCCATGGTACCTGAGCCGTTCATGGTCGTGTTAACGAAATATCGGCAGAATGCGTCGCCTTCCTCTGATCTCACACACTCCTCGAGCCTGACGCCATTGACCTCCACGCTGAAGCTGCTGGAGTTGTATTTGCCGAACCCGGTCCAGATACAATTCAGGGCTTCGATGTTGTTGCTGAGCTGACCCCATCGAGTGGTCCGGGTTAAATGCTAATGCATGGTCGGCCTTCGATCTATGGGGATGAAGGTCTCCGGTGCCGGTGTCCGATATCCAAGAGCGCTATGCGGCCGAGCGGTGTTGTAGTGCTTTCGCCATTGTTCGATGAGGATTTGCGCCTCCCTCAACGAGTAGAAGACCTCGCCATTGAGGAGTTCGTCCCTGAACCTGCTGTTGAAGCTCTCGCAATAACCGTTCTCCCAGGGTGACCCCGGCTCGATGTACGCGGTCTTCGCCCCCACCAGCTCGATCCAGTCGCGCACCTTCTGCGCGATGAACTCCGGGCCGTTGTCGGACCGGATGAACCGCGGCGGGCCGCGCTGGATGAAGAGATCGGTCAGGGCGTCCAGGACATCGGTGGAGTTCAGTCGCCTGTCGACACGGATCATTAACGCCTCCCGCGTATATTCATCGAGGATGTTGAGCGTCCGGTAGGTCCGGCCGTCACTGGTCCGGTCCTGCACGAAGTCGTAGGACCAGACGTGGTTGGGGTGCTCGGGCTTCAGCCGCACGCAAGAGCCATCGTTCAGCCAGAGCCTGCCGCGCTTCTTCTGCTTGTGTGGGACCTTGAGCCCTTCGCGCCGCCAAATGCGCGCCACCCGCTTGTGGTTCA
Source organism: Salipiger sp. CCB-MM3 (assembly GCF_001687105.1). Lineage (NCBI taxonomy): Bacteria > Pseudomonadati > Pseudomonadota > Alphaproteobacteria > Rhodobacterales > Roseobacteraceae > Salipiger > Salipiger sp. CCB-MM3. Next base: position 119,322 of record NZ_CP014597.1, read on the forward strand.
CCTGCCAGCCGGCACGCCGCAGCAGCACGGCGACCCGGCGGTAGCCGTAGCGGCCATACTCCCGGGCCAGATCGATGACGTCGGCGGTCAGCCGCGCCTCGTCTTCCCGGCCCTGTGGTGGCTTGCGCTGCGTGGAGCGGTGTTGGCCGAGCACCCGGCAGGCCCGGCGTTCGGAGATGCCGAGTGTCTGGCGCACATGCTCCACGCATTCGCGGCGGCGCGAAGGGCTTAGAAGTTTCCCTGGGCAGCCTCGGTCAGGATCAGCTTCTCGAGCGTCAGGTCAGATACCGCCCGCCGCAGCCTCAGGTTCTCCTTCTCGAGTTCCTTCAGCCGCGACAACTGTGCCCGGTTCATCCCACCATACTGCTTCCGCCACCGGTAAAAGGTATGCTGCGATATCCCGATCTGCCGCACCGCATCGGCCATCGACAGGCCCTGGCCATGCAACACCTCGACCTGACGCAGCTTGGTGACAATGTCTTCCGGCTTCTCACGCTTTCCAGCCATTCCGTAGTCCTCCTGTTCGCCGAAATCCTATCGGATTTCAGGCTTCGTGGGTGGACCACTTCAAAGGGGCTGGCTCAAGACCCCCATCTCCGCCCGCAGGTCATCCAGTGAAACCACATTCTTGGTCATCGCATACTTGCTGATCCAGGTGTCCTTCCCCGCCCCCGGCAACCCGCACATCAGGATAACGAAGGAGCGGAAGCTCTCATGCGCCTCGAAGCCAAGTTAGCGGTCCTGCTTTTCGAGGTACTCGAGGCGGGTCGTGTCGTTCGGGAAATCCCGCGGCACACCAAGGCACCCGGACTCTGAAAACATCATCTCGGCGAGATCGATGTTGTCTAGTACACGCTGGGCGTCCTGGCAAATGCGGCCGTGGATGTCGTGCCGCGCATGAAGACATAGATCGGCTGTGTTGCAGGTGAGCGAGATCTCGATCGCCTTCTTCTCGGGGTCGTCTCGCTCGAGCAGCCAGAAAGGGGCCTGGTGATGCTCGATCAGCCCGCAGACTTCTTCCCGCCAGCGGAATTGGGCCCCCGCTTCCATCAGGAAACGTCGAGCGATATTCATGCCGGTGCGTGAGTGCCCACGGGATGAGATGCGACCGTCCTCGTCGTAGACAGTCGTCGCTGGCTTCCCGACATCGTGCAGCACCGCGGTCCAGAACAGCATCTCTCGGCGGTTTTCAGGAAGTCCCCGCCAGGCTTCATCTGCGACCAGGCTTTCGACGACGAGCTTGGTGTGCGTGAGGACATCCCCTTCAGCGTGGTGAAGAGGAGACTGCTCGGTCGAGCGCATGGCCTCGAACTCATCGAAAAGGATGGCCTCAATGCCGGGCCAGTCGATCATGAAATCTCCGCTGGCGGTAGGTGCCAGCGAGCGCAGGTGTTGGAAGCTTGTTCTCATTGCTCGAATATCCTGAAATTCAGCAGGAGCCTACATCTATCCTTCTTTCAAGTCGAGATCGCCCGGTGTCACTCAACCATTTTCGCGATCAAGGCGCCCCAGGTTGCACACCAGACTGCAAGAAATCCGCACGCAGCGAGCGAGAATGACGCTAGTGCTCGAGCATCTACAGGGCGGGTGATCACATCGATGGGCGTATGAGAGCTCATAATCTGTATCCTTTTTTCGGCAACATCGACTGTACGGAATGTCCATTAATCCGAAATTAAGGGCGCCAGTTGCAAACAGCCGCACACTTTCTTCGTGTACGAAAAAGGAATACCGATATGAACGACGACATCACGGCACATGAAATCGCGCAAGAAAACACCGAGCGTCTCGGAGAGCTCTTCGAGATGCTGCGCGAGGTTCGCGAGAAGGGGCTGATTTACTGGGAGCCGAACACATCTCGCGGGGCCGACAACCTACGCGAAATGCTAGCTGGCATTGACAGGTTCATGGCTGCAGCGGTCCACGATGTCGATCAGGCTATCGACAAGACCACCGAGCTGCTTCGTGATGCGCGTGACAATGGCCTCATCTACTGGGAGCCGAACACGGACCGAGGCGCTGAGCGAAAGTCAGACATGGTGGCTCGGATCGACGCGCTGATCGAGCCCGCGCCGGCACCTGGCCCGAGGATGTGAGGCCATTGTCACGCGCAAAGACCCCGGCACAGACCCTCGAGGCGATGATCGATTGCTGCCATGCGCTCAAGGACTCCGATGTCCTGCGCATGGCGCTCCCTGGTCATGGCGTAACTCTGAATTTTCTGACGCACCGGCTCGATCGCCACATCGCCGAAGAAAACGCCGAGCCCACTGACTACCGCCTCAAGGGCATCACCGAAACTCTTCGGGAAGCGCATGAGCTACTCGAGCTCTGGGAGCCAAAAGAGCAATCTGTGGAAGCTACTCTGCGCTACATGGCGGTTTTCCTGATCGAGACCTCGAATAAGCCTGCGTTCAGGCCGGCGCTGCCCCGGGCGCCCACCATGTAGGAGTCGTGAGCAGCTACGATTTCAGAACCTGATCTCCCAGTCCTCCGGCGTCTCCTCGGGCTGAGCCGCTTTCTCTTCCGCTATCTGGCGATCGCGCTCCATTTTGGCGAATACTTCCTCTCGCGTGCGTGGTCTACTTTGAATAGCGCTGGCCCCCCCTTCTGCAAGATCGTCACGGAGGATCGTCAGATACGGAATTTGTTCCTTCCAATAATCGATGCCATGCTGGTCTGGCTCGCTGGGTATGGCGCGGATCGTTCGCATAGACTGGTTGATGATGTTGGCGCAAAGCTCATGGGTTACGTCCGGCGCCCATCTCGCATACCTAAGAGCCCGATCAAGATCGCCTAGTCCGCACCGCGGATGGTGCCCGACCTTCAAGCGCATGTCAGTGATCTTCTGAAAACTGTCGGCGCGCGCGTCATTGGGCAGATCGTTGCCTTCATCAGAGGCAAAGACGGCTAGCGCCTTCAGCCGCGGTGGGGCGAAATTGTTGTCCCCGGTGATCGCGATGCCGTGTGCCCTTTGCTGCAACGCCTTAAGCCGCTGCATGTCATTTCCGGCAATGTCATAAGCCCGCATGTATGCTGACTCCGCTCGAACGTAGTCCTCCTTCACGCGCTTGGCCTCAGCCTGCATAAGAGCGATCTCGAACTTCTGTGAGGCGCCGTCGCCCAGGATATTGGAGATCTTCTTGATGCGATCCAGCGCAGGCATCACTACCGGCCGTGGCTCTCCGTAATATTCGTCCGGTCCACTGAGCACGATCTGACGGCCCCTTGGGACCACATACCGTTCCAGGGAACCGCGATCCAAGCAATTCTGGCTTACCCTAAATTCTCGCTGCCGCAAGATCTTGAGTAGGTCTTCGATGTCCGTTTGCACGTCACCGGGCAGCCCGAGTTTATGGACCTTTCCGGCGGCCATTATCGCGCCGTCCCAATCCCAATCACGCCCGCATAGCGCCATTTCGAGGTCGCGCACAGGCGCCAACTTTTCAGGCTCGATCCCAATCTCCGGGCCTGACAGCTGCGCCTTGGTAGCCACCTCTGCAGCCAGATCACCTATGCCGGTCAAAGCTCTCGTGTCGCCAGTCAATATCCCCATCTCTGCTCGTAGCGCGGGATCATTGAGCGAGGAGTTCTCCACTAGTTTATGCAGGGACTCCCATGCAAGGTAAGCGTCGCGTGTTTGCGGGGGAAACATAGACAGAGCGACCTTTGCATCGAGCCAAAGGTTTAACGCCTTCCCGTAGAGGTCGGCTTCACGAATACGCTCGTTTTCCCGGGGCTTGTTCCAGATAGAGTTCGCCGCATCGAAGGCCTGGCGCTCCCTCAGCTCCTTGATCGAAGAGAAATCCCGGTCGGCGAGGAAGTCTTCGGCCAAGGCCTTGTAGGCATTCCGGTACCCTCTGGGGTCTGTATAGCGCAGGATCTGGACTTGCATGATGCGAAGTCTCGTCTGATCGACGACTTCGGCAGCCTCTACCCGCTCGGCGAAATGCTTTTCCAGCTGACCAGAAGCTCGCTCGCAGATCTTTGGCTCGCGGCCTTCGAAGTCTCGAAGTAACGCTTCCCTTACTTCATCCGTGACTGATGCCATCCCGCCAGCTCTCTCGCAAATTTGGCTCGATGTCGAGAAGGTCTCCCAGTCCGCGGCACCCACATACGAGGGGTACTCAATTTTCAGGAAGTTGTAGGTTTCCTCGTCAATCGGCATCACGAGAGACAGGAGCCCAAGGCGGTTTCGCTCTGTCGCCGACATGAAAACGAGTGGGTCGATCTCAGAAGTGGCCGCTTCTCCCATAGCTTTCAGTGCCACCAAGCGGTTCTTGTCACCCCCGTAATCGAGGTACCGGTTCTTAAGCAGTTCGAAATGAGGAGGAAAGCCGCTCGAGATTTTGACGATCAGTCGCTTGGCCGTTTCATCCACAATACCGGCGTCCTCTAGGTAAGTCTCGACCTCGTGGTCATAGACCGGATGCAGCTTTGTAAGCAAACCAGTGACATTGTCGAACCCATGGTCCTCCCAAGCCGGGATTTCCTTGCCTGAAATGATCCACTGCGTTCCCTTGGTCTCCTGAATGAGGTCTCTTAGCCACTGGTCGTCTCCCAGTTGCTCGAGGCTGTCGACCATGAAAGCGATCGTGAGCTCAGGCCGGCGCGTTTTCAGCCGCTGAATATCCAGCGCCAGGATATCAGGTAGAAGCTCTCGTATTTGAGTGTTCGGCATCTTCTGCAGACGCGCGAGATCGACCTTCACGTCGTGGGTCTTGATCTTCTTCACCGCCGCTTCGGCCAGCTTGAGAACGGTGCTCTTGAGAAACTTCGCGCCTGGAATTTCGCCGATAAGGTCACCCATCGTCTCTTTGACGAGCTCTCGGTCTCCAACCCAGGACAGCAACTCGTCGCCAATCTCGTTGAACTGCGAGTTGTAGATTCGCGGGTACTCTTCTTGGATATCCTTGTGAGGGTTGCTCTCCTTAAACAGAATGGCCAGGGCCGCGTCGAAGCACGGGAAAGCTGCCAAATGCTCTGACGCCAAGCTTACCCTTATTTGCGCAAGGGCCCGCTCAGGAGTACGTCGTTCTGGATCTTTAAAATCGACATGACCGACCGCCCACTCGGTCTTGTGATCGAGCCGCTCCTGCTTCATCTCAGCTCGGATATCCTCCAAGAACGCAGTCTTCCCGATGCCGGTCTTTCCGGAGAGAAATGCCAGAGCGTACTCATTTTCCCTCGACTGTTCCCACAGGAATTCTTGGATGCCCAACTTTTCAAAGAAGCGCCCAGCGAGCCCTTTCCTTGGTTGGTAGTTGGCAAATCTATTTCTTGGCTGCATCGACATCTCCCCCCGCTTTCATAAGAAGATGGCCATCAGCAAGCAAGCGAGTTCGCCACTTCTTGCCCTTCCTATGCTGCCAGCTTTTCATTGATCCTGTGCGACGCCCGCTCGGTAGCCCGGGTGAACTCACCCTTGCTGAACCGCTGGACACCGTTGTGAGCTGCGCAAAGGGCCGCTACGCCTTCCCAGTCCCTACCGAGAGCCTCGAGCCAGGAGCAGAATTCATCCAGGGCGCCGTCGTGTGTTTTCAGAGCCTTTTTCAGAGTTGGGTGCAGGAGGAGTTTTGGAATTCTTCGACGAAGGACCGGCGGGACCGGTAGCACGTTGAAGGTGTCGTCTACGTGCAGGGCGCCGCTTTCAGGGTGGTAGGCCAATAACGAGCCCGCATGGACGCTTTCGTCGGCAGAGATGTAGTCGATCCCCTGAGGCAGGGAGAACAACAGATCCTCTTCGAATTGGCCGACAACCTCGGGGCTTTCGACTGCCTCCCCCTCCCACGGGACGCCTGGGCACACGCGGCGGTGCCTTTCAGAGCCGTAGAACTTGGCGCCAGGGAAGTCTCTTGCCATGGCGTCGCAGTGCAGCGTGTGAAACGGATGCAGGTTCAGAACGGCGTCCACCAAACGGCCATCGTCGGTGAGACCCATGACTTGGTCTTTGATCTCACCGTTCAGCGTATAGCTATCGAGGATAAGGAAGCGACCCGACTTCTTGCGCACGATCGATACGTGGGTGCCAATGTTGAGAATGCCGCCGATTTTCATCGTGCAACGCACGTTCCAGAACCCGTGCCCCAGGTTCACCAATCTGCGTGTCATCTCCTCATCTCCTTCCCTACAGCCGCAAAAATCGAACGCAGCTACCTTAAGGAGGTAGCGCTCAACGCCCTTGGGACGACTTTGCGATGGCCCTCGAGACGCAACCTCGGGATCGCGACATCGGTCCCTTGTGCCCCCGCTCACTGGTCGTTCGGCTAATATGTGCCTGCTGGTTTGCCCGGTGGCATGAGAACGCTACCTCAAGCCGCGATCGTGTTTCACCGCCACTCACGGGACCGCTCTGGAGAGAGCGCCCATGTTGGTTGAGGAGCTCTCTCCTTTAACTCTCGCGACCGCTGCCTCGTAACGTGCAATCTCGACGCTTCACATCAGATTGAAACCGGGCGCCGGAGCAATGTGCTATCTCTTTGCTCAAGGGCGGCGCTGCATCCCCCAGATGATCGTGGCTTCCGCGATTTCAGCGTCCCCTCGAAGCGCGCTCATAACTCTCTTGCTGGGCGCGCTTCACAGGAACGTTCTAGCCCACTATCGTTCACAGCTGCGTATTGACCAGCGGCTTTGAACGCACGTGCCTGTGCCAACATTGACACAGAGATCGAAAGTAAATGCTCTTAAAGCTCTGATAGCATTGTAGTTTGGGCGCCTCCTCGCGAAACAGGACACCCAAACAACTACGAGCATTATTATGAATAACAGGTTTGTTTCCGCCCTCGCTCTTACTGCAGCACTCCTCCCGGTGGGGGCTGCGTCCGCGGCGGAATACTCGGCTGCCGCAACCCTCGGCTACGCACATAGCGACCTGGAGGGACTCGAACTCGACACGACTTCGCTCGACCTCTCTCTTGACGCACAGGCTACCGAAGCTCTGTCTTTCGGCATCGATGTAGCTCTGAGCAAGTCGAAACCAGAGGACGGAGAAGACTTCAATCTGCCGAGCTTCATGGCCGACATGGAGTACCGCTTCGGCAATGGCTTCTCTGCAGGGATTTACGCAGAGCGCTTCACTCTCGATACCGACCTGCTGCTCGGCACCGACATTGACTTCGATAGCTATGGCGTCACCGCAGGTTATGCGCGCGCAAACTACAAGGTAGAAGCTTTCTACGGCGAGACGGTTACCGATCCTGAATTGGATGACGTCACGATCCAGGACTTTGGAATCCTCGCAGCGATGGCGCCGAACTCGCAGTCGAGCATTGCTGCACGCTATGTGCGCAGCAACGCAGAAACCGATGGCACTAACGAAGACTGGGAGGCAATTGAGCTCGCAGGCACATACCAGATCAACGATCCCTGGGCCGTCTTCGCCGGAGCATCTTTCGGGCAGATCGACTCTCTTTCGCTGGACGTAGACACATACGGCTTTGGCGTGAGCTACAATCTCGATGCTGTCAGTGAGATTCCCGCTACCTTGTCGTTGGAACTCGCCCGAACCACACTTGATGTAGACGGCTATGGTGGCGATGCCGATACCGTTCGCGTCGGTGTGACTTTCCCGCTGGGCGCTGGCGGAGCAAAGCTCCCCTTGAACAGCGTTGCCGGCGCGGTTCAAAACGGTCGCCACAGCGCGCTCTCGAGCGCAGCTCTCGCGGCATTCTGAACCTTTCTTAGAAAACGATATGAGGTGTCTCTGCATTCTTGGAGAGACACCTCTGCTCCAACACTCGGTCGATCTTCACCCGAAATGTGCACGCTTCACGGCACCCCCCGGGCCCTTACGAGACGGCATGCTTGCTCGCCGAAAACGCCCCAGATACCCGTGGCCCCGAGCTTACTACACCACTCCGGAACGGCTCAGAGGGGCCGCGCACCTCTAAATCCCCAACGGTGCGTGCCCCTCTCTTAGCTCCTCGACGGGGCGTCAGAGATCTTCGATGAGAATGCACTGGCTCGCTGTTTAGCGCGTTCATACACATCTCGTCTGAGTGAGATCAGCACTCTCCCACCCGGCAAGCGTTGCTTATGGAACACCTTTCGTTGCCGTTCCCGTCCAGACTGCGCTCTGAAAAATACCATTTCTAGCATTGCCTTGTATCCGCCTTCATTGTGACCGAAGGTAGCCCACCAATGTGAAGACAACGTCACCTGACGCACTTCTGACACTTGGCAGAAACTCGGAGCTTGTTTTATCTTCAGAGGTAAGGAGGCACCGCATCAGCAAAGTCAGGGGACTATCTCTTGGATACTGCAAATGACGCGCAATGGGCCGGCATAGCCGGCGTAGGTAGCTACACATGGTGGATCGAAGACGACGCGCTCGAGTGGAGTGCCGGGCTTCTCGCACTTTACGGTCGGACATCTCCACCTGAAAATATCACCGCGTTCGTGAAGCTCATTCATCCCGATGACCGCCCACGCATCCGCGAAGAACTCGAGAGCGTGCTCGCGTCCGATCGCGACTACCAGTCGGAATTCAGAATCCTTCTTCCCAATGGCCAGGAGCGCATTGTGCTCGACCGCGGCGTGGTCCTGCGAGACACGACTGGGAAGCCGGTCGCCGTAAAAGGCCTCGAAACTGACACGACGTTCGCTGGCCGCCACGCAAGTACTCCATCTGCTGACAACGACGCATTCAGAGCACTCGAGATGCGGGTCACGAGGGCCGATGCTGTTCTCAAGACTGTCTTCGATGCGGCACCTGTCGGCTTGGGTGTTTGGGATCGAGACTTCCGCTTCGTGCACATCAACCGGAAACTTGCTGAGATGAATGGTCTGCCAGCCGCAGCACACATCGGGCGAACCGTCCAAGAAATGCTACCGGACCTCGATGATCACGCAGGCATCCACGAAATTTGGACCCAGGTCTTGGAGACTGGCGAGCCCAAATCAGACATCGAAGTCAGCGGGACAACTCCGGCGAACCCAGGCGTGACACGCCATTGGCGGGAGCATTTCTTTCCGGTGACGTCTCCAGACGGCGTCATAGGCGTGGCGGCGATCGCCGAGGATGTTACCGAGAGCAAGCGGGCCACTCAGCAGATCGACACGCTTTTGCGAGAGCTGAACCATCGTTCGAAGAACATGCTCACCTTGATCAGCGCGATCGCACGTCAAACTGCGCGTAGCCATCCCGACGACTTTCTCAAACATTTTCAGGATCGGCTATCTGCCATGGCTGCCGCCCAGGACTTGTTGCTGACCGGAACAGCTGGCGTTGTCGACATGGAAGAGCTCATGCACTCCCAGCTTCGTCCAGTCATCGAGGCGGCCGAAGCCCGTGTCAGCCTCAGCGGCGATGGGCCGATCACAATCGCCGCATCAAAAGCGCAGACGCTTGGGCTGGCGCTGCACGAACTCGCGACGAACGCGATGAAGTACGGATCACTGTCTGAAGAAGATGGTGAACTTGCAGTGTCGTGGAGCCTCGGCCCTGACGGGACTATCACGGTGGAGTGGAAAGAGCGCCTCGGTCCGATCGTAGCCCCGCCGAAGGCGAGAGGTTTCGGCACCAAGCTCATCGAGACGATGGTGCCCAGCCTCATCGACGGCAACGCAGTCACAAACTACGATCCCGAAGGCCTCAGCTGGACTTTAACGTTCGGCGCCGACCCGACAATTCAGAGCCCTATCGAGTAGCCCGTGCTAGAATGCCTCCGTATTTCCACAAGAGGCATTCGCGCGATTGATGATATTCCAGCCCAAGAACGCCGGGAGCATGCTCTGCACGGCCGTGCTGCTTTTGCCGATGAGAGCTGAGGCCGATCTTCTTTGCCCGGGTACCCTTGTCACCGCCCGAGCGCCGGCAGAGTCCGCTGTTGAGGAGCGCATCTGCGCAGTAGTTGTCGAAGCCGCCGCGCAGCTCAACACTTGCGGACTGCCGATCACGCGCCCTGTCCAGATCTTAGTGATCGACGGCAGCTTGGGAGATGGGTGTGTGGGTCTCTATCACTGCGGTGAAGACCTTATCGAGGTGCTCGCGCCCGATCGGCTCGAGGCCAATCGTTCACGCGACGGCATATTCGATGCGGTGCCAACCGATAGGTTCTTCGACAGCATTATCGTGCATGAGTTGGCTCACGCAGCGCACGACGCGCTCCCATGCCCTAGTGGCCTGTGCCTCGCTACCAGCGAGTATCTGGCGTACAACAGCCAGATAATGAGCCTGGAACCTGATGATCAGCGGGCGGTCATGGCAAGGATCGATATGGAAGAGACCGTAAAGCACGATGAGGTCAACGCCGCGATCTTATTCTTTAAGCCAAACGTCTTTGCAGCTCGCGCCTGGGCACATCTCAACCAGCGAGACGATCCGTGCGAGTACCTCCGCCACGTCGCGAACGGGGTCTTCACTTTCGACCGAGAGAGACCCTAGCACCGAAGGAATCAAATCATTGTACCGAGGAGCGTCACCTACTCGCAGTAGGTCTTGATGTAGTCATCGAGTTCATCGAACACAGTTTGCCCGACGAGCTCTGGGATCGTGAAGGTCGCTTCACTGAGCGACGACCTACGATGCACGTTACCTCCGCACAGAGTGATTGTCTCCGACGTGAGGCTGGAGATATCTGGGCGCCCTGAGAGAATGAATTCGGTCGTTTCGCCGTCAACCTGTGCGGAGAGCTTACCGACCGAACGCAGGTTGATATCCGCGCTTTCGCTCTTCAGGTCGCCGGAGGCCTCGCAAGTCCCCATAGCCTGCAGAACATAGGACAGCTTGCACTCGTTGATCGTCACCATAGAGACGGACGACTTGCCGCGTGTCGTCAAATCTCGGCCCAGCTTCGTAGAGGCCAGATACTCTTCACCGAAGTTTTCCGCGAACACGGGGACAGGTGCCGCCATAGCCATAGCAGCAGTGAAAATTGCCCATTTTTGCACGTGGACCCTCAACAGCGTTTTATTGTTTCGGCTTAGCTAACTCACAAATAGAACACGGTCAAAGCGATTAAGCTCCCGTTTCCTCAACCGAAGGTGAGCGTGGCGTGAGAACGACATTGTAAGACATCTTACTCTGCGGCAGCTTCGACGAGGTTCTCGGGTGAGGCGTGGCCGGTGCCGATCGTGTCGCTGATTTCGCAAAGTATCTGCTCAAGGAACCACTCGGTGAAGTGCTCGAGATAGCACAAAGACAGGTTACCACGGCCGTCCCTGTCCCCTTGTCGCGGGGTGTCCGCAAGAGCCATCTCTTCGTGGTACCGGCGGTCTTGATTTTGCCCCTCGCACAGGGCGTAACTGATCGACCACGGGCTGCGGTTGCATAGGCCAGCACGCAGCATCATGGCATGGGTCATCAACCGCGCCACGCGGCCGTTGCCATCCTGAAATGGGTGGATGTAGCTGAACCGGTGATGAGCAGCGGGGATGGCAAGGACCTTGCCGCGGTCGCCGGAGGTCAGTCCACGGTACCGCTTTTGAAAATGGGCCATGAAGTCAGGCACGCAATGCGGAGACGGCGGCAGATGGCGGCCTACGCTCACGTGGAAAAGGCGGTACTCCCCGGGGATCACATCTTGGTCGTCTAACTCCCGCATCGAAACAGGCATGCCGTAGTAGAGCTTGCGATGGACCTCACGCAGGAAGTCGGCATCTGTCGGCGCAGGGAGTTGCCCGCGATCATGCAAATCATCAATCCAAGCTTCGACATCGATGTGCGCGATCGCCGCTTGAGCAAGGTCCGCCTCCCGCCCGTGAAGGCTCTCGCCGCTTAGAGCCCGAGTGATCAGAAAGATCGGGACGTCGATGCCCTCAAGCTTCAACGAGAAGTGCGCATTCATCACCCTGACTTCGCGGCGCTCATGTTCCAGCTCAGCGCTGCTCGGCGCTGGGCGGACGGCCTTTTGCAGCATCAAAGCCAGGTCGACAGCAAGCTCGAGGCGCTCGGGAATCTCTTCCTCGAGGCCACATGGCTCCATTCGGCCTGGCGTCTCCATCACGTCTCTCCTGCCTCGTTCGCGCCCCTTCAACATGGAGCAACTCGTTTCTGGGGCGCTAAGGCCGGCCACATTCGCGAGAATCTAGACCAGGTCATCTGTGCCTTCAACGACGCGTTTACGGGATCGGCGGCATCCGGGAAGCGGCCCTACAGGACACCTTGTGAGGGCGGCCCTGCCACTTTCGGTTCAAGCACCCTCCAGGTCGTCCGGTTACCGTAGATGCGGGCGATCTCCGCGCCATCGCTATCGTCCTCAAGATCGTAGATGCAGTAGAAAGCGACATCCCTGCAGACCGCCTCCAATCCCAATGAAAACCTGTTTTGACTTCGGAAAAATGTGGACCAGCCTATCCTGACTTGCGCGCAGGTCAGCTCAATGTGCGCGCAAGTCAACATACTTTGCCTGCAAGTCAACTAAGGTCGAGACAGGTTGCCTTTTTGCGATACCTATCCTGATATCCCCGATACCTAGCTTGTGTCTTGCGATACCTAGCTCATCATTTTTCTTACGACTGATTTTCAGAGAATGAGGGAAATGAGGCTTCCAGCGACATTTTCAGAGTTTTGAGCAAGCGAAAGTACATGCAAGCATTGGACTGAGCCGTTGCACGGCAATGACGCCGGATCACACCAGAGAACAGCCATAAACAGGGAGAAGCAGAATGCTCCGCCGCTCGCAGTCGCAGGAGGCTGTTATCAGACCCGATCAGAGGTCAAAAGTCACTGGTCGCTAGAAGCGCCCGGAGGTCCTCCCGCGGTAAAGGCGGAGGGCCGAATGGCTTCCTAGGGCGCGCAATGGCTGCTCTGAAATGCCTGCCCGGCTCTCGCTGCGGAGCTCCTTATTTATATGGCTTCTTCGATTTCGCGTAAGGATTTTCGAGAGCTTCGTAACAAAGATGTTGAAACCCTCATGAGTTAGCTGGCCGAGGCTGCCTACTTCAGATCGATCTCAACATCTTTGTTACGAAATTAATCATCCGCGGTACTTAGTTAGCGAGTAATGGGGAGAGACCTACCAAAATAGAATTTTAGAGGCCCACTGGATAAGCACAGCTATCCATCACCTCCCCGAAGGGATGCTGCTCATCGCACGTCCCTTTCCATGACAGAAGTCATTCCAAAGGACAAAACGATTTCACATCGAAAGGAGCCCAGACGATGTCTGACCCACAAGACCCAAAAGGGTCCCAAACGGCCCGCCCAAAGGACGCCCCAGGCACAGGCCGCGCCGACGGCACCCGCCCCAAGGCCCAGCAGGCCCCCACCGCCTCCGGCACCAGGGACACCGCCCCGCCGTCCCGGCACGGCTCCAAGCCCAAGCTTGGCGGGCTCACCCTCCGGCCAACCCGGAAGGCCCCGGCCTCCTCCAATGTTGACACCCCCAGCCCCGCTGACGCCAGGCTCCCAACATCTTCCAATGTTGACACCAAACAAGCCCGCCCCGCCGGCCGCGGCTCAGGCTCCTCCAATGTTGACACATCTGGCCCCTCCTCCGCCAAGGCGCGGCCTCCGACAGCTCCAATGTTGACACCCAAGGCACTGGGCAGCGATCGACATCGCCGACACCCGAGCGACCGAGGCCTGTCCTCTCGAGCCTTAAGTTCCCTGGCAGTACCAGCAGCAAGGCTCCCACCGCCACGGCTCCACTCGATCCCTCAAAGCCACCCGGGCCTGATCCCGACGTGCTGGCACGAGTGAAGGCATCCAAGAAGAAACTGGAGGCAGCCCACAAGGACCTCGACCAGTCGGATGGCGCCACGCCCTCAATGAAGTCGCCCAGCGCACAGGCGCGGGAGAACACTACCGTGTCTAAAGCGACGTCCTCCCAGTACCTCGACCGCGGCCGCATGCTCATCAATCGCTACAAACGACAGCAAGGGCTTCCGCAAGACTACGATGACTTCTCGGCGACCGAGTTCGTTGCATGGCTGATCTCCAACAAGCCTGACCTGAAGTCGTCGACATGGCGCGTCTACCGACAGGCCGCGTATCACACGCTTATGGGGAAACCGGACCCGGACATCGATGTGGCTCTCGACATGCTCGACAACGATATCGTCGAAGGGGACGAGGCCTCCGGAAAGCGCAGTGGTAAACAAGACCGCCTGGCCAAGAGGACGTCGGCCATGAAGGAGAAGAAGTTTCCGAAGGCGGAAATGGACATGGTCTTCGCTTACCTGCAGTACAAATCGCGCTCGAAGATGGCGCCGATCCTGCGGGATTGGCTGGAGGCTACAGTTCACACTGGTCTTCGCCCCGTTGAGTGGAGGGCCACCGCTTTTCAGAGCTACCAGGACCCGAAGACCAAGCGTCGCTACTGCTGGCTCTATGTTCTAAATGCCAAGGCGACCAACGCGCGGGGCAACGGCGTCGTCCGAACCCTGGATCTGTCTGAGCTCCCTTCGCCGATCATGAACGCAGTCGCCCGCATGTCCAGCCGTGGTCTCGAGTGGCATGAGGAGGGTCGCTTCGACAACGTGAAGTCCCAGGTTGGCCAGCTGCTCTACACGATCGGCGAGGACATCTTCCCGCGGCGCAAGAAGCACTTCTCCCTCTACAGCTGCAGGCACCAGTTCGTGGCCAACATGAAATCGGTCCTCGAGCCGGCGGAGGTCTCGGCGCTGTCGGGACATGTGGTAACCAGAACAGCTCGTGAGTTCTATGGACGGGCCCAGTCGGCTTGGGGGATCGACGACATTGGACCGCATGCTCGACCGATCGCCGAAGAGGTTGCGACCGTTCAGCAGTCTGCAGACTTCTATGAAGCCCGGATCGAGAACCTGAAATTGGCTGGCGTGCTTCACGGGAACACAAACTCTGAATTCCCGAGTTAGCGGAGATCAGATAAATTTGGTTTGCATGCAGATCTGCGCCCAGGTGCATCGTTGCGCCCGGGTTCGCCGGGCCCGCTGATACCAACGCGATCTTCCACCGGCCGCATTTCGACTTCACGCTTGTGGAAATGGGTTATTTACTCATAATCCAGTTTTACTTGATGAGTATTATCAGGAGTATTTCATGAGTACCTCGCAGATTTTACGAGCCTTCCTCATCGCAGCTTGCAGCAGCCTATCTTTCACTGCTCAAGCTGAAGTACCTGCAAATATCAGGATCGGCCTGGGCCACCAAGTGATCACTACCGGAGGCCGCGTGAGCTTGGATGAATTTCTTGAATTGAACAGGGATGGAGCTGATCCTGCAAATCTCATGTCGCTCTCCGAGTCCTTGAGGCCGTGTCAGAAACCAGGGTACATTGTGGACATCGGAGGCGTGCCTGTGCCCGATGAACGTGCGTTCGAGGAGATCGTACGCCTGTCTGCGCTATTTGCCGGCAGTGCCCACATTACCTGTGAGATCGGCGCGCAGAGAGCATCAGCGGTCGTGAACCCGGTGATCGAAACCCGAGGCGCAACCGGTGATTGGCTGATCGACGTCAAACCATCTCCAGATGTGTTGAGCGACCTACTCGCTTTGAGCATGGAAACAGCGGTCGACTACGGCATCAACATGGGTGAGTGGCGAACTGGCGATGATCCTGACAAGATCGTATTTCTCGAGAATGGCCGGGAGAGCAGCGCCTATGAGGTACGCGACGATCACTTTGTTGGGTCGCTATTTGGAGAAGATGCAGAAGATCAGCAACTCCTCGTTGAAATTGTGAAGGCAATGGGACATGAGCCTAAAGTCGTCACAAAACTAGCTCCAGATGACTTCCCCGTTGAGATTACGTTCAGCGCGATCGACCCATTCACTTTCTTTCTCGACCTCAGGAACCACCTAGGAAATCTCTTCGCGCTGCGTTTCGTACACTCGAACTACCACATGATTGCCACCGGCCATGATCTCGACAGGATGGAAGGAAAGTCGAACGGACCAGAACCGACCCGGCAACAAATTCTCGAGGAAGCACTCCGCAACTTCGAGAAGTTGGCTGAGTTGGCCAAGTGAGGCCTGAACCACTAACTGGGAACTCGTCCTAGAACTAGAGATCGCCACCGCTCACCAGGCCGTCCCCGTCTATGAAGCCCGGATCGAGAACCTGAAATAGGCTGGTGTGCTTAACGGGAACACAAACTCTGAATTCCCAAGCTGATTATGACCCCAATGAGGCAAGGTTTTACGAATAATTTACGCGCAGAGCGTTAAGCGATTCTCAGGGTATCTGTGAGTGGTGATTGTGTGAGTGCCCTGCCTTTTGGGAAACTGGCGGAATTTTTCTTCGCTACCAGAGGGGATATCGCATTTTCGGATTTTCCATCGCCCCCGTCTCGGTCATTGGCCAAGGCGGGGGCTTTTTCATGAAGTACAGGCTCTCAAGCGAACCCACCAAACCCCATGAAGCCCACAGTCGGGTTGCTCCCGTCGCGACCGACCTGACAGCGCCATGGGGCACCGCTTGGTCCAATCCGCATGTAGACCAGGCTACCCGTCTGCGAGTTGGCGGACCCCACAACCCTCAGCTTGCCCGAGGTTTCAGTTGCGAGCTTCGCCCGGCATGCCTTCTCGGCCGCCTTGCTTGCTGCATGACTGCCCTCGACAAAGGGTGGACCTGGAAGTGGCTGCATTTGTGGCCCGCTTGGACCACAGGACCCTAGAGCGGCCAAGAGCCCCGCGGCGATCACACCCCCAAAAATCTTCATCCCTACACCTTTCGTTAACGGGTACGATCGCATCGTGAAATGCATGAGCCCAGCTCGCAACAGACTTGGGGGCTTACCGCGACACTGAGAGGCTATCCGCCGAGGCTGGACATCGGCCGACGCACTCGAGAGCTTTGGCGTGCAAAAGATCTGAGGGGACACTGGATCGATATGACGAAAGACGACGACACCAAGAACCAAGATACCCAAGCGTTCGATCTCAAGTCTGGGAGCACGGACGCCAAGACGATCTCCGCGTACTACGACAAGTGGGCCTCGACCTACGACGAGACTTTGAATTCCTGGAACTACCGTACGCCTTCTGACGCGGCCAAATTGTTGGCGCCGGAGCTCGAACCAGGCGCCTTTGTCTTAGATGTCGGATGCGGAACCGGCCTTTTCGGTGACGCACTGGCTCGCGGCGGTGATTTCAGGATTATGGGCATGGACATCTCAAGGGGCTCGATTGAGATGGCGAAGTCTCGTTGGCTGTACGACGGCTTCATCGAGCATGATCTCCAAAATCGCCCCTTGCCTGTGCTCGATAACGCGATGGATGCAGCCGCCTGCGTGGGGGTCCTGACTTACGTCGAGGATGCAGGGGCGCTTCTGCAAGATATCTGCCGATGTGTCCGACCAGGCGGCAGCGTGATCTTCACTCAGAGAACCGATCGCTGGGAGATGCTCGATTTCGGGAAGACAGTAACCGCGATGGAGGACGCAGACATTTGGGACGTCGTGAAAATCACAGACCCCATGAACTATCTTCCCGGACACGAGGATTTTGGCGATGAAATCAAAGTCCACCACGTGCTCTGCAAGGTCCTGTGACATTCCAAGAAGAGCTCCAACGGCCGCGAAGAACATCACGCGACATCACGGCGGCGTGATCTCAAACAATATGCCTGAGGCATAAAGACTCTGAAAAAATGGTACATTGGTTACCCACTTTCAGGATCTGGGTAACGAAACGACCATTTTTTCAGGGTGCATTTTTAGGGTGCGTGATCTCCCATTGGAGATTTAGGACCCTGAGCTGGGGATGGTCGGAAGCCGGTTATAGCCGGGCTCGCAGATGGAGCCCTCGCAATCTTCCTGAGGTGCGTGTGAATGTGGATTTCAGCGAGCAGCCAACGACAAACGGAACTCGCCACCGTCCAATTCAGAGATTGAGACCTTACGCTGACAAGGCTTCATCGCTCATCGAACTTTTCAGGATCAGAGCTTGGGAGGGAACTTAACATTAACGGACAGACCATCGCTTCCGTCGACAGTCAGCGTCGCATCATGCTGGAACGTTAGCGTTCGGATCATGCGCCATCCCAATGAGTTCGAACGCTCCGGTCGCTCAGCGCCGTCTGGAAGGCCTACCCCGTTGTCAGAGACCATCATCATAAGGCCAGTCTCGAAATCGCCGGAAACAGTGCAAGTGATCGTACCTGTGTCTCTCCCTACGAACGCATATTTGTAGGCATTCGTGACCAGTTCACCAACGATCAGGCCGATATCGATCGCAAGCTTGCTTTCCATCCGCAGAGGCCCGCAGTTCACTTTGATGTCGACACGGAGGCTGTCGCCGCTGAAGGCGCGCTCGGCATTCCTGGCGACCTCACTCAACATCTCATTAAGGTCGATCTCACCGGACGCGGCAGCCCTCTGCATCAACTCGTGCGCCTTTGCCAGAGAGCCAACTCTGATCTCCAACTCACCCAATACCTGCTTGGTCTCGTCTGCTTCGGCCTGAGACTTGCTCATGCGTACCAACGCAACGATGAGAGCTAGATTGTTACCGGTGCGGTGATGCAGCTCTTGCATAAGGAGCTCGTGATCCGCCAGGCTTTCCGTCAACTCTCGGTTCTTCTCAGCAAGCTCTGCTGCAGGGTCTTTGGATTTCAACTCCGCCAAGGCTAGCGCGGCCTTATCGACGAGGTTTGAGCAATCGACCTTACAGTCCGCGGATTGGAACGCGGCATCGATACGCGTCCCTTCACTGCCAGTCTTCACGTCGAACCGCGATGCGATCCTTTGCACCCCTCGCAGACCGAGCCCCATGCCTGTCGACGAAGAGGAGGCCCCCTCGGGGTCTAGGTACTGATCAGGAATGCCGGTACCTTGGTCCGAGACCGTTACTCCCAAAGCTGGCCGCCCTCTGAATTCAACGATTGAGAAGGTCGCTTTCCCTCTGTGGCCGTGCTCGATCGCGTTGCGGCCAAGTTCGACAACTGCAGTGACCGCCCTGGTTCGTTCGAAGTCTCTGAAATTCAGGACCCCCGAGAGCACCCGGGAGACTTCTCGGAGGCGCGAGATGTCCTCCGACTTTTCGAGCACGACTGTCGTTAGCTTAGAAGATTTCAACGCTCAGGCTCCTGCGTAACCCTCAAGACTATGATGCTGGCATCGTCTCGCCCCCGAAACGCCCGATCGAGGAAAAAGCCGGCAATCAGCAGTGGGCTCTTTCTGAGAAGGCCTGGTGGAAAATGCGCTTCTCTCAAAGTCTTCAGACCGTCGCTGTGCAAGATGACGAGATCGTTCGCCATCAGTTCCAAAGTCTCTTCGTAGCCACGCGTGGGCCCGGCTCCGATGCGCCCATCCCGAACGGCCATGCGTTGCACGCCTGTTTCACCGATACGGATCGTTGAGATGTTGCCAAGGCCCGCGTAGCTCATCACCATTTGCGGTTGGGCGACGTGGACGATGGCCGCTACTGCCCCACGCCTTCCAACCAGCTTTTCAGTGATTTGCCGCATTGTCTGGCCAGGCTCCGCCGAGAGGCCTCCGGCTGCCCAAGCAGCCTCGAAAACTTCTTCTGAGGCCGCGGCCGCGTCCGGACCATGCCCCAAACCATCGCACATCAGGATGTCTGTCGCGCCTTTGGTCTCTCTGATCAGAAAGTCGTCACCGCACTGCTGCTCCAAGGGATGGCAAACGCGCAGTCCTGCCAACTCGATCCCCGGTGCGGTAGGCCCAGCTGCTGCAGAAAACGTGCAAACGATCGTTGTCCCGAAGTCAGGCGAGCTGAAGATGTCGAACGTGTCGGAGAGCCTTCTGATGGCACCTAGTCCAAGGCCCGCAGAGTCGGTGCTGCTCTCGCCATCCTGGAACATCCGGTCTGCGTCCGAGATGCCAGGCCCTTTGTCGGTGAACACCAGCGCAACGCTTTTCTGGCCCCCTCGTTGGACGACATCGATCAGAGCGCGGCCGCGATCCGCATAGCGAAGGATATTCGTTGTGGCTTCGGTCGCGACGATGGCCAGCTC
This sequence comes from Salipiger sp. CCB-MM3, assembly GCF_001687105.1. NCBI lineage: Bacteria > Pseudomonadati > Pseudomonadota > Alphaproteobacteria > Rhodobacterales > Roseobacteraceae > Salipiger > Salipiger sp. CCB-MM3. The sequence goes on from NZ_CP014597.1 coordinate 139,163, forward strand.
GTCGATGCGGACTTCCGACAACCCAATCTCCTGGCCATGTCTTCGCGCCAGTCGCCTCACGACAGCAACGGCACTTCGGTCGTCGATCTCAACCCATTGGTTCATAACTTCACGCTCATCGAAACGATGGTACCTTCCCCGGGCGTGGACCGGATATCGAAGCCATGCGATAGACGTTTGGCCCCACCCAATCCGCGACCAAGTCCACCGCGGGAAGTGTAACCATCGGACATCGCCAGTGAGATGTCTTCGATACCAGGACCCTTGTCCCGGCACTCGACAACCAGATATTCGTTGCGCTTGTCGAGATAAATCGAAATCTCGCCCCCGCCACCGTGCACAATCGCGTTTCGTGCGATCTCACTGACCGCCGTCGCAAAGCGCGTGACGCGTAAAGTGGATGCACCACGATCTTTCATAAAGCGAGCCACTGCTTGGCGCGCTGCAACAACGTCCCTACTGACCGCAAGATTGATCGACGCCAGCAGGGGACCGTTCGGCTTCCCCTGCAGATCAGTCACGTCTTAGCTGAGACAGAGCATGAGTGAGGCTGAGCGCTGTTCGGACTTCAGGCAAGTACATGCCGAGTTCCACGAGCGTCACCGCCACCGCCGGCCGCATGCCTACCACGTAGGTCTCCGCTGCCAGAAGCCTGGAGATACCGGCAAGCTGCGCGATCACGCGACCAACGAAGGTATCGACGATCTCGAGCGCACTGATGTCTAGGATGACGCCCTTCACGTCATCCTTCGCAATGCGGTTCGAGAGTGTTTCTTGGAGATCCACGATTTCAGTGTCCGTGACATCGTCCTGGATCGACACGAGAAGGGCGTTCTCGACCAGGTTTATCGATGTGACACCCGACACGTCAGGAAGCCTCTGTGGTCTTGATGACGTATCCGACTTTCAGAAGGGCATCGGACAGGGCGGTTCGGATGCTCGATCGGGTGGACACGGTACCAACATCAATGCCGAGCTGAACCATGGTCTGAGCAATCATCGGGCTGATACCACTGATGATACACTCCGCTCCCATCAGTCGCACGGCAGCGGCCGCACGCAAGAGGTGCTGAGCAACCTGGGTATCGACCGTTCCAACCCCAGTGATATCCATGATCACCACTTCGGCCTGACGTTCGAGAATGGTTTGCAGAAGGTTCTCCATGACCTCCTGGGCGCGGGCGGAGTCCAGCGTGCCAATCAGAGGCAGCGTGAGGACACGGTCCCAGAGCTCAACGACCGGGGTTGAGAGCTCGAGCATCTCCTGACGCTGACGCTCAATGATCTGATCGCGCTCGGCGATGAAGATTTCATTCGTGTAGATCGCGAACGCATCGACCAGCCGGGTCACAAGAAGGACATCACGGATAAGGATCGATTGCTCGACGTCCGGCATGGCTTCCAAGCGCTTGAAGAGCGGAGCCTTAAGAGCCAACACGAAAGTGGCCATCTCAGTCGGGGTCACACCGCGGCTTACACGTTCCTTGCTCACGTCAGCCAGCACTGCACGTAGATCGGCCCACTCATCGTCATCGAGACTGAACTCTTCGTTCGCAACGCCTGAGCGGACGCCTTTCGAAAACGCCTTAAGGAGCTCTTGGTTCTGCGTCCGGCTTTCCGCATCTGAGAAGAGGTCAGACCGCTTCACCCCTTCTTTGACCTGTGTTCCAAGCCACTCTTCCACGACCCCCGAGAAGTCATTGTCGAGGATGGTCAGTATGTTCGCCGTCGCAGATTGCGGCATCGTAGCCCCCAGCGCTGAATGATTACGCAGATAAGCCAGTTAAGGGTCAGGGAGTCAACGTCGATACCGCGTCCTCTGAGTTGAAAGTCTCGCAAGATCCGAGGCTTAGACATGCATCTTAAAGGCCGGAAAACTTGAGAGCTTAATTTCCTGAGTGTTTGCATGACGAAAGGGGTCTGCAGCGTGCCCCGCGCCCCATCAACCGCGCTCTTCGTGTCCCTTTGAGGCCACATTGTGTGATAAGCTGCGCAAGCGTGGAACCAAATGGCGTTTCACGTTGCCGATGTGGGACCCAGGTACGACGGGAGGAGGTCATACGTAATGGGAAAGCGAAAAGACAAAACCTCAATCAAGGACCGGCACAAAACTGCACCCGGGCCCGCGGTCTTCCCGACGCCATTTCTGATTATTGCTGGCTATGGGTTGGCAATCGCAATAGCGATCATCGCATCACATGCGCTTCTTGACCTATGAGCGCACACGCGAGGCCCAGGAAGCTGCTTCTGACGATTTTCAGGATTTAGCCTGGGAGAGCCGGATCGAGGGTTTGCAGCCGCTTGAGAGCTCCAATCAAGGTGCCCGGCGCCACTGGCTTCATGCAGCACTCAGCGTCGGGGAACGTGTTCGTTATGTCGCCCTTCACGAGGTGCCCCGAGTGAAAGATGATGCCGACGCCCATTTCTTTAAGCTGATCTGCGACCGGAAAGACCTCACCGTCTGCCAAGCGCACATCGAGCACCGCAAGGTCGGGCTTCATTAACGCCAACGCGGACATGGCTTTAGAGACCGAAGGGTAAGACCCGACGACGTCGAATCCGGCATCCTCAAGGATCATCTGGAGGTCGAGGGCCACGAGCGCCTCATCTTCGCAAATCAGAACTTTGGTCATTGCGGCGGCTCTCTCTCAATGCTCGACATATTATGTCACATAAGCCGGTAGCCCTGCGGTTGGTTCCCAAGTATGTCGATCGCAGGCCCAAATTTTCAGAGAGTTGCAGCCTGGCATCAGCTCTGCGCCCATCGTGCAGGCCACCGAGGCGAACGCGAAGCGACTTTCTCGAAAGCCTAGTGCGGCCTGATCAGCCTGTCGGATAGCGAATGCGACGTCACCCTGCACACGAAACACTGGGAGTGTGAAGGTCCGACAGGAGACCCAGGCGCAGGGTCGGACATCGCATTCAATCCAGAGGTAGCCTGCCCTCTTAGGCGACGGTCGGCACCGCCAAAACGGCGCCGGCATAAGCACTGTCGGTCCATCGAACGCGATTGGGAGGTGCGGGGCGTGCTCCTGGGGATACGAACACGCCCCTTAGGGGACGCCGCGAGGGCCCAATTGGGGAATTGGGGACTGGCCCTGAGCGACGAGTGTCTAACAATCTAATGAAATTGCTTGTGACGCATTGATCGTCCGCAACCAGAGAGGGATTCGCAAGGCTAAATTGACCTAAGGTCACCTTTCATTTGCGAACCAGGGCAAATGAGCACCCCGCAATTGCACGTAAAGCTGCCGAAGTGTCGTGTCCCGATCCATCCTCACCACGGTCGTATCGATATCTCGCTCTGTCATCCTAAACGAGCTCGTCAGGAAATCCATGAACTGCTGAGAAGCGATGGCGTCCGGAGAAATGACTTCTGAAACCCGAGTGTTGTACCGGTAGGTCCGCCGCTCCTTCTTAGCCAAGCGTTCGATTGAGGCCACGAACTCGTGGAAAAAGGGTGGCTCCCACCTCCTCCTGCCTTTGGTGTTCTCACCCCTGTAATTTTCAGAGTTCTCATCCAGCGGCTGGCTCAGGATCTCATACATCTCGCCCAGCGTGGAGCTCCCGTCGAACCGAACCAGCCGCACGATCTCTTCCTCAGTCCTGTCGAAATGCGTCTGCAGAAATCGGGAAAGTACGCATCCGTCGATCATTTGCGGGCTGATAACATAGTCCAAAGTCGTGGTCTCTTTGAAATGCCCAGGCCGAACCGCGGCAATCGTCTGGAGCGAACATATCATTTCGTCGAATGCGAGCATCAACCGGAGACCTTCTCAACCTAACAGACCGGTCATCCTAAGCATGCCGGGAAGAATGACCAGAGCTGGTCCTGGTGTGCCCGAGAAAGAGCCTGCCTGCGGGGAGCATTGTCCATCGCAGGCAGGCCAGATTCCTCACCAGAACGAGATCAAGATCGCGGCCATTCCGGCAGCCAGCACCGCTGCCCAAAGGCGCACGTCCATCAATTTGTTTCCGCCCGTAGCATCAGCGGCCAAGGAATTTTTGGCGCGCCAGATTACGTCTTCCGCCGGAGGTTCTGTGGTGGGGAACAGCACAGACAGCCCCCAAAGGACCAGGCAGGACAGCACAGTCATGGCAACCACCGTCACGGTGTAGTGCAGCGGCCAGAGGTCGAATTGACCCAGCACGAAGAGCAGAACGCCCAGCGCATGCATTGAGAGCAACGTCATGAAGGCAGCCTTCTCGCTCATCTTCGAGCTCAAAGCCCCCAGGAAATAGACGGCGACGATCGGCGGTACGATGATCGAAAACGCCTGCTGCAAGTAGGACCAGATGCCGCCGGCATACTGAATAAGCGGAGCGACGATCACAGCAACAAGCATGAATGTCAGGGTGCAGATCGTGCCGTACTTGCGGCTGGTCTCGGGGCTCACTGGGTCTTCCGGCCGGGTGACAAAGTCATGCACGACAAGGGTCGACGAACTATTCAGGGTCGAGTCCACGGTAGACATGATTGCCGCCACCAAGCCCGAGAGCACCAAGCCGGTCAGACCCGCGGGCAGGATTTGAGTGATCATGACAGGGAACACCATGTCTTGCTCGGGCACATCCGGAAGCAGCGGAACCGCCATCGCTCCCGGGAGCACCATGATGAAGAGCGGCAAGCATTTCAGAAGGCCGCCGACAATAGCGCCACGCTGCGCTTGCTCGAGCCCCTTCGCCCCAAGGACGCGCTGCACGATGTATTGGTTGGTGACCCAATACCAAAACCCGAGGATCCACACGCCAAAGAGAAGACCCGGCCAGGGAAGGTTAGGGTCGTCCCAAGGTTTGATCAGATCGAGGTGCCCATCTGGCAGCGCTTCCCGGACGCTGTCCCAAGAGAACCCAAGCGATTGGAACATCAGGAAAGCGGTTATCGCACACCCGACGATCAAGACGACTGCCTGGAGCACATCGGTGTAGACCACGGCCTTCAACCCACCGGTGGCTGCGTATCCGCCAGCAAATACACCGATCGTGATACAACTCACCCATAGAGGGACGTCCGGGAAGAAGGTGGTCATCACCACTCCGCCGGCGTAGAGGCCACCGGCCGTATCTACGAGCACTGTGAAGAGGACGGTGAGCCCTGAAAAGTAGAGCCGAACACGCCGCGAATATCGGCGATCCAGCCACTCAGGCGTCGTGGTGATTTTCGATTTCAGGTAGAGCGGCGCAAAGATGAACGCCAAGAAGAGAAGCGGGATGCCCGACATCCACTCAAAGGCGGAGGTGGCGATGCCCGTGGCATATGCCGACCCAGTCAGGCCAATGATGGTCGTGGTCGAAATATTCGATGCGAAAAGTGAAAAACCAATGGCTGGCCAACCTAGGGACCTTCCGGCCAGAAATAAGTCTTCGCCTGTCTTGGTCTTGCGTGACACGTACACGCCGATGGCGAGCACGATGATGACGTAGAGTGCGATGACCGCCAAATCTAATGAGGAAATCTTCGACTGAACGGATTCCACAGTGGTCTCCTTTGTGTACTAGCATCGCTCACCGACCAGACGCAGACTGCGGTCTTCGGCTTCAGGGCCCTCTGCTACGCTGGCAAGGAGCGATGACATTTTCAGTGATTAGAAAGCCCTGCTTTCTCTGCGTGCCGGCCCAGATGTCTGATTTTTGACTGCCGGGGACTTGCGCCTGCCAGGCTGCTTCGTGGAGCCTTTTGCATTCTCGTTAATGTCCGCTCTGCGATGGCCAGCAGGATCGATCTGTTGGCTCCTCTGATCGATGACATTGTCGGCGGCATCGCGATGCTCGCGTGAGTTGGTCGCCGGAAGCTCTGACATGTGCTTTCTCCCTTGGGTTGAAACGCCACAGGTCAACGCATTGTAGCTCTATGTGTTCCAAGGCCTTGCGGGCCTCCATCGGAGCCGATGGTTCGAACTCCCACACCTCACAAACAGAAAGCCCGCCGGAGCGGATCTCCGACGGGCTCAAATTCAGGATGTTTGTCGTCTTCAGGCGATGGCGGCCTGATCGTGCTTCTCGCGATGGATCGAGACGGCCTCGAGCAGCAGCTCTGGGTCTTCACCCGCCGGGCAGACCCGCTGGGCGATATCGAAATCGGACATGCCGCGTTGGAGGAGCTGCTCGATGGCGGTGGACTGCTCGGTGCTGAAAATACCCATGTGAAAGTTCTCCTTTTTTGTGCCCAGACAAGGCAGCACCAGTAGGGCGACGAATATCGTCCACTGGCAGATGCTAGATGTAAGGGTGTCCACCGGGGCAGCCGATGGGAGCCCTTTGTTAGCACAAACAGAGAACTCCACCAAGACCTTTCGGCGCCTACCCGAGAGAAACGCTCAGTTCCGGAGGCCGCTTATCCGGTCCTCTCTAAAACGACAGGAACTGGGTCTCCTCGTCTGCCGTTGGAGCTTCGCTGAAGTCGGCTTCATCTGGGATCCGACCGAAGGCAATCTTGGCGCCGACGTAACCTCCGGAAATCTCGTCCTGCGCGCCTATGGAAAGGGCTTTCGCACCGTGAAGCCGGCGCAGGTCGTCCATCAGGTCGCTCAACTTCTCCCACTTCTCGCGTGAGGCACCGCCTCTCTCCTCATTAAGCGCGCCGCCGAAGAGGTCTCCAGTGATTTCAGCATCCGAGGCCAGGCCGTGCAACATGACGCTGACAGCGCGCGGTGCGAAGGGCAGCGATCGGCGGGCCTCACGCAACCCCTTAGACAACGAGCGAATGAAGGTGTGATCGTCCCGTGCCGCGGTGAAGCTATCATTCCAGGTCCATCGAGCGTCATCAGGCCCGCGTCCTCCCCGGAAGCTCAAGGTGAGCTTGGAAGCGCGCAGGTCGTCACGCCGCAACCGTCGGGCAGCGCTCAGGAGGAGTTGTCGGGCGCAGGCTTCCACCTTTTCGGGCGTCCTGGCATCCCGAGGTAGCTCTCGCCCGTGTCCATACATGCTTTTCTTCGTCTCTGGGCGTTCGGCGTGGAAACCGTGAAATTCATTCCAGAAACGCTCCCCCTCGACATTGCCCCAGATTTTCCGCGCTTGCTTAGGTGCGAGCTTCCACAGGTCCTCGAGACCATAGACCCCTGCGGCGGCAAGCCGGGACCCAATGCCTTTCGAGATGCCCGGCAGGTCATTGAGATCGAGATGAGACAAGCACCCTGGGAGGTCCCGCGCCTCGATAAGCGCAAAGCCATCCGGCTTGTTCATCTCGGCCCCCACCTTAGCGAGCAACTCAGTCGGCGCCATGCCGATCGAGCAGGTGAGCGCGGGACTGAACGCCTCTGCCAATGCAGCCTTGATGCGATCGGACAAGCCCCTGCCCTGCGCCGCCTCGCTTGGAGAGAGGTGACAGACGACTTCGTCGATGGAGCGCACGTGCGCCACGGGGAGAATGCTTCCGATGACCTCGAGAATACGTTTGTGCAGTCGGACGTACGCGTCGTGCCGTGCGATCACAAAGATCATATCCGGGATGACCTCGCGCGCCTCACGGATCGAGGCACCGGATTTCACCCCCCGCCCTTTGGCCTCCCGGCTAACCGCGATGCAGCTCGTATGCGGTGAATCCAGTGGAACCACACCCAAGGGGCGGCCTCGCAGGCTCGCGTTGAAGTGCTGCTCCGCGGAGGCGAAGAAGCTGTCGAAGTCGAGGTACAGGCGTTCGACCTTCGGCTGGCCACTGATCCCTTCTCGCTCCGTCATTTCGATCCCCTTCCAACGCACTGATATAGGTCGATGCTGTAGCTCGACGGAGGTCCAAACGTTAGCCCTCCAGCGAAATGCACCTACATGTTAAACCGAAGAAGCGCACGGCGAGGATGAGGCCATGGACGACGACACAAAGGCCTCTGAGAAGCTTCAGGTCTACTATGACGGCTCCTGTCCGCTCTGCAGCGCTGACAGCATCCCCTAGCGGCAAGGGGGCAACTTATAAGCCTAGCGCCGGCACTTGCCCGTCTGACCGGCTCCATGCAGAATGTGTCCGTGGTTTTCTGATTTCGCGTTTGACGGGATGCAAACATGCAAAAATTCAAGTTGGTAGCGGTTGCATTCACACTCTTGGCTATGACCGGCCCCTCATTTGCCCAAGAACGCTCAATCAGCAACCTCGATCAAATCCAATTGGCGCAAGCCTACTCCTGCGGGAAGACATGTGGAAAAGTAAGTAGTTGCCGAGAAGCCGTCTATCAGTGGTGCGTCTGCGGCTATAGTCGCGCCGACGGAGACAACGACGGCATACCTTGCGAAGCAGTTTGCGGGCAAAGTACCCCCACGACTCTCGAACGCATCAAGGCTTATAAGCGTGAGCTTGGGTGCAGGTGACGGCCCAAGCGCGACCTTAGCATTGCATTGCCTAGGCCGGTGAAGCGGACCTTCATCGCGAGACCATTGGGCGACCGACGAGCGGACGAAGCCGCCATGGCCACTTAAATGGCCAACTTCCTCTTTTTCAAGCAACTTGCTAGGCATACGCATCACCTCGCAGCAAATGCAATGCAGTGGCACGCTGTTTAGCGTTTAAAGGATATCCCAGACTCCAAGAGAAATCGCATTTGTTGCAAAGCCGGTCAAAAGTGGTGCGAACGTAGTCAATACAAACGTAAAATCGTTCAGTATAAATGGCTGGATTCCATTCAGTTCAAGATAAGTACTGACTTTAACCTTGTCTGTTGATGCGCGCACCCGAGCAAACTCATATATTTGAAGATTTTTGACCAAACAAACCGGTACAAACGTAAACAAGATTATGAAACTGTAACTAAGCCCCCAATAAGCTGAGAAAGATAGCATAAACTGAGTGAACTCAATCATCTCCGTTTGGCTCGTCATGCCAGTTCGCACTACGTGATGCCAAGAAAAAATAAAGATCATCGCAGATGATATTAAGAGTGAGGATAGATAGAAGCAGAATCTTACAGCCAATAGTTTCTCTCGAATAACAATGCACGCATTCTCAGGATCAAATATCTCAAAGTTCTTCACTATCAGAGAAATGGTTGAAAGCGCCAAGCTGACGGCGCCACAGACCACAGACATTAGAGCAATAATATACAGAGCGATGAAAGCCGAGCTCGGTAATTTCCAATCCTGAATTAAAGCAGGCTGTGCGTATTCCGCGAAGAACCCAAAAGTCAACCTCACAAAGTGACCGAAACCAATTACATAGCCAAAAAGATTGTACCCAACGAATAACATGCAAAGCAGCGTAATAGCGGCTGCGAAGAACCGCGTTTCTTTTGCGTTTGAGGATATAAGCCGCAAGTTATGAATTGAAGCTACGGCGGCAGTGAACAAAAGCTGTCCGGCGTCAGCGCCCATGGGACATCTGAATTGATTTCGGAAAGGAGGGTTTCTGGCTCATCGTAACCACCAAGGAGTGGAGATGAGACAGAAACCTGGAACACCCAAGCCTTCCGCCGAGAAGGTTGTGAAGGACATCCGCCGACGCACCCGCAAACAGCATTCGGCGGAGGAAAAGATCCGCATCGTGCTTGAGGGGCTTCGCGGCGAGGAGAGCATAGCCGAGCTTTGCCGGCGCGAGGGGATTGCGACGAGCCTGTACTACAGTTGGTCCAAAGAGTTTCTCGAGGCCGGCAAGAAGCGGCTTGCTGGTGACACGGCGCGCCAGGCGAGCAGCCCGGAAGTGAAGGTCCTGCGGGCTGAGGCCAGCGCGCTGAAGGAGGCCTTGGCAGAGGCCACCCTTGAGAACCGGCTGCTCAAAAAAAGTATGATCGGGGATGGGGGAGACCACGAATGAGGTACCCTGCATCCGAAAAGCTCGAGATTATCCGGCTCGTCGAGAGATCACATCTGCCCGCGGCGCGCACGCTGGAGATGTTCGGTATTCCGAAGACAACCTTCTATCGTTGGTACGACCGATACCGATCCCTTGGCGAGGCCGGTCTCGAGGATCGCCGACCCCACCCGGGTCGGGTCTGGAACCGCATCCCTGATGATGTCCGGCAGGATGTGGTCGGCTTGGCGCTGGAGGAGCCCGAACTCTCTCCACGGGAGCTTGCGGTGCGCTTCACAGATACGAAGAAGTACTTTGTCTCAGAGGCTTCGGTGTATCGCATCCTCAAGGCGCACGACCTGATCCCGAGCCCTGCCTTCATCGTGGTCAAGGCTGCGGACGAGTTCCGCGATAAGACGAGCCGGCCAAACCAGCTCTGGCAGACCGACTTCACGTACCTGAAGGTGATCGGTTGGGGTTGGTACTATCTGAGCACTATCCTGGATGACTTCAGCCGATATGTAATCGCCTGGAAGCTCTGCACGACCATGCGAGCCGAAGATGTCACTGACACACTCCAGCTCGCGCTGGAGGCGTCCGGTTGCGACCAGCCGACCGTGCTACACCGACCACGACTTCTCAGCGACAACGGCTCGTCCTACATCGCAGGCGATCTCGCAATCTGGCTGAAGGACAAGCAGATGGAGCATGTGCGCGGGGCCCCCAACCATCCGCAGACGCAGGGCAAGATCGAACGCTGGCACCAGACCCTGAAGAACCGCATCCTGCTGGAGAACCACTACCTCCCCGGCGCACTCGAGGCCGCGATCGAGACCTTCGTCGACCACTACAACCATCAACGCGTCCATGAGAGCCTCGGAAACGTCACCCCGGCCGACGTCTACTTCGGTCGCGCCAAAGCCATCTTAGCCGAACGAAGGAGGATCAAGTCCGACACCATCCGCCAGCGCCGCTTGCTCAACCGAACTCAGGCGGCCTAACCTCGAACAGTATGAGCCAGACCCTCCTGACCGGCTGAGCATTCCGGGTCCCAAATTATGTGATGACGGACAGGCCAATGATGCGGACATTCACTGCGAGAGCACTGGACGGCAGGCTCGCGGACTTTCCGGCCATTCGGCGATTAGCTGGTGCAATTGCAGTATGACGAAAGAATTACTCGCAGCCGCAGCAAGCGGGGTTCTGCGCCGCAGCGCAGATCACGATAGCGGTCGTTCAACGCCGCACCAAACCCGGGAGCCTAAACCCACCATTCGCTGCGCCTTGCCGCAGCGCCGCCGATGCGGACTCTGCGAACATTCGCTGCATTGCGGCAACTCTTCCCCTGGAATGGAGAGTGTCGCTTTCGCTTACGCTTGGGTGCTCGGAGGTGGCAAAAGAACCGCCCACCAAACAGAGCATCAAAACTGATGCCAACTTGGAATTTAACTTGACGCAACAGCTTCGGTATCGCTCCGGCATCCCGCTTGCCCTCCCGGCGAGCCCCTCAAGATATCGGAGTATTCCATGCCTATCGGAGTCTGGGCCCTGACGGCCGCGGCGCTCGCCATCGGAATGGCGGAGTTCGTGATCGTCGGCATCTTGCCCCAAATCGCGCGCGACACCGAGGTGAGCCTCGCCACCGCCGGTCTCACCGTCAGCATCTACGCTCTGGCGGTGGCTGTCGCCGCCCCTCTTCTCACCGCCGTCACCGGGCGGTTCGACCGCAAGAAGCTCGTGCTCGGGCTGATGGTGCTGTTTGTCATCGCCAACACGCTCTCGGCCCTCGCGCCGACCTTCGGCACGCTGCTGATCGGCCGCATCCTGTCGGGCGTGGTGCAGGGCGTCTTCTACTCGGTCGCCACGGTGGTCGCCGCACAGCTGGTGCCCAAAGAGAAGGCCGGGCAGGCTATCGCCACCATGTTCACCGGCATCACCCTGTCGCTGATCTCCGGCGTGCCGGTCGGCACGTTCATCGCGAATTATTTCGGCTGGCGCGCGACCTTCGTCGCTGTGACCGGCATCGGCGTGCTGTCCTTCCTCGCGCTGGCCTGGCTGCTGCCGCGCAACATCGAACGGCCCGCGCCCTCGTCCTTCCTTGAGCAGATGTCGGTGGTGCTGAAGCCGCGGCTGGCGCTGCTCTTCGCGATCACCCTCGTTGGCTATGGCGGCTCTTTCGTGGCCTTCACGTATCTCTCGCCGATCCTCGAGCAGTTCACCGGCATGTCCCCGAACGGGATCGGCACGCTGCTGTTCTTCTACGGCGTCGCCGTGGCGATCGGGAACCTGATCTGTGCCCGTATCGCCGACCGCGTTGGCGCCATGCCGGTGCTGCTTGGCATCTATGGCGTGATGGCGCTGGCGCTGCTGCTGCTGATCCCCTTCGCCGGCAACCTGATGACGGTCGTTCCGCTGGTGATCATCTGGGGCATCGTCGCCTTCGGCTCGGTGTCGATTCTACAGCTCTACGCGGTGAACCAGGCCAGCCTGATCGCCCCGCGACTGGTGAACGCGACGTCGAGCATGAACATCTCGGCCTTCAACCTCGGCATCGCGCTTGGTGCGGGCGGCGGCGGCTGGGTTGTCGATCACCTCGGGCTTGGGATGACCGGGCCGGTGGCCGGGATTGTGGTGCTGGCGGGCCTCGTGCTGGCGCTGATCAGCGCGCGCGTCGACCGCCGCCATTGTGCCGCGCTGCGCGCCGGGAACGGTGGTACCTGTCCGGACGAGGTTGCGGCCTGATCGGCAACACCCCGCAAGCAGCGAAGCGGCGGCCCTATGCGGCCGCCGTTTCCGTGTTCAGCGCCAACTGCCGCAGCGTTTCCAGCAGCGGCGACGGATCCTCGCGCCGCCAAGCCAGCGCCACGCTGAGCGTCGGTGCAGGCTCCTCGAGATCGACGATGCGCATGTCGTCGCTGGTGGCGCAGTCGATGCGATTGGTGACGAAGCTCACGCCCATGCCTGCCTCGACGAGGCACAGGCAGGTCTGTCCCTCGGTGCAATCCTTCACTTTCGGCCGGAAGCCCGAGACCGCACAGGCGCGGATGATCTCGTCATGCACGCCGGGGTTTTCCGACCGCGGCGGGATGATGAAGGTCTCGCCCGCGAAGGCCGAGAGCGGCATCGGCCCGAGGCCGAGCGATTTCAGATGCGGGTGGTTCGTCGGCACCGCAAGGCGCATCTGCTCGGAGTGAATCTCCCGCACCTCCAGCGCGTCATCCGCCGCCGGGGCGAGCAGGAAGGCGGCGTCGATCTCGGCGGCCAGCAGCGCCTTCACCTGCGCATCGGTGGGCAGCTCGTGGATCGACACGTCGATCCCCGGATGCGCCTCGCGGAAGCCGCGGATCACCGCCGGGAAAACCGTCTGCATGGCAAGCGGCGTCACCCCGATGGCAAAGCGCTTGCTCTCTTCGGCGATGGCGTGGCGGACGGCACGCTGCACCTGATCGAGATGCGCCAGCAGCCCCTCGGCCTCGCGCCGCAGCACCACGCCGGCGGCGGTCAGCGCGACGCGGCGGGTGGTGCGGTCAAAGAGCTTCACCCCCAGCTTGTGCTCGAGCTGGGCGATGGTCTTGGTCACCACCGGCTGGCTCATGTTCAGCTGCTCGGCGGCCCGGTTGAAGTTCAGCGTCTCGGCGACCCGCACGAAGCAGCGCAATTCCTTGATTTCCATGGCGCCCTCATTGATGCGATATGAGAATATATGGCGATAGCGTATTAGAACTTAATCATTCGCCTTTGGGGCATATATGACCGCCGTAGCAACAAACGGCAAGGTCATGCACAGAAGACTCATCATCCTCGGCTCCGGCCCGGCAGGCTATACGGCGGCGATCTACGCGGCCCGCGCCGGGCTGTCGCCGCTGCTGCTGACCGGGCTCGAGCCCGGCGGACAGCTCACCATCACCACCGACGTGGAAAACTACCCCGGCTTCGCCGACCCCATTCAGGGCCCCTGGCTGGTCGAGCAGATGCGCGAGCAGGCGCTGCGCATGGGCACCGAGATCGTCACCGACATGGTGACCGAGGCACGGCTGACCGGCAAGCGCACGCTCAAGGGCGACAGCGGCACGACGTATAGCTACGACGCGCTGATCATCGCGACCGGCGCACGGGCAAAATGGCTTGGCCTGCCGTCGGAGACGCATTTTCAGGGCGGCGGGGTTTCGGCTTGCGCCACCTGTGACGGGTTCTTCTACCGCGGCCGCACCGTGGTCGTGGTCGGCGGCGGCAACACCGCCGTGGAAGAGGCGCTGTTCCTCGCGGGCATCGCCGGGCGGGTGATCCTCGTGCATCGCCGGGACAGCCTGCGCGCCGAGAAGGTGCTGCAGGATCGGCTCTTCGCCCACCCGAAAATCGAGGTCATCTGGAACGCCGAGGTTGCCGAGATCATCGGCACCGAGACCCCGCGCGTGGTCACCGGCGTGATCCTGAAAGACCGGATCGCGGGCACGGTGGAAAAACTCGACGCCGAGGGTGTCTTCGTGGCCATCGGCCACAGCCCGGCGACCGAGCTTTTCAACAACCAGTTGCCGCTCAAGCCCGGTGGCTACCTGCGGACCAAACCCGGCAGCACCGCGACGGCGCTGCCCGGGGTCTTTGCCGCCGGTGACGTGACCGACGACCAGTTCCGTCAGGCGGTGACCGCCGCCGGACAGGGCTGCATGGCGGCGCTTGAGGCCGACCGCTACCTCGCGGGGCTGCCTCTCGACCTCCCGGCCGAGCCCGCCTCGGCCTGACCCAATCCCAACCCAAAGTTCAAGCCAATGGAGACAGACATGGCAGATGTAACGACGCTCGATACGAGCAATTTCGATGGCTTCATGCAGGCGCCCGGCACCGTGAAGGTGGTGCGCTTCTGGGCCACCTGGTGCCGCCCCTGCATCGCGCTCGAGCCGACCTACAACGAGGTCGCGGGCGAGATGAAGGACAGCGCCAACTTTGGTGAGGTCGACATCGACCTCGCTCCCGAGATCGCCGGAGCCTTCGGCATCCGCTCGGTGCCGACCGTACTGGTGTTCAAGGACGGCAAGCCGGTCGACATGGTCGTCGGCCTGAACCCCAAAGACAAATACACCGCCGCCGTGAAGAGCGCGGCGTAAGAGGAGTAGAGCAAATGGCTGATATCAAAATGACCTCCACCTGGACCGGTGGCTTCAAGGGCGAAGGCAAGATCACCGGCGAGGGCTGGGACGTGGGCATCGGCATCCCGACCGAACTCGGCGGCAGCGGCGCGGGGGCCGACCCCAAGTCGCTCTTCACCGCCTCCACGCTGGCCTGCTTCACCGCCACCCTGCGCGCGATCACCGAGGGCAAGAAGGTCCCGGTCGAGACGATCTCGGTCGACACGGACGCCCAAGCCGGTGACGACGATTTCGCGATCCGTCACGTGGCGCGCGTCACCCTGACAGCAGGCTCGAGTGATGCGGACACCGCGGCCGCCGAGGCGGCCATCGAACGGGCCGACGCGATCTGTGCCGTCGGCAACATCGCCCGCAAGGCTGGCGTAACCATCGCGGTCGAAGCAGACGTGCGCGTCGCCGCCTGAGGCCGCGCCGCTCTGACCGGTCCCGGCCTCGCGCCGGGACCGGCATGCACACGAGGCGCTCCTTTCCCGGTTCAGCCAAACAATACCCAGGAGGCTTTCATGCCCAAGATCGACATCTACACCTCGCCCTTCTGCGGCTACTGCTCGCGCGCCAAAATGGTGCTCGACAAGAAGGGTGCAGACTACACGGACATCAACATCATGGTGGTTCCGGAGGGACGCCGCGAAATGCTGTCGCGCTCGGGCGGCGCCCACACCGTGCCGCAGATCTTCATCGGCGACATCCACGTCGGCGGCTGCAGCGAGCTTCTGGCGCTCGAGCGGGCCGGAAAGCTGGACGCACTTCTGGAAGGCTGAGCCAGGCCTGCCGCGGGGTCGGCGACTGATCGAAAATCGCAATCAATCGGAGCGCCGGAAAGAATTTATCTTTTGCCGCCCCGACCGATACGCCTGTGCCGCTGCGGCACCGTTCCTGTTTCCCTGTGGAGAGTTCCCATGACGTTTGACCTCATCACCTTCGTCCTCGTGGTCGGCATCGGCGCGACCATCGCGCTTGACCTCTGGGGCCTCATCACCGCGAAGATCGGTTGGATGCCCGGCACGCATTGGCCCTCGGTGGGGCGCTGGCTGCTGGGCATTCCCGCGGGCCGGCTGGTGCTCGACGGCGGTGATGACCGCGCGCACAGTGTGGGCGAGGTCCTGACCGGCTGGGTCTTTCACTATGCCATCGGCATCGCCTATGCGGTCATGTTCCCGCTCTTTTGGGGCGTTGATTTCATCTCCGCTCCGACCGTGTTTCCCTTCGTTTTGATCGGGGTGATCATCAGCACACTGGCCGGTCTCGTCATCCTGATGCCTGGCATGGGCGGCGGCATCTTCGCGCGCAAGCTGCCCAACGCCGGGGCGATGATGACCTACGTGCTCGTGGCGCATGTGGTCTTTGCCATTGCGCAATACCTGCTGGCGCTGCTGGTCGCCTGAAGATGTGCCACGCAATTGAGGGACCATTTCCTCGCCACTCAGGGCAGAGCGGCGGAGCGATTACGGAACTTCCTACCGTCCGCTGCGGTCGCACAGTTCTTGCCGAGGCGAAGGTCGCAAAAGGGCTCGAAGCCCGCGTCGGCACGTAGTTCCTCGCACGTCCGGCCTCGGCTGGCGAACGGCGTGCGCCGTTCGCCGATGGTATCAAATGTCGACCGACTCCGCGATGCTCAGAGCATCCTCAAGTTCAACGCCCAGGTACCGGACCGTACTGTCCACCTTGGTGTGACCGAGCAGGAGCTGGACCGCGCGAAGATTGCCTGTTTTGCGGTAGATTTGTGCAGCCTTGGTGCGCCTCAGCGAGTGCGTGCCGTAGCCGCTCGGCTCGAGACCGATCGCCGTCACCCACTCTCGGACGAGCCGCGCGTATTGTCGCGTCGAAATGTGCGGCCTGGCATGAAACCGGCTCGGGAACATGAAGGCGCAGCCGATCATCTCCGGCCGCTTCACCCACGCCGAGATCGAAGCTCGGGTGTTTTCCGTGACTTCAAACTGAACGGGGCGGCGCGTCTTGCTCTGGATGACCGATACGCGTTCGCGGACACGATCGCCGACAACGAGCTGGGCGACCCTCAGACCGACGAGGTCGCAGCCCCGCAACTTGCTGTCGATGGCGAGATTGAACAGAGCGAGATCGCGAAGGTTGCTCGCGAGTTCGAGGCGCGCTCGGATCGCCCAGACCTGTTTCGGCAGCAGAGGCCGTTTCTGGCCAACGAGCCTACCACGGTTCCAAGGGCGTCGCTTCGGCTTGATGGCGGGGAGTTGGATTCTGGACATGAGACTTTCTCCATCCGTCCCTCCCGGCCCAGGCGTCGACATCGCGTGACCCCTAGATATTAAGCGATGTCGCGAATGACCGGTGAAGAAGATTGGCTCCGGGCCGCCGCCGCCGCACTGCCGCATGTCTGCACCGAGCCCAGTTGTGCCATTGCCCAGCTTTGTGTTTGCTGCAAATGCATTCTGCGATTGCAAAGCCAGAATTCACCCATTCGCCTCGACTGGGCGCTCTGAGAAGTGGTTCTCTGTCATGAGAGCATAGGTGGTCAGGGGGCAGACAGACCAGCCAACTTTGGATGTACTGTATGTCAGACCACGCATTGTGAAAGATCGTCGATCAGAACGCCTTGCCAGCAGTTAGAATAGGTCGA
The DNA here is from genome assembly GCF_001687105.1 of Salipiger sp. CCB-MM3. NCBI lineage: Bacteria > Pseudomonadati > Pseudomonadota > Alphaproteobacteria > Rhodobacterales > Roseobacteraceae > Salipiger > Salipiger sp. CCB-MM3. The sequence continues at coordinate 156,609 of NZ_CP014597.1, forward strand.
GTGAAAGCCAAAACCCCTACAGTCGGACAACTCCGGAGCGCCATGTGTGGCTCCCTCAATTCGTCATGCCCCGAAGTGACGAAGCTTGACAGACCGTGGCACGCTCCGTACCTCGGATGTCAATTCGGAAATTCCCGAAATGAGGGCTGGGATGATAGCGACGCCGATAGCAACTGAGGTGGATTTCAATGCGCCGGGCAAGCAGCAGGGCTACCTGCGTGTCCCGCATTCGGTGCATCGCTCGGCCTATGGTTGGCTGCCCATTCCGATCACGGTGCTCCGCAACGGGGACGGACCGACGCTGGTGATCACCGCAGGCGTCCATGGCGATGAATACGAAGGGCAGATCGCGGTCGCTGAATTGGCGCGCGACCTGCAGCCCGAAGACATCCGGGGTCGTCTGATCCTTCTGCCGATGCTCAACTTTCCCGCCGCCGAGGCGGGTACACGGGTCTCGCCGCTCGACGAGGGCAATCTCAATCGGCTGTTTCCCGGGGACCCAAAAGGCAGCCCCAGTCAGATCATTGCCCATTGGCACGAGGAGGTGCTGATGCCGCTGGCCGACTATGCGGTCGATCTGCATTCCGGAGGCTCTTCGCTGCTCTATCCCGCAACCCTGCTGCGCGGGCCGGCGCATAGCCCGGAGGAGGCCGAGGCGCTGGCGCGGCTGCAGGAGGCCTTCGATCTGCCCTATGCCTGGGTCTTCACCTCGGGCGGTGGGCGCCGCAGCACGGCAAGGACTGCCATGGGCGCCGCGAACCGAAAGGGCGTGGTCAACGTCATGGCAGAGCTGGGCGGCGCTGGCGCGGTGACCCCTGACGTGCTGGCGCTTACGCGGCGGGGCCTTCGGCGCATTCTGCACGGCCTTGGCATGCTTCCGGGATACACAAAGGATGCGGCGCGGGGCACGCGCGAACTCAATGCACTGGGCTCGATCTACGCCTATGAGCCGGGCCTTTTCGAGCCGCTGAAAGACATCGGCGCGTCAGTCGCCGAAGGAGAGACGATCGCCCATATCCATCATCCAGAGACGCCGAGCCGGATGCCCACCGAGGTGGTCTCGCCTTTCACGGGGCTGGTGCTTTGCCTGCGGGCCATGGCGCAGGTGCGGCGGGGCGACGCGCTCTATCAGATCGCCAAGGAGGCGACGTCTGCATGAAGGTGCCGTTCACGCTTGATGATGTCCGCCGCGCTGCCGAAGAGCTGAAGGGCGTCGCGCTCCGCACGCCCGTGCTCGAGAACCCGGATGTGAACGCCATGCTGGGCGGGCGACTGCTGCTCAAATGCGAGAACCTGCAGCGCACCGGTGCTTTCAAGATCCGCGGCGCCTATACCCGCATGCGGAGCCTCTCAGCCGAAGAAAGGGCGCGCGGCGCGGTGAGCTATTCATCCGGCAACCACGCGCTCGGGCTCGCCAAGGCGGCGCAGATGCTGGAGTCTTCGGCGGTCATCGTCATGCCCTCGGGCGCGCCGCGCGCCAAGATCGACGCGGTGCGGGCCATGGGCGCCGAGATCGTGACCTACGACCGCGACACCGAAGCCAGCGCCGATGTGGTCGCGCGCGTGGTGGAACAGAGCGGGCGGATCGAGGTGCCTCCGAGCGCGCATCCACAGGTGCTTGCGGGGGCTGCGACCGCGGCGCTGGAACTGTCGGAGCAGGCTGGGCCGCTTGATGCCGTGGTGATCCCTTGCGGTGGCGGCGGGCTGACAGCGGCCACCGCCGGTGTCATGGCCGAGGCGGCCCCCGGTTGCGCGGTCTATGCCGCCGAGCCAACGCTCTTTGATGACACCAAACGCTCGCTCGAGGCGGGCGAACGTCTGGCCAATCCGGTCGGGCAGCGCACCATCTGCGACGCGATCATGACGCCGATCCCGGGCGAGCTGACCTTTGCCATCAATCGCGAGCTGCTCGCGGGAGGCGTCACAGCAACCGACGACGAGGTACGCGCCGCCATGCGCTTTGCCTTCACCCATTTCCGCATCGTCGCGGAGCCGGGCGCTGTGGTCGGTCTTGCGGCGATCCTGGCCGGGCGGGTGCCGGTCCAAGGGCGCTCTATTGCCACGGTCATCACCGGCGGCAACATTGACGCGCAGCGCTATGCCACGTTGCTCGGGGAGGACCCGCTGGATGTATGATTTCGACACAGAGATCGACCGCCGCGCCGTGCCAGCGCTGAAGACCCATCGCATCGTGCTGGGTGAGGATGGCAGCGACCTCTTCCCGGGCGGCGTCGCCGACATGGATTTCCCCGCCGCGCCCTGCGTGCAGCGGGCCATCGCCGAGCGTGCGGCGCATGGCATCTTTGGCTACGAGGCAGTCCCCGACGGGCTGATGCCCGCGCTGACCGGCTGGCTGGCGCGCCAGCACGGCTGGCAGGTCGATCCCGTCCACATCCTGCGGGCGCCGAATGTGCTCAATGCGCTGGCGATGGCTGTGAACGCCTTCACCGATCCCGGTGACGGCATCCTGATCCAACCGCCGGTCTTTTTCGATTTCGCCGACATCATCCGCGAAAACGGCAGGCGCATCGTCGAGAACCCGCTGCTGCTGCAGGGCGGGCGCTACGAGATGGATTTCGATGGTCTCGAAGAGGCCGCCCGTGATCCGGGCACAAAGCTGCTGCTTCTGTGCAACCCGCACAACCCGGTGGGACGTGTCTGGACCCGCGCCGAGCTGACCCGGCTGGGCGACATCTGCCGCAGGCACGGCGTGCTGGTCGTCTCCGACGAAATCCATGCCGACATCACTTTGCCGGGGCATGGCTACACACCTTTCGCCTCCCTGTCCGAAGCGGATGCCGCGAACAGCGTCACCTGCCTGTCGCCCGCCAAGAGCTTCAATCTCGCCGCCTGTTGCTCGGCCTTCACCGTGATCCCCGACGCGGCGCGCCGCCGTGCGCTGCAGGCCGCCAATTCGGCGCTGACGGTGAACAAGAACAACGCCTTCGCCAATGTCGCCATGGAGTCGGCGTGGCGCGAAGGAGATGGCTGGCTGGACGCGGCGCTGGATTATATCGCGGGAAACCTCGCGCTGGTGCGCGGCGCGCTCGCGGGCAGCCCGGTCAAGCTGATCGAGCCCGAGGGCACCTTCCTGCTCTGGCTCGACTTCCGGGCGCTGGGTCTTTCGCCCGAGGCGTTGCACCTGTGGCTGCGGCAAGAGGCTGGCTGGGCGATCACCCGCGGCGTTTCCTTCGGGCCGCAGGGCGCGGGCTTTGGCCGCCTGAACATCGCCTGCCCGAGATCACGACTGGCGCGGGCGCTCGATAGCATGGACCGTGCTCTCGCGGGTTTCGCATCGGACTCGGATAGCGCCAGGAGCCAAAACCCGCCTTAAATGCGCTGCACGTTTCTCGGCTCCGCCTGTCCCCCACACACATGAATTACCAAGCAGGCGGAGAGAACGGCCGCAAAGTCCCGCACTGCCTGCCTCGGACCGTCGGAAATGCTGCGGCCTGCATAAACGACCGGCTCGGTGAAGCTGCAGTGCTGCGCTGCCGGTCGGCATGGAAGACAGCAAAGGGCCGAGAGCGACGGGCGCGGCTGCCTGCCATGTGTAGCGCTCGCTGCTTTGCCACAAGCCTGCTCCGAGTCCAACGCGGACTTTTCTGTGCGGCTCATAGTCTTCTGAGCACCGGGGCGTCGGAACCGCACTGCCGGAGGAAGACCCCGCCGCGTCGACGTGTTGGCCGTGCGGGGCCGAATTCATTAGATTGACTTCATTCCTACTGCCCGAGAACTTCCAACAGGACCTCGCCTGCCGCTCCCGAGGGCGGCCTCGTTCCGGCGATTGTCGCCAATGTCAGCGCCACATCCACGGTATGCACCCTCCGCGAGACAACCTCCGGTTCTACGCCGAACCCGGCAAAGAGGATCGGCACGAAGGTATCATAGCGCCAGGGCGATCCATGGGTGACCGTGACCGAGAGCCCGTCCATGTCATTGATGAACCATTCGGGCTGGAACACCACGTAGATGTCGCCCGACCGATCCGGGTGGTAGTTGTTCAGCACCGCCCGCATGAGCGCGTTGTCGGGCACAGAGCCCTCGCGCAGCCGCGAACTTGGCACGGCGTATGCCACCCCTTCGAAAGCCACCAGTTCCTCTGCGATCGCGGTTTCCAGGGCCACCTGGTCAACATCGGGAGCGTTCCGCGCGGCCTCGGAGAGGAGCAGGTAGGGGTGGTCGTAGCCTTCGATCAGCGGGCCGCTGATCCCAAATCGTTCCTTGATGCGGGTCACAGCCGGAGCGGTGTCCCATTCGCCCGGGGTCACGTAGCCGCCCATCATCCCGAGCGATGTCAGATAGCCCGGCGCTTCCGGTGCGCCGTGATCTGCGGAGAGAACGATCAACGTGTTCTCCAACCCGACCTCCGCATCGACATAGGCGAAGAGGTCGGCCAGCGTCCGGTCGAGCTGCAGGAGGTTGTCTTCGGATTCCAAGCTCGAGGGGCCGAAGAAGTGGCCAGCATAGTCCGTCACCGAGAAGCTGACCCCCAGAAAGTCGGTAATCTCGTCATCGCCGAGACCCTCCGCGTCGATCAAGGTCTTCGCAAACTCGGCGGTGATCTGGTCACCCGAGGGGCTGAGCGTCAGCAGCGTGGTGAAATACTTGTCCTCCGGCGAGCCCAGAGGATGAGGGAAGGTGCGTCCGAAACCGGCGAAGTCCGGCTCCCACTCCTGATCGTCGTTCTCACCGAACATGTAGGTGTCGATGGGGTTCAACAGCTCCCAAGCTTGGCCGCCGTAGCTCTGCGGCATTTCCTTCGCATTCCATGCGTCGACCCAATCGGGGTAGCTGTCGTAATAGTAACTGCTGGTCACGAATTGACTGGCCGATTTCGAGAACCAGAATGCCTTGCCGGTATGCCCGGCCATCGAGACCGCGCCGCGATCCTTGATCGAAACGCCGAAGACTTTCGCCTTGCCATTGGTTTCGACCGACAGTTCATCCCCGAAGGTGGAGGTCAGGATCGTGCGCGGCGAGCGCCCGTCGCTCTTGGCTGCCCGCTGCGTTGGGTCGATCTCAGTGGATGCATCGACATCTGCGCCGCTGGTCAGGATCGAATAGTCCGGGTCCTCGATGTTGTAGACGGTCCGCCCGGCTGCCCGGTCAAACCAGAGGTTACCGATCATGCCATGCGCGGAGGGCGTGGCGCCGGTGGCAAGCGTCGTGTGCCCGACGATGGTCTCGGTATTGGCGTGGGTGTGATGCGCGTTGTTGTAGTGAATGCCTTGTTCGAGAAGGTAGCGAAAACCTCCGGCACCAAGGCGGTCGAGGTAGCGCGTGGGCAGATCGCCTCGCAACTGATCCACGGTGATCTGAAGGATCAGGCGTGGCTTGCTCTGGGCGAAGGCAGGTCCAACGAGCGCAGCGGTTCCGATCAACAGCGCGCAGGCGGTTCGGGAGATTCTGGTCAGCTGTGCCATGGTTCCTCCATCCCTCAAAGCACGGTGTCCCGAAAGGATACAGGATCTCGAATATTTATGTTGGCGTTTTCATCTCCTCGGCCCGCCCACCCACGCGAGTGGTGATCGCACTCATCCTTCGCCATTAGGTTGCCGCTGACTGGAGGCTTGTCTGCACCCTTGAGGTGATGTGGCATTTTAGGGTTGCTCGTCTGGACCCGTGATCGACCTCGGTGCAATCGGACCAGTGGCCAAGAGCCGACTCCGGGCGCGGCAAACACGTACCAGTTTCGCCCGCGCCGAGCGTCGCCTTCGAGAAGCTTTCGCGGCCGCAGGGGCTACGGGTGCGTTGGAGAAGGCCATCCTCTCAGGGGCCGCTCGAGCGCTGAGGTTGACCTGAGTCAATGCGGGGCCTCATGCATTCTGGCTTATGAATGTGGAGGGTGTGCAGTTGCGGAGCAGAGGAGGTTCCGTTGCATGTCCGTTCATTCCGAAGTCAGCGAGGAGGTGGAAAAAGAACCTAAGCAGTGACCGCTGCGAGACCTCCTTTTGCATAACGTCCAAAATCGTCAGAGCCGTGGCGTTGGACGAGCGCTGGAGTGAACCGGGCCCTGGTGGCTGGCGCCGGGTGATGGGTTCCCGATACGAAGGGCAACCACCGCAAGGACCGCCGAAGATTTGACTGTGCATATTTTTCAGTAACTTGGCGTCGAGCTCATGTCTCTTCAGGGGAGCAAGGCGCGCACATCTTTTCCACGCAAGATTGAAATACGTCATTCGAAGAGGAGGAGAGAATGATGGTTCGGAGAGATTTATTGGCGATCGTCGTGGCGACGATGTCGCTCGGCGGATCACCGGCATTCAGCCAGGATGCCGAAAAGCCCAATTTCCTTGTGATCTGGGGCGATGACATTGGCGTCTGGAACGTCAACGCCTACAGCCGAGGCATGATGGGCTATGACACGCCCAATATCGACCGTCTCGCCGCCGAGGGGGCGCTGTTCACCGACAGCTATGGCGAGCAGTCCTGTACCGCTGGCCGCGCCGCCTTCGTGACAGGCCAGTCGGGGTTCCGGACGGGCCTTCTGAAGGTCGGGCTGCCCGGGGCCAAGGAGGGCCTGCAGCCCGAGGATGTGACTATCGCGGAGCTGCTCAAGCCGCATGGCTACGTGAGCGGCCAATTCGGGAAGAACCACCTCGGCGATCTCGACGAGATGCTTCCGACAAACCACGGCTTCGACGAGTTCTTCGGCAACCTCTACCACCTGAACGCCGAGGAAGAGCCCGAGAACCCTGACTACCCGCAAGGCGCGGAGTTCCGGCAGAAGTTCGGCCCGCGCGGGGTGATCAAGTCCTCGGCCGATGGCGAGATCGAGGACACTGGACCGCTGACCAAGAAGCGCATGGAAACCGTCGACGAGGAAACGCTTGCCGGGGCCATCGACTTCATGGAACGCGCGGTCGAGCAGGACAAGCCGTTCCTTTTGTGGTGGAATTCCACCCGCATGCACATCTGGACCCACCTGCAGCCGGATTTGCAGGGCGTAACGGGACAGGGCGTCTATGCGGACGGGATGGCAGAGCATGACGGTCATGTGGGCCAGCTGCTCGACAAACTCGATGAGCTTGGCATCGCCGACAATACGGTGGTGATGTATTCCACCGACAACGGGGCAGAGAAGATGTCCTGGCCCGATGGCGGCACATCGCCCTTCCGGGGTGAGAAGAACGAGAACTGGGAGGGCGGCTACCGCGTGCCTCTGCTGCTGAAGTGGCCTGGCGTGATCGAGCCGGGGACAGTCTACAACGACATCATCAGCCACATGGACTGGATCCCGACCTTCCTCGCCGCCGTCGGCGATACCGAGATCAAGGACGAGCTCAAGGCTGGCAAGACCGTCGGCGACAAGGAGTTCAAGGTTCATCTCGATGGCTACAACTTCCTGCCCTACTTCAAGGGGGAGGAGGAGGCCGGGCCGCGGCACGAATTCCTCTATTTCTCGGATGACGGCAATCTGCTGAACCTGCGCTACGACGACTGGAAGGTGGTCTTTGCCGAGCAGCGGGCCGAAGGCTTCGACGTCTGGGCCGAGCCTTTCGTCAACCTGCGCCTGCCGAAGCTGTTCAACGTGCGTATGGACCCCTTCGAGCAGGCTGACGAGATGTCCTTCAGCTACGACAAGTGGCGGCTGGAACGCGCCTTCGTCCTGGTCCCGGCTCAGGCCTTCGTTGGAAACTTCCTCGACACCTTCGGGGAATTCCCGCCGCGGCAAAAGCCGGGCAGCTTCTCGCTCGATCAGGTTCTTGCGAACATGCAAAGCGCGGGGACGCAGTAACCTTTGCAGGTGCCGCAGACCAGTTCAGGACTGCGGCACCTCTTTCGTCTGCCCGCATTACAATGCGTGCCCCTCAGCGCCATAATGGCGCAAGTCGGAGACCAGGAAGATCGGCTTTCGCACCAGCAGCGAAAGTCTTGTGTGGATGGCTCCCGCATAGCAAGTCGTAAATGATCTCGTGTACCTTTTCAGAAGCGGTCTTGTGTCCGGCCTGTTTGCGCGTTTCACACCGCTGGCCCTGATGGGATCCGCAGGTCAGGTTCCTATCTGGAAAGCGGGCAATTGCGCCCTGGACATTCGGCGGAGCGTCCTGATCGTTGCGGCTGAAGGGTACACCATCACATCGTCGGTCTTGCTATCTCGCTGTTTCGGTATGTCTCAGGCTGTGTGAGGGCGGTAGGGTTCGTTTCTGGTCAGCACCGCCCACATGATCCGCGCCGTCTTGTTCGCCATGGCGACAGTCGCGAGCCGGGCCGGTTTTCTCTGCAACAGCTTCGTCAGCCAGGGATCGGCACGCTCGGGATGATTGGTGACCTGCCGCACACGCGATGTCATCCCGACGACGATAAGCTGGCGCAGGTACCGATCGCCCATCTTCGTGATCTTTCCCAGCCGCTCTTTGCCACCGCTGGAGTGGTTGCGCGGTGTCAGACCAAGCCACGCCGCAAATTCCCGACCACTCTTGAACTGGTGACCCGACCCGATCGTGGCGGCCACGGCCGAGGCGGTCACTGGTCCGACGCCGGGAATGGTCTGCAGGAGTTGCGCTTGGCGGCTGAGACGAGCCTGGATACGCATGGTGATCTCGTACCAGCGAAGGCGGTTGTGCAGTTCGACCAGCTGACGGCTGAGAACCCGCAGAACGTCTTGGGCGAGCTCGGGGAACCCGGACTGCTTGCCCTCGATGATCCCTTTCGCAAAATCGATAGCCCGCGTGACGCCCCGGGCGATGGCAACCCCGAATTCCGCGGCCAAGCTTCGGAGCATGTTGATCAACCGGGTGCGCTGTCGAACCACGAAGTCCCGTGCGCGGTGCAAGGAGAGAAGCGCCTGCTGGTCCTCGGACTTGATCTCGACAAAACGCATCGTCGGTCGCGTCACGGCCTCGCAAATGGCTTCTGCATCGACCGCGTCGGACTTACCCCGTTTCACGTAAGGTTTGACGTACATCGGCGGCATCAGCCGGACAGTATGACCGAGCTTCGTAAGCTCGCGGCCCCAGTGGTGGCTCGATGCGCAGGCTTCGATGCCGATGAGGCAGGGCGACAGTCGCTCGAAGAACGCCAGCACCTGCGCCCGACGCAAAGGCCGATTGAAAGCGACCTCTCCGGTCTGGGAAACTCCGTGGACATGAAAGATGTTCTTGGCGAGGTCGAGGCCGACAGTGGTAACTTGCATGGGGTGGCTCCTCTCAGTTGCAGATTCTGACACCTGCAGTATGGCGCATTGCGACGCCGGGAGCGGGAGCCATCCACCCCATCTGGAATCCGCCCTTTCGGTAATAACTTCGGCTCTGCGAATAAAGTACAGCGTTCTCGGCTTTGGCCTTGCAGCGGCCAAGCAGGTGGCCTCTGCCCCCAATTGGGCAGAGGCCTGTCACTCAGGGCAGATCGACGGCGTCCGGCGCCGCCTTCTTCAGCGCATCCGGCGCGAAATGACCAAGCATTGCATCGGTGGTGACGGCCTCGCCCTTGACCACGCCCTTGGAAAGGACCCACGCCGCCTCTGCCACCAGCAGGTCGGCGAGTCCGGTGTCGAGCTTGAGGCCCACGTCGACGTCCTTCCACATCGCGCCCAGAGCCTCGGGCGTCATGGCGCCCTGCATGGAGGCGCTGACCGCTTCCATCGCGGCCTGCGGATCGGCCTTCACATCCGCATCGGCCCTGGCCAATGCACCCATGAAGGCATCCAGCGCGGCGGCGCGTTCGCCGGTCATTTTTGGCGAGGCAGCGAGGATGTAGTGCACCTCGTACCCCGGTTCGCGCAGCTCCGCATAGGTGTCGCCAAGCGTGGATTCCGCCGCGCCGTAGAAGGTCGGGAAGGGCACGATGGCGTCCAGATCTCCACGAGCCAGGGCGGGCACCAGATCCGGCGGGGCAGCGCCCACGACCTCGGCCTGCACGCCGGCCTGTTTCAGCACCTCGTCGAGATAGAAGTTCACGTTGGTGCCGATGGTGGTACCGATCCGCTTGCCCGCAAGATCCTCCGGGCTGGCCACGGCACCGCCCTCCGTGTTCACGATGACGCGCGACCCGGTGTAGCGCGCCAGGTCGCCGACCACCGCGAACTCCGCCCCGGTCAGCGCCCCGACTGCGGCGGGAAACTCGGCCATGAAGGTCACGTCGACCTGACCGCCGACCAGAGCCTCGAACCCCTCGCGCCCAGTGTTGAAGGCGACGAAGGTGATGTCGAGGCCCGCGTCATTGAAGTAGCCCTTCTGGATCGCGACATCGACCTGCGGCGTCTGCGGATTGGGTGTCCAGGCAAAGGTCATCTCTTCTGCGCTGGCGGCGAAGGGCGCCAGCAGAGCGGCAGCAAAGGCAAAGGTGTAAAGGTTCATCTCAGTTCTCCTTCAGAGGGCGTCAGCAAGCATGGTCTTGGGGTGGAGGAGGCCGAGGATCTCGTCCCGGATCTCCAGAAGTTCGTTGCCCGACCGGCTGAGGGCTCGGGGCCTCTCCTGCGTCAGGTGGTAATGGCGGATGAGGCGGCCAGGCGCATGGCTCATCACCTGGACGTGGTCCGCCAGAAGCAGCGCCTCGTCGACGTCATGGGTGACGAACAGCACCGTCGCCTTGTGCTTGCGCCAGATGCCGAGCAGCAGGTCGTGCATCACCAACCGGGTCTGGGCGTCAAGCGCACCGAAGGGTTCGTCCATCAAGAGCACCTTGGGTTCCACCGCGAAGGTCCGTGCGATGGCGACCCGTTGCTTCATCCCGCCGGAAAGTTGCTGCGGATACTTGTCGGCATGTGCCTCAAGCCCCACTTCGGCCAGCGCGGCGCGGGCGCGATCCATCTCCTCCCGCTTCGAGAGGCCAAACTGCTTCAGCCCGTAGCGGACATTGTTCAGCGCCGTAAACCAGGGGAATAGCGCGTATTGCTGGAAGATCACGCCAACCTCGGGCGAGGGCCCAGTGATGGCCCGGCCGTCCAGCCGGATGGCGCCTTCCGCCGGGGTGACGAAGCCCGCAATGGCGTTCATCAGCGTGGACTTCCCGCAGCCCGAGGGGCCAATCAGAGCGGTGAAGGTGCCGGGTTCGAGGACATGGGACGTCCTCTCCAGTGCGGTCACGCGCCCCTGCTTGCCGGTAAAGCGGATCACGACGTTGTCGATCTCCACGCGACCTTTGGGTTGAGTTGCGTCGGACATCATCCCTGCTCCCAGTGAACGAGTTTCTTTCCGATCCAGTGCACGATCAGGTCCGCGAAAGCCCCGAGGATGCCCAGCAGGATCAGGAGTGAGAACATGCGGTCCGTTCGGACGTACTGCCGCGCCTCCTGAAGCCGGAACCCGATACCCGAGGACGCGCCGGAAAGTTCGGCCGCGACGAGGCTGAGGAAGGCCAGCGCCACGCCAAGCCGGATGCCCGCAAAGATGTGGGGGGCGGCGGCGGGCAGGACGACCGTAAGGAACTCCCGCAGCCTGGACGCGCCGAGAGTACGGGAGGCGCGAAGGTAGGTTTCGGGCACGTATTGCATGCCGTGGTGCGTGTTGAACCAGACCGTCAGGAAGACGGTGTAGGAGACCACGAAGTACTTCGATCCCTCGCCGATCCCGAACCAGACGATGGCCACGGGGACCAACGCGATGGCGGGGATGGGCCGCAGCAGGTTGAGGAACGGGTTCAGCAGGGTGCGGACCAGCGCCACCCGCCCGGTCATCAGGCCGAGTGTCACACCAAGCGTCCCGCCGATCGAAAAGCCGACCGCCGCCCGGCCGAGCGATTTCGCGAGGTCGGTCTGCAGCGTGCCGTTCTGCCACATCTCGACCGTGGCGGACCAGACGAACCAGGGGGCCGGGAAGATCGCCTCCTTCACCACGCCCGACAGGCCGACAAGCGTCCAGATGCCAAGGATGAAGGCGAAAGAGATCAGCGGCAGGCCAAGGGTCGCGCCGGAGCGCAGGCCCTTCGTCAGCAGTTGCGCGAAGCGCGGCGTCGCGGAGTTTTGGGTGCCGGGGTTCTCCGTCACAGCCATGACACCTGCTCCGCCGCGTAACGATGTGCGCGGAAGCAACCGTTGTGCGAACCCTTGATGAACTGGTTCAGAGGCGCCGGGTACTCGGCGAAGTCCGGGATCACGAACTCCCACGCTATCTCTCCGGCCTGCGTCACCTCGAAAAGCCGCCCGAAAGCGCTTTCGCAGATCAGCGTGTTGCCGTTGGCCAGCCGCTGCGCGCTGCCCATGAACGGAGAGAAAAAGCTGGGCGCGTTCGGGTCTGCATAGGCCCAGACCGTCTCCATCGTCTTCGGATCGAACTGAAGGGCGCGGGAATAGGGGTTCGACGATCCGACCCGCAGGTTGCCATTGTCGAAGACCAGCACCGTGCCGTCGTCCATCATGATCGGCGTGTGCTGCTGGGCGACAACATCGGTCCCGGCATGCCAGACGATGCGCCCCGTGGCCTTCTCGACCGCGATCACGCCCGACGTCGTCCGCAGGCTCATCAGGATAAGCCCGTCCTTCGTCTCGGACACGCCGTTGATCATCGGCCAATGACGGCGGTCGAAGATCGGGTGCACGGGTAGGTCTGCGGGGTCGATGTGATCCCAGATGCACCACTCCCAGACGACCTCGCCCTTCCGGTTCACCTGCCGGACGATGTCGGACTGAAAGATCCCGTCCGCGCCGTCCTTGCCGGGATCGCCGCCGCAGATGCGCTTGGCGAGATGGGCGGGCAGTTCGGCTGCTACGGTGTAGAGCAGGTCTCCGTTCGGCAGCCATTGCGCGTCGTGATGGTGATAGATGTCCTCGTGCCGCCAGACGATCTCTCCGTCGGGGGTGGCCTCGTAGAAGTCGCCGCCGTGCCAGAGATCCCAGGCAGGATAGAGTGCGGCAGAGGTCGCATGGCTGCCGTTGTAGCCGAGGTTGCCGTTCGGCAGGATCACCGCGTCGCGGCCAGGGCGGACCGGCATGGTCCACTGATGCGCGATACGGCCTTCTATATCGACCATATCGACCACGCCGCCGCCGGTCTGGCGGGCATAAAGCGTATATCCTCCGGCCGTCTTGGAGCGGTCCAGCGCGGTCAGGCCCAGCCTGCGCCGCTCCAGCGTCACGGCGCTGCTGTGTTCGGGGTCGAAAGTGCCATTCAGTTTATCTAACATTCTATCCTCCGGCTCGCAGTAAAACGTTTTAATGACTTTTCACCTTGCGCAGCGCCTGGTTAAAACGTTTTAATTACGTCAGAAGGTAGAAAATGTCGAAGCGGCGCGTCAGTGGGCGGAATTCAGGCTCAAATGCGCACAAAATAGGCGATTACTGTATGACTGAAGCACCCGTGACCCCGAAAAAGCGGGCAACCGTGAAGGATGTCGCCCAACTCGCCGGTGTATCGGCGGGGACGGTTTCCAACGCGCTCAGCGGGAAGCGGCGTGTTGACTCTGACACCCAGGCAAGGATCACGGCGGCCATCGATGCGCTCGGCTACGTTCCCAATCTCGCGGCGCGGGGCATGCGGACGGGTCGGGCGGGCACGATCGCGATCTTCTCCTCCATGCCGGTTGCGGTGGCGGCAGGCCAGTCCCGGCTTGGCTTCCTGATGGAGATCGCGGCCTCGGCGGCGGTATCGGCAATGGAGAACAACGTCGCGCTTCTGCTGATCCCGCCGATTACGGAGCCGGCGACGGCACTTGGCACCATTGGCTTCGACGGCGCGATCCTCGTCGAACCTTCTGCCGACGACCCTTATCTTGAATTGCTTGCCGCGCGAGGCGTACCAACCGTCGTGATCGGCCCGGCAGAGGACATGCCGAGCCTCGCCGTGACGCTCGACTATCGCAAGATGGCGTCACTACTCTGCGATCACCTTGTCGAAAGCGGGGCGCGTCGCTTCATGCTGGTCATCGGCCAAAGCGCCCGGGCCTCGAACATCATATTCCGGGAGGTCTACACAGAGCGGTGTCGCACCCTCGGCATGGAACCGGAAGTCATCGTCATCCCTGAAGCCGCCGGGGAAGCCGGTGCCCAGGCAGCGCTTGAGGCGCATATCGCGACCCGGGGGGCCCCCGACGGCGTGCTCGTTCCAATTGACGCAATGGCCACGGGTGTGATGGCGGCACTCCGATCGCACGGACTGGCCGTACCCCAGTCCGTGAAAGTGGCGACCCGATATGATGGGCTCCGCGCCCGCAGCGAAACGCCGCCACTTACGGCGCTCAATCTTCATCTTGATGAAGTGGCCAAGCTGGCGACGCGTCTGCTTGTGGACAGCATTGAAAGTGGCGCGTCAGCTACGTCGGTGACCGCTCCTGAGCCAGCATTGGTTGTACGTGGCGCAACAGGATCACCTTGAGGGACTCACGTTCGACACTCTCGGTACGAATGATGCATTTGGGCTCTGAGGCGTCGATCGCTGCGCTCAGCCCGAACGGCCGCTTCCGAGAAAAGAGCCCAGCGGAGCGAAGTCCGCTCTCTTCGCTTTACGCCCGGCCAGAGACGACGGTGTGAATGACGGATGCTTGGCGCGGCGCCTCGAAGGTCTACCTGAAGCATGTCTGATCGTACGGAAAGGAAAGCACCATGCTGCAAGAAAAGCGCAAAGATCTGGACTCCGAGAAACGTAAGAAGCTGCTCGAGAGCCTCTTGCAGGACATGGCGCGCGACAATCCCGACCTCTACTACCAGTCCACCAGCGAAATCGCTCAGATGTTGAAGGCACGCATCGAGCGCGGCACCGCGCTCCATCCCGAGCAGCGCGAACTGCTCTCCGGCCTTGGCCCCCATGACATCAAGCTGCTGCTCAGCCTGCACTGACGGTACGCACCGCCTAACCTACTACGGAGGTCTTCGCACGGTCGTGGGCCGGGCTCGCCGTTCGGAAAAGCTCGGCACCATGATTGAGCTCTCAAGGCCATGAGCCCGCGTCCTACAAGTTCTGAAAATGCTTCTCTTCGCACGCAGACTTGAGACGCCGGATCGCGTGCATCACTCGGCACCTTTGCTTGATTAAGAGCGGCAGCGTGTCGACCAGCATCGGCGTAGACCGTATTCCGAGATCATTGAGGCGCCTGATCGAGGCCTTTCGAACTTCCTCTCCGCCACAAGCGAACTCATCCCTCTCGAGGTAGTAGCCCTGATCCACGTGCTGGATGCGCAGCCAGGGTGAGAGCCTCTCTGGCGCCCTGCCCGGCCGCATACGCCACATTGGGCAGTAATCCCTCGAGAAAAGCACCTGCGCGCCATCTGCCTCGGTCCAGAAGCCGTAGGGAGCCCAAAGCCGCATTGGGATGAAGAGAGCCTGTGGTACCTCGGTCTCAATGATCTGCTCGTTTCCGACCGGTGCGCCATCGATGGCATCCGTGACGACTTGCGTGATTACTCCCGTGGAGGTGATGATCGCTCTGACGTTTGGCCGGCGCTCAAGCCTAATCTCAACAACTTTGCCAACCAGTGTGTCGGAGGGCTCCGAAAATTCAGAGAGTTCGAAGACGCGACTTCGCAGAGCCAAGGCGGATGCAAAATCAGGGTCTATGGCGCCAACGATCCGAGAAGCAGTGAGCGCATGCAGAACATCCCCGGCCGGCGCGCCCAGCGCGGTCGATAGCTGCGCAATTAGTTCGGCTTCTTTGCCCACGCCTGGGGGTGCGTCAGCTGGAGGTGGCGTGCTCTCAAGGTCATGCCAGTCCCGGTACCCTGAAGCCTTGGCCAGGGCCTGCTGACATTCGGAGAGCCGACGGCAACTCACCGCAGCAAGCTTCTTGCAGGCCTTCTTGGCCTGCGTCGCATTCAATTGGAGGCGCATTCTGATCCCTCATGGTGCCGGAGATCGCGTGTCCACTAAGCTGTCGGCACCGATGTGGTCAGTCTCGGTCGAGATCGATGTCGTTCAATCCTGCCCGGAAGGCTGCGCCAATGTGGACGGCACGGGGGATGCTCCGCTCCCACGAAATTAGCTCTTGCGCTGGATGACAGCAAGTCACTTAGCCTCTGTTTTTCAGCCTATTTTGGGACAGGCTGTGATATACATGGAGGCCAATTCAAACCACTCGATTCGACTTCTTGCCTTCAGGGCCGCTTGGCATTTCAGAAAATATCTTCTTGGAGTAAGAGATATGTATGCGAAAATCCTTAGGGTTTCAGAGATTACTCACATCAAATTTCGAACTGTACCACCAGTCATCGTAATTACATCAGTTGGATGGGTTCCGACAACTCGTTGGACTGACCCAATTCTCGTCCCTCGAATCTATGTGAACCCTCCGACTGATGGCATTCTGGATTTTGACTTTATAGCAAAGTCCCCCGACGGGTTCGCGCATAGAACAGACACTCAAATCACCGCGCACTGGCAAGCTCAAGCGGAAATTCCAGAGTGGTTAACTGGTGTCCGAGTTCATGCTTCCGAGAACCAGATGGAATATGATCTCCAATCACCACTGGAGATTGGCGACGCTGACGTCAGGATCGCTGGCGGTGAAATCCCTTGGCCTCTCAACGCGCTCACTCTGCCCCGCCTTAGCACTGATTGAGGGCTTATCCCCAGAACATCAGCCCTGGGCGCGCTTGAGGAACTCCATGGGCTCTTGGGTCTGCATCACGTACTCGCACCCGGCTCGAAAATCTCCCTCGGGCTCTCTGGAGACGACATTCATTGCGGCCTTCTCGAAAGCGCCAATCCCCAGCATCTCCGTGTTCAGCAGAACTGTCCGGGTGGCCTCATGCGTATTGCGATCGACCACTAGGAAGCGAACCTTCTCGTAGGACTTCAGCCGGTCGTAGGTCGCATTGGGAAAGCTATGGAGAGAGACGAATTGCTCCTGCACGTAGCTGAAAGGGGTGTCTGGTGCGATCTGCCACACCCAGTAGCCCACGCCTCCAAATGGAGTGGGGATCAGTGCGGCGACGAGGCCGATTTCTAAGTCGCCCTCATGATCCCGGATCTCAGTCGCAAGATCGCTATCGCACGCACAGACGATGGTGGCCTCGATGCCCTTCTCGGTAACCAGGTCATGGAACATGACCGCATTCGGTAGAGGCCCATCGAGTTCTTCCGGCTCTTGGTATTCGGGTTCGTCTCGTACGACACTGACCGCCTCCATAGCCATCTCGGCAACGATGCTTTGTTCAGAGAACATGCCAGTCCTGATGTCCTCGAGGATCAGCGGCGCCCCGGCGACGATACCATCTCTCGCGAGGCCAGCGTGCACCTCGACGTCCGTTGTCGACGTGTTGGACACGCCGAGAAGACGGGCACTGAAGTCCGGCTCACCATTCTCGAGGTCAGGCGCCCGGAAGACGCCGAGCATCACCAAGTTGTACCCCTTATCGAGCGCAAAATTCAGAGTGTCAGTCCCGGCGACCAAATTCAGGATCGAGCGGCCGACCGCCTCCTGATACGTGAGGCCCGGCCGTGCTTCGTCGTATTGCCTGCTGGGCCAATTGTCGAAGCCGAGCATTGCTCCGATCACGCGGACATACTGATCCCCTTCACGGGTCCCGAAGACCTTGTCGCGGCCTTCGAACGCGTCCCTTTTGAACGGAAATGAGGTGTAGTCGGTTTCACCCATGACGTGGACGATGAGCTTGCTCTCGAGGTCTGACATGGGCAACTTCCGCACATTGTTCCGTTATTCCTGTAGATTATGGCTGCGGTATCGGAGCCGCAACCCCTCCCATGACCTCCCTCAACGCCCAGGCACGGCCCGAACTAGCCTCCGCTAGCGCCCTATATTAAGGCAATAGAGCGCTAGCCGGGACTGAATTGGCCCGGCAGTATGCTTGGCTAGACCGAAGACAGCTTCCTGCTGCAGTTCATGCTACCCTCCAGTGAATTCCAATCATTGTTTCAGTCTCGGAGAGTTCCATGCGCTGTCTTATCGCGTTCGCATGCATCATCATGCCGCTAACCGCCTACGCCCAGCAACTGCCGCCCCTGAAACTCGTGCAAGAGGAGATCACGGTCTCCGGCCTATCCAGCGGCGGCGCGATGGCCGTCCAACTCCAAACTGCGTTTTCCAGTCGTATCACCGGTGCGGGCATTGTGGCCGGGGCGCCGTTCGGTTGCGCCGAGGGACGCTGGTTTGTTGCCACCGGCGCATGCATGCAACAAAGGGGACCGTCAGTCACATATCCGCCGACCGTCGAGCGTATCGCAAATGTTGTTGAAGCCGTTTCCGCCGTCATCGACCCCGTGGAGGGCCTTACAGACGACCGCGTTTATCTGTTCCACGGCACGAAGGACGAAACAGTCTCGCAAGCATCAATGGAGCTCCTGCGGGATGTTCTGGGACATTTCGGAGTGTCCGATACACAGGTCGACTACGACGACACCTTCGAGGCGCTGCATGGCTTTCTGACTGAGGAAAGCAACAACGAGTGCCTCCTGGAAAACGATAGCTACCTGAATGACTGTGACGTCGACATGGCTGGAGAGATCCTGAAGCATCTCGGCCTAGTGCAGGAGGCGGGCGAAGAGGTGTCCGCCAACCTCCAGACCTTTGACCAAGCCTTGTATTTTAAGACAGACGATGGGTTCAGCATGAGCGACACGGGGTATGTCTACATTCCTACCGCGTGCACTGACACCAACATCCCCTGCCGTTTGCACATCGCGCTACACGGCTGTCGTCAGGGAGAGACAAAGCTTGGCGACACCTTCCCACGCACTGCCGGCTACAACAGTTGGGCGGAGGCGAACCGGATTGTCGTACTATACCCTCAGGTCGGAGCACGCTTCGTCCCGAGGCCTCCCGCCTTTGCCGATTTCAATCCATTGGGGTGCTGGGACTGGTGGGGCTACTCTACAGGCTCAAGAGAGAAAGCACCCAACCTCGACTACCTTGGCAAAGACGCACCGCAAATGGCCACGATAGCCGCGATGGCAGCCGCGCTTGGGGCTCCGCTGACGGACTGAGGCAAGTGCCCGCGCGGATCCGCAACCGCCTCCCCTCACTCCAGGCGCCCTTTCAAACAACTGCTATCGGGATTTTGCCTGACGCAAGCACCTAGTGCTCATTGTTTTGGGCGCTGTTCTCCACTCGCCCAAGAATGCTCGGGACCAAACGCTCTGAAAATCCTGCAAGAAAGCTCCAAACGACCAGCTTGGAGAGGTTGGCATTCGGCGCAAACCTCCCAAGCTCCTGTTCAACTATTCCTTGCAGCGCAACGATTACGCCATCACGCTGAGCCTCGATGTTTGAAGTAGACTTGAGAATAGCTTCCAAATCTCTTTGAGCGTTCTCGCCCATGTCAGCTGCAGTACTAAGCGCTTCAAGTTGACTTCGCAAAAGGGCCCCATCCGTTTTCATACCCTTTAGGAAGGTAGAGATTTCAGCCATGCTAATAATCTGAGGAGGCTCACCTTCAACAGCAGCGACGCCGACAAGGTTAAATCCGACGTACTTCAAATCCGGAAAAAGCAGGCCATCAATGAGCTGCGACTCAAAGCAAAAGAACAGGATAGCTGCAGAGCACACGCCAACACCGAGGCGGAGGCAGATCATTGGATATCCAACTGCAGTTCGGATTTCTTCAAGATTATCAAGAGAAGTAACCGACCTCTGTGTAACCAGTGAGCTAAAAGATGCGCCCAGCAAGCCCGACGTCAAAGCCACCAGAAAGCCAGTGAAGCCTGATTTAATGTGCATAATCTCTATATAAAAAATCGTCGCTATGATGATTGTGCACAATGCGCTTACCAGCAATAATCTACTGGCATAAATTGTGGCTAAATTTCTGATCACATAGCTACGCGTAGAGCTGGCGTGGGCTGTCTCTTGAACGATAGCTAATAGCCCACGTGTAGCGTTCTCAACGCCAAGTCTACTTTGACCCTGTGCAGCGGACCTCAAATTCTCATCGTATTCTTCCCTTAGCAACTCCCATCTAGCGTTCAGTTTCTGGTAGTCCTTAGCGCGTGAACGCTCAAGGATTGTAAGCCACCTGTCTAAGGACGGCCCAAGATTCTCAAACGGCATAATTCTAGCTGCCAGAGCTTCGCATCTTTGCACATCCTGCCAGGAAAGCTCACCTTCTATCTCAGTGTTGAGCGCCGCTATTTCCCTGTCAATTTCCGCCTTTTGACTATCTCCTGATTGAGATATCAAATGATTTTTCAGAAATGCCGCACGCTGACGAAGAACAAGCTTATTTTCCGGCGGCGGATCGATAAACATCTTGGATTTAAAGGGATTCTTTATACCCATAACTTTGACCTTTTAGGATTTCATAAGCGTATGGAACCGGCCAAGAGATCTTCGCAACCAGTCCGAAGTGTCAAAAATAAGGCACCTATATCAAATGTATTTCCAGACTGGCCGCGACTATATATCAAAACTGCGGCACATTCTATATACTTTCGCTCGGCGCGCCTCATAGGTCTGGTCTACGCCACACCCCCCATCCGTCAACTCATTCCCTTTTCACCAAGAACCTTGGGCTGAGAAGCGAGTGCTATCAAATCATCCCAGCAGTTCCGCTGACGAAGGGGCCGCAATCAGTCCCCAGTAGTCACCGTCCTGGAACCAATCGTAACCGTTCAGGGTCTCTTCGACCTGGCCGCGACCATCGATTGCGACGACCTCTTCGATGCTTGAGGCCGCGATCCCTAGGTCCGTTAGAACCGATCCCGCACCGTTCGCTTCGAATGCAGCGAAGCTCAGCTGATCGAGAACCAGATAGAGTGTGTCGTTGCCCGAGCCCCCTTGGAACACATCCTGAGATGGGCCCCCACCACCCTCAAGCGTGCTTTCGACGAAGATAATGACATCATCGCCACCTCCACCTTTGACGAGATCACTGCCCAGGCCATCGATGAGTACATCATTGCCAGAGCCTCCGCGAACCGTGTCGTCGCCGCAGCCGCCACCTAGGATGTCGTTGCCCCGGTCCCCTCGCAGATAGTCATCATCTGCACCGCCTGACACGATGTCATGCCCGCTTCCGGCATACACACGGTCATCTCCTGTACCGCCGAAGACAACATCATCTCCGGCAAGCGCGACAACGGTATCGGCGCCGCCGTTGGCAAACACAGCATTGTCCCCGTTGGTCTGAAAGTTGAGCGTTCCAAAATCACTCAGGGCAGCAGTTGTTCCGCCATCCATCACGTAAGCAGCGTAGGCACCCCAAGCCTGGTGGACGGCCTCCGCGGGATGGATCGGATTCCAGAACCCCACCTGATCGCTATCAAAAGGCGCGCCGTCTATCAGGAATTCGGACCGATCGGCGATGATGCCGAAGCCGCCGGGGTCCTCCGTTATCGCGCTGGCCAAGGCGCCGTAGTCGATCATCTCGACGTCTAGGCCATCATCGCGCAGCTGTTGGGCCCTTCCCGCAAGCAAGTCGTTGTAGAGGCCAACAGCCAGATCAGAGAGCTCCGAAGTGAAGTCATCGAGTTCGTCGCTTCCGGGAAAGAATGACCCGGCTGGCAGCGTTCCAAAATAGACCGTTGCGATACCGGCGGAGGCCAGGTCCCGCGCTGCCGCCTCAAGTGCGTCAAGCAAGCTTGTAATGACACCGCTCGCGGCTGCGATCACATCCAAAACGCTCCCACCCGGCAGATCCAGAGCGTCTCCGATCGCGTCCGAGAAATCATTCCCGCCGATGAAGAGGACCGCTTTAGCATTGGGTTCGACCGCACCATCAGGCAAGGCCGCGAAGCGAGTGAGTTGAGCACCTAGATTGGAGTCATAGCCGGTACCAGTTCCGAAGGGCTCCTGGGTCCCGAGCGCTCGAGCACCAGCATTAGCGAAATTCAGCACCGTGTCACCGCTCACGTCGCCGGTATAGGTTGCATGCGTGAACTCATTGGTGACCGCGTTTTCGGGGCCGAAGCCGAGCGCTTGTGTTTCAGCCTGAGCCTGCTGCGTCGCGAGAAAGAGCGCCTGCTGTTGGGCCAGCGCGATCTCTTCAGGTGTCGGATCAGGCCCGAGGGCAGCGATCAGTCCCGGGAGTATCTGTGCCTCCAATGACTGAACCAGAGCGCCAAAGATGACCCCAACATCCGTGAGGCTATCACCGAAATAGAATATCTGTTTGCCGGACATGGACATGGGAAAATCCTATTCTGAAAAATGCGACGACCTTCAGTTGATCGCCGCCAGTCTAGCACAATCCCGCGGTTAAAGCGGCCCAGAGCTTCCGTCAGTTTGTGTCCGCTGTCCTCTGAGGCTCCGCCTTACCTGTCGAATGGTAGGCCCCTTCAGCAAGAAGCGGCAGCACCACAAGTCACCTTTCCGCCGAGCTCAGTCTGATCCATATGGGTTCAGCTCTTCAGGCCAGCGCCGAGGATATTGAGTTATCACCAGATAAACGTCAGCCCCCTCGAGGGCTTGCCGAGCATCCCGTATCATTCGCAAATTCAGAGTATCGATGTCTGCGGCCGAGACCGGGCGGCCTGGATCATAATAGACCATGACGAGAAACGTCCGTCCAAGCTTGGTCACCGACATGTCACGCAAAATGCCTCCATCTTCGGAGATCGACGGACGCAATGCCCGACGCGCCGTCGCGACATATGCAGGATTTGCGCTGGCCCCTGCCAGTTCCCCCAGCCCCCCACGGAACTCTCGGACATACGAGCCGATGGCCAGCAAACAGAGCATCAGGACGATGACGGAGTCGCCCACCGGCGCGATCGGCGCGAGGGGGCCGTCTCGGAAGTAATAGATCGCAGCAAGGCCTGCACCCGCGGCGACCGTGATGACCCCGTCGAAGAGCGCTGCCTTCGCCTCAAGGCGCAGGATTGCGCTAGCTTTGCCCGTCCGGCGCCATGTGAAATAGTGGAACGCCCAGAGGACCGCGCAAGTCAGAGCAATGATCGTGAAGTAGAAGATCATCGGGGCAAAATTAAGCGGCTCGGGGGTCATCCCAGCGATGTAGTTGTATATGTTCCTGATGGCGTTCGTGACGGCGAACAGAAGCAATCCGAGAAGTGAAAGAGCCCGGAACGTTGAAAAGATCGCCTCATCCGCTGCATACCCTAGCGGTCGAGCCTTGTCGGGCCCAGCATTGATCCGGCCGGTGATCCGCCGCGCTAGTAGGGCCGACCCGAAGCCGATCAGCGAAAACAGGCCGTCCATCAAGATCGCATTGGAGTTTGACAAGACACCTGCGACCAGCCCCGCCAAGGCCATAAATAGGTTGCCCCACATGGCGACACCCAGAGACCGGCTTTCCAGTCGTTGCTTGGTACCCAAGTTGCGCTCTGCCATCTCGTGCATCCCCGGCATGCTTTCAGCCCGGGATCGGTACCACGGCACCTAGCTTTTACCAAGGCACACGCACCCCAGCCCAGATGTCATCCCTCTTAGATGGACGAGACCATCCCACCCTCAACGACGACACCGCCAAATGTCATATTCGACGTCTTCCGGCAGCTTGAAGCAGAGCCTTCAGAGACGCTCTGGACAGCTGCGTTCTCGAGATGCCGTAGTCTCCTGGTGATTTGATGTTTTCTGATCAAGCCACTTGCCGACAGTGAGAGCATGAAGACCGCAAACGCCCCATAGATGAGCTTGTCGCCAGCGGCCTCGACCGTGACCGCGACGATACCCATGACGATTGCAACGGCGATGCTGGCGCACGTGACTATCGTATTGGCGCGCCTCAAGCCCCGCGCACTCTCGATTTGTGCCTCCAACTCTTTCGCTCGGCTCATGGCGCCGTGTCTCCATCGTTTGGACACCATCTACCAAGCGATGATTAAGGGGCCTTTCCCATGCAGGCGCCAGGCGACAAGTGCATAAATATTAAGCGATTATCTGGGCTTACCCGGCGGAATTCATGTCAGAACGATGAAATTCGTGAGCAGTACGTTGCGGTCCAGATGAGAGCTTATAGATAGCAATCGTTCGCGCGCCTCACTCCTCCTCCCGAGGCGCCGGCACATGCCAAGACGGACCTTCAATTCGGTCTCGTTTAGCGTTTGGGTCGGCCCGCACTCCTCCTCCCGCGGGTCGACCCTGCTTTTCCATCCAAGCCAATCTGCCAATCTATGGAAAAGCGATGGTCTGGTTTTCCATACCCCCTAGGATTGTGGACCAGCGTCAGGATTCGCGGTAAACTCTGAAAATTCAAAAAGTGAATTCATAAGTCAATTTGAGGCAGATTGGTAAGGGCCTGTGAGCGCAACTCAGGGGATGCGGTCATGGCTACAACCGGCACGACGAATTCAGAGTCCAGTCGTTCTTGGGGACTCCTGCGCCCAAGCAGGATCTGCATGTACGTTGGTGGGCTAGTATTTGCAGCAGTCATCAACGCCACCTTCAACCAGGAGTTTATCGGCCAGACTTGGAAAAATCTTAAAACTTGGATTTTCCCTGTCGAGCCTGTGCTGATCCCTCCTCCGGTACCACAAGTCGCCCCTCCGCTCGGAGACTTCCAGTTCGGCGACCAACTTGAAGAAGTCATGGCGGCTATGGGAAAGTCAGTGGATCACGTTTCCTCCGAATGGTCTAACGAAGACACCCTCAGCGTAAAAGGCCGAATTCAGACGCTTGCCGGACCAGCGCACCTCCAGGGTGTCTCACAGCCGCTGCGCGCCACCTACGGCTTCTGGGGCGGCGATCTCACCTACATGCGCTTCGAACACCAGTGCAGTGGTGCCAATGGAGCGCCCGCCTGCAAAGCCGAATGCGATGTGATCGCTGCGAAAGCTCAGTCTTGGTTTGAGACCGAGGTCGGCGCTCCCTTCCAGTTCCCGGCAGAAGGCACACCTAACAATAGCAGCAGCACCTTCGAGAAGGACCCAAGTGACCCGATCAAACGTGAGACAGATCGCATCACGGGGATCACCTATGAAGAGCGCGAGATGATCTGGGAAGATGTCCTGACTGCTAGCGCTGCGCACGACCCCTACAGCATCGCGGTCACTGCGAGCAAAAAGCTGTATTTCACCGAAATCCTTGGGAGCGACCACGGAGGCGCAACCCCGGGCCTAATCCAACGCGATGGGATGAAACGCGATGAAATCGGTGAAGGCGTCTGCAATGCGAAGATCGAGGTTGCCAAGCGGGCCGAGTAGGTCTCTCCTTCCAGCTATACGCTGGGGAGGTTTCCAACATGAGATTTGTCGCCGTATCAGCTTTGCTGTCTCTTGGCCTGCCGATCGTCGCGGTCGCTGATCCTGCGACAGAGTGTGGCGGGAGTAGCCAAATCGAGATTGGTGAGTGTGTCACCGACACTCTGAAGAGGGTCGACGCCGCGCTCGAGGTCTATCTAAAGTCCGCGATGAACTCTGCTCAAGAACTCGACGACGTGACAGGGCGCACTGTAGCCGTCCCGGCACTCGAGGCCTCACAGGCTGCTTGGTCGGAGTACCGGGACGCCCAATGTGAGTACGTAGGAGCTACGTTCGGTGGCGGTTCGGGCACCGGCATCGGGATCAACTCGTGCAGGATTGAGCTCGGCCGAGAAAGAGCCATCGAACTCATGCGCTACATTTCTTGAATGTGATCGTCATGCGACAGTGAAGACACCCTCAACTGCCGCATGATCTCTACTTATAGCGGGATTTCACTCCGGTTGCCTTCAAGGGTCCAAGTCATCGGATCAAGCGTACGGCCCTCAGCGATTACTTTACCATCGCGTCGGAATTGCACTCTGCCGTAGGACGCATCCTCAACAACCAGACTTCCGTCTGTGGTTTCCGCCACTTCAAGTCCATGGTCACCGGCAAAGCTGGCTAAGTCTTCTGTTTGACCCAGGCGGACGACCCAGATGCCCTGGCGCCCCGCGAGGCGGAGCTCATGACCTGCAGACCCGCCTTGCGACATGAGCTGCAAGGGTCCAGATGCTTGAATGACCATAGCGCCCTTCCCGCTCCGGGCTGAGGCTCTGTTTCCGTCAACGCTCCACTCGTCGAATACCGGCGTCGGGAACCACGCGTGCGTGAAATTTGGCTGAGGCGCGACGCCATCAAAGCGCACGACTGCCAAATCCCGATATTGCTGCACACGTGGCACACTTGCTGACCCGCCCCAGAAAGATGGTCGTCCGAAGCCGGACTGAACGATCTCACCTGGATGGTTGATGAACAGACTTGCAGACGCTTCCCGACCGATACGAGCTTGAATCAGCGTTTCTTGGTAGCCCCAGTCTTGCCAACGATAGAGCGCTGCGCTCCCCATCGCGGTCTCTGAGGTCTTGTAGTGGTAGAGTTTGCAGAAGGCATTTTCCCCCTGCCAGAACGTCCACTCCTGTGCCGTGTCCTCCCGCTCCCAATTGGCGATCTCAGTGAGGCCGGGAAACTCCAGTCCGTGATCTCTCAGTGCGAGAGACAACTGTGCGAGGCAATTCACGTGAGCACCGTATTGGCCCTGCCCCCAAAGCAGCCGCGCTAGTCCTGTTAGCTCGAGCGTATCAGCTACGCAAAGCGAGTGCTCGTAGCTTCGCCCTTGGGCACCGGTTATTACACCGTGATGCGCAGAATGCGCGACCATGGTCACCAGCCGGACGATTGCCGCGCCCGCGCGCTTTCGGATCTCGTCATCTGGAGCAAGCGCAAAGAGCGCGGTCATGCCCTTAAGGTCAATCGGGAAGTAGGTCGCTGAATTGAACTCAGCCATTTCAGCTTTTTCGAAGTGATCGAACCACTCCTTCAACCGCTCGTAGCCTACACGACTTTGCTCACGTCCAGACCGGCCGGACCTGCGGAAACGCGCGTCTGGAAGTAGGTCCCCGGCAAGATACGCCGAGGTGTGGAACAGAAGAGCGTGATTTTCAGAGAAATACCACTGAACGTCGTTACCAGGCTCGTCCATCCAAAAGCGGAATTCGAGGGTCGCTGCGTCAATCCGATCCACCAATGAGGCGGGAAGTCGGTCAGCGTAAGCGATCCGCGTCCACAGCAATGGGACAAGCGCGAAATCGGCACAATCGAAGCATTGCTCAATTCCGGGCAGAGCCGTCGTGATGATTTCCTCTGCGCGGGCAAGGGCTTCAGTGTCCCCGACTGCGGCACAGGCCAGCGCCGTCTCAGTGTCTGTCTCGGCATAGCGCGCGATCCAGCTCAATGCCTCAGCGACCCTATCCTGCTGAAGCTCTGGCGCCGGCCCGGTTTCACTGCGCCAAGTGACCTCAGCTCCGAGACGAGCCTGCGCAGTGAAGCTGCCACAGGAAAGTGAGAAGTCAAAATATCGGTAGTCTGCCGGGAAATCCGAGGAGGAAGCTATCCTAACTTGCGTTGCGCCATGTGGGATTTCGACATCAACATCATCGTGGTCGTGCGACATGAAGTGCCCAGCGACCCTAACGTGACCCTGGAATCCTTCAGGGAAAGGCACCGGCATTTGCAGAAAGATGTCCTGGCCATCATACAGTTTCTTATCGAGATGCATGCCCTCTAGAGCTGCCTCAACTCCTGCTACCAAGTCATCCGAAGCTGGGAACGTGTGACTAACTTCCGAGGACGGGCCTTCGAGCCAAGTTAGAGCGATCCGGATTACAGCATCGCGCTCCGCGAGGTCTTCGAACTGCACCGAAATCTCGTTGTGGCCCTCTGTTAATTCGGCTTCGAATTCGACTTCATCCATCGCATTGCGCGTGGCTGGGGAAAGCCACGCCACAGCACGTCCATTGACGAAGGCGCGCGCGGCACCGCAAATCCCCAGGCGTAGCCGAGCGACGCCACTGTGATTAGCCTTGACAGCAGTCCGCGCCCAGCCCCGGACCTTTGTGGCCCGGAACCAAAAGCCTGACAAATCGACAAAGGGCGATCCGAAGGGCAGCACATTGCGCGCCTCTGCCCAATCGGGGAGATCTTCCTGAGCAAGCTCCTTGCCACGGCGCTCTTCGATATAGGCTGTGCGACACGGATAGGTGTGCGGGATGAAGTTCTTGTCCTTGGTTAGGAAGAAGGTGGAATCCATCTCCCCTTCCATGGGCATGTCAGAAACGTTGTACTCGGCTTCATCGAGCCGGGTCACCTGCCAGTATGGAATCGGGGCACCGGTGGTCAGCATGGCTCAGCGCAGCTCCGAAATTTTGACCGCATCGACATCGGTGTACGCTTGGTTCTCCCCCGTCATGCCCCAAACGAAACCGTACGGCCCGGTACCGGCGCCCATGTGAATGGACCACGCCGGCGACATGACGATATCACCAGCGCCCACTACCAGATGACGCGTATTGTCAGGGCGGCCCATGAAGTGCATCACCCGATCTTCGGAGGACATGTCGAAATAGCAGTACGCTTCCATACGACGCTCGTGCAGGTGCGGCGGCATCGTGTTCCAGAGGGACCCCTTAGCCGGGTCAGTGATGCCCATCAGAAGCAGGCAGGACGGCGAGACCTCAGGATGGATATACATAGCCAGAGACCGGACGTTACTCTTTTCAGCGTCGCCCAATTCCAGCACCTTGGCCTCTGAACGGGTAATCAGGCGTGTGGGAATATCGGCCCCGGCCGGCACCGAGTTCATGTAGAACCAAGCCGGGTTTTGGGGATCGTCGCTTCCCAAAGTCACGGCCTTACTGCCGCGACCGATATAGAGGACGTCCCGGTTGGCAAGCTCGTAGCGAGTGCCATCGACCTCGATCCATCCGGCCCCACCAAGGTTTGCGACGCCCATCTCGCGGGCCTCGAAGAACGTTTCGGTCCCGACGTCTTCGCCGCCGCCAAAAGACAACGCACCTTCCGTTGGCACGGCACCGCCTACGATCATGCGGTCGAAGTGGGTGTATGCAAAACCAAGTTTTCCTGGCTTAAACATCCCCTCCACCATGAAGTTATCCCGTAGTCGATCCGTGTTCATGGCATCGATTTGATCCGGGCCAGCACCGTACTTTTGCAGCATTCCCATGAGAAAGCCTCCTTCTGCCGTTCAGCATCACGGGCAATCGCCCGCGTCGTTGCATTTGAGGAAGGAACGAAATGCCGCGACCTGCACGACCTAACGCCGTACGCAGTCCTTCGACCTCCCATAACGCGTCCTCCCGCGCTCCTTGACCGAGCCTTCCCATTAGGAAAACATTTGTGCAATATGTAAATTCATTGCACACTGAGTCTTGGATTGCACATCACTTAGACAGCGAGGCTTACGCCATGGCCGGCTCCAGCCGCCCCCGCATCAGCGATATCGCCCAGAAACTTGGAGTATCCACGGCGACAGTGTCGCGAGCTCTGAGTGGTAACGGCTACGTACGTGAGGCACTTGCGACTAAGATCCGCTCGGCCGCAATCGAGATGAACTACGCGTTGCCTGGCATGGTACCAGGTAGAAAGGCGCTGTTGGTCTCGTCGCAGGAGGCCATGATTGATTTCAAGCGCAGCCAATTCACGATGTACGTACTGGAGGGCTTACAAGAGCGAGCTGACGCTCAAGAAATCGAACTCGAGACCCACATTTACCAAGGCGATAAGGCCATGGAGAAATTACGGCTTGCTTCCGGTTCCGAAGAGGTCATTGGCCTGCTTTTGGTTTCGGTGGATGACCAGGTTTTGGACTTCGTCCGTGGGCTCAACATTCCCGCCGTACTGGTCAACGGCGATGATCCAGAAATGTGCCTAAGCTCTGTCACTCCCTGCAATCGATCAGCCGCGACGCTCGCGACCCGCCATCTGGCTCGCTTAGGACATGAGCGGATCGCTTTCTTAAGCCGCCCCGGGAGGCGCACTATCACACGTCGCCTAGAAGGATGGCGCGATGCGCTCGGCTCCAAGGCTGAACGAACTCTGGAGTTCGACGTCGAAGACTGGACCGCCGAAGCCGCAGCGGCCCGGATCAACCGGGCACTTGACGAAGGGCAGCAGTTCACGGCGGTTGTCGCGGCGGCAGATATACTCGCGGCGGGCGCAATCCAAGCATTGCAGGCCCGGGGTGTACGTGTTCCTCACGACATCTCAGTGATCGGCATAGATGGCCTACCGCAAGGGCAGTACATGTCACCGGCTCTGACGTCAGTGCGTATTCCTATGCAGGCAGTCGGTAGCCTTTCGCTCGACCTGCTTGTGGAAACGGTCAAGCTTCGCACGGCGGGCGTCCCCATGCCATCTCGACGAATTGAGCTGGCATGCGAATTGCTCCACCGTGCGAGTGCAGGCCCAGTTGCCGAGCCCTGAGACCTCAGCGCGCCATCCAGCCCCCGTCCACATTCAGAACGGTTCCCGAAACGTAGTCACTCGCAGGTGCTGCAAGGAACACGGCAGTCTCGGCAATATCCTCTGCCCGGCCCCAACGACCTGCGGGGATACGCCCCAGAATTTCCTTGGAGCGCTCAGGATCTTCACGAAGTGCTTGGGTATTGTTGGTGGCGATATAGCCTGGCGCGATGGCGTTCACGTTGATACCGCTCTTGGTCCATTCGTTCGCCAAAAGTTTGGTCATCCCAGCAACCCCGTGTTTGGCCGTCGTATAGGACGGCACACGAATGCCGCCCTGAAACGACAGGAGCGAGGCAATGTTCACGATCTTACCCGTGCCACCGCGAGCGAAGACCTCGCGCGCGAACGCCTGCGATGTGAAGAAGACCGCCTTAGCGTTGACGTCCATGACATCATCCCAATCAGCCTCGGAGAAGTCGACGGCATCGGCACGCCGAATGATCCCAGCGTTGTTAACGAGGATATCGATTTCAGCGTCTTTGAAGAGCTCCACGCCTGCCATCGGGTCGCTAAAGTCAACTAGCACCTCGCTGGCTTGCCCTCCTGTGCCCGTTATCTCCTCGATAGTTTTAGCGCAGCTGCGTCGCCCAACACAGGTGACCGCAGCGCCTGCGCGCGCCAGGGCAACGGCGATCGCCTGACCGATCCCTGTGTTCGCACCTGTCACAAGCGCATGTCGATTAGTTAGAGAAAATGCAGACATCAGAGGTCTCCCATCATGGTTGCATGAGGCCAAGGAAGCGAGGGAGCGCCATGGTGAACCAGGGGACATAGGTCACCAGCGCCAACGCAAAGCTCGTGGCGAAAAAGAAAGGCAGGATTGGGCGGATTACCTGATCGATCCGAAGCCCGGCAACTGCGCAACCGACGAAAAGTACGCTTCCAACAGGCGGTGTCATCGACCCGACCCCGAGATTGAATATCATCATGATCCCGAGATGAACTGGGTGGACCCCGATCTCCTGGGCAATCGGAAGAAAGATCGGCGTGAAGATTAGGACGGCGGGCGTCAGGTCCATGAAGAAGCCGATAATGAGCAAGCTGATGTTCATAATCAGCAAGATGACGATCGGATTATCAAATGATAAGATGCCTTCGGCGATGATGTCCGGAATACCCGCAATCGTCATGACGTAAGACATGATCCCGGATGCTGCGATCAAAAACAGGATGGAGCAGCTGGTCACGGCAGACGATTTCAGAGCCTCAATGTACTCACGCCAGCTGGCCATGCGATAGAGCAGTGACAGAAGGAAGGAATAGAGCACAGCGACCGCAGCGCCTTCGGTCGCGGTAAACGCGCCTATGGCTATGCCGCCGATGACAACGACGACCATCAAAAGCGAGGGCAGCGCTGCCCAGAATGTGCGCAGCACTTCGCCAAAGCCAGTCCTGGCCTCACTACGATAACCGCGGCGCCAGGCTATGACGGTGATTACGGTCATCACCGACAGGCCCATCAAGAGGCCGGGCCCGTAGCCCCCCATGAAGAGGGCTGAGATCGAAGTCCCACCGGAAACCAACGAGAACAAGATTAGCGGCCCAGAGGGCGGAATAAGGATGCCTGTGGGGGCGGACGCAATATTAACCGCCGCCGAGAACCGGGGGTCGTAGCCTTCCTTGGCTTGAAGCGGCCCCATCACGCCACCGACCGCGGCCGCCGCTGCGATGGACGATCCCGAAATCGAGCCGAATAACATGTTGGCTATGACGTTGGTGTGAGCGAGCGCACCCGGCATCCGACCACCCAGAAGCTTAGCGAGATTGATAAGCCGGATAGCGATGCCGCCCTTGTTCATAATGTTCCCAGCCAAAACGAAGAACGGGATCGCCAACAGTGTGAAACTGTCGATCCCGGAGAACATCTTTTGTGCGCCGACAAAGAAGATCACGTCCGTCGGCAGGTACACCATTCCGACGAGCAGAGACGATACACCGATCGCGATCGATATTGGAGTTCCAAGCGTCAGAAGCCCAAAGAACACAGCGAAGAGCACGACAGCCGCCCCCGCAGGGTCGAACATGTAGTCTATAAGAAAGTCCATTTCAGAGGGTCTCCTCGGGCAGGTCTACTGGGCTCGCCCGCCCGGTTGCGATCAGAAAGGTGTTGATCGCCTGCAACGTAATGATCAGACCAGCGGAGACCGGTACTGCGAGATAGATCAGTCCCATCGACAGCTGCATGATCGGCGAAAGCTGAGACATCGCCGATTGACTTGCCTGCCAGCCCCCCATCAGCATGACGAACCCGGCAAATGCGATTGTGACCAGGCCATTGAAGACCCCGAGTGCTTTCTGGATCAGCGGCGGGCTGACGTGCACCAAGAGCTCAAGCGATAAGTGCCGCCGTGTTCCAAAGCAATAAGCTGTCCCGAGCAGCGCCATCCAGATCATCGTGAAACGCAAGGTTTCCTCGGTGAACAGTGCCGGGGTCGACAGCACATACCGCGTGAAGACCTGCCACAGCATCAAGCACACCATGATGACCAGCAGGGCGCAAATCAGAGCCAGAAGCACGCGCTCCAAGCCCTTTTTAATTATCAGCATGTTTGCCTCCTCTCCGGCACACCGTAGGGCACAGCACTCCTCGCGTGTCCTCCCGCGGTGCAGCCCCGGCGCGACCTTGGAATGTGAAATCTTGTTGTGCAACATGAAAAATATTTCCACATGTGCACTTCACCGGCTTGTGTTCGTCAAAGGTCAGGCATGGCTTTGTGATCAAGAAAGGCGTGCATCGTACGTCTGTCTGAAATCTGCAAGCTGCGTGTCGAGTTTACCGGAAGCGCGTCATGGAAACCGTCAGAACAACTTTGGGTATGCAAATTATTTACATGTAGCAATTTCTTTGCATGGTCTGCATGTTGCAGACGTCTCCGGCAAAGCGCCGAACGACACCTCAGTGCCGCCCGATGGAGGGGGTGGCGCTTTCTCCAGGGAGGACGACATGAAACTCAAGACCCTTGCTCTTTCCGCTACCGCTGCATTGGCTTTGATAGCCGGAAGCGCGGATGCGAAAACACGCCTGCGCCTCGCGAACTCGCTTTCCGAGGACCATCCCACGAGCACCGCACTTCAGCAATTTGCTGACGAGGTTGAAGAGAAAACTGACGGCGAAGTCACGATCCGTGTTTTCCTCAATGGAGTTCTCGGATCTGAACGAGAAGTGCTGGAGCAGCTGCAGAACGGAGCCGTCGACATGACGCGCGTCAGTGCCGGCAACCTCGAGAACTTCGATCCAGTCTTTAAGGCTTTCACCCTGCCTTACATTTTTACGAGCGAGGATCAGTTCTACCGCGTTATGACCGGTCCCGTGGCTGACCAGGTCTACGCCGCGACCGAAGGGAGCGGCTTCACAGGCCTGACCTTCTTCGACAGCGGCGCCCGCTCGTTCTACACCAGCGACAAGCCTATCGAGACGCCGGCCGATCTAGAGGGCGAGAAGATTCGAGTCATGAACTCCAACAGTTCAATTCGAATGGTCGAGATGATGGGGGGCACACCGACCCCTATGCCCTATGCTGAAATCTACACCTCGCTTCAGCAGGGCGTCATCGACGGTGCCGAAAACAACGTCACGGCGCTGACCATCGGCCGCCACGGCGAGGTGGCTAAGTACTACAGCCAAGATGAACATCTGCGGGTTCCAGATTTCCTTGTCATCTCCAACGCGGCGATGAACAAGCTAACCGAAGAACAGCAGGACATCGTAAAGCAAGCTGCGGTGAATGCCACCGAGGCATTCCGTGGTATTTGGGACAAGGCCATCTCCGATGCGCGCGCCGAAGCCGAGAATATGGGCGTCACTTTCGTAGAACCGGACCAGGCGCCCTTCCGTGAGAAAGTCATGCCGCTGCTCGACGAGTATCGTGACGATCCTGATTTCGGCGACGTGCTCAGCCAAATCCTCGCAACTGAATAAGAAGCAAGCCCGCGTAGACCGATCCCCGAAGAATAGAGTAGCGACATGATGACCGATACTGTGAACCTGCAAGAAGACATCCGGGAGAAGATCGCCCTGATCGTCTCCGGGCTGCGCAACCTTAGGGATGAGGGCCGTTTCAACGAACCAAATCTCGATGGCACAGCAGGTGACTACGTCAGCTTCGATAGCTGGGAATGGCCGCAAGGCGTCGGTCTGTATGGCATTGCGCAACTCTGGAAACAGACTGGGGATACCGATGCGCGGGCACTTCTGGAGGACTGGTACAGCACCCAGTTTTCCAGAGGCTTGCCGAAAATGAACGTAAATACGACAGCGCCCATGCTGGCGCTGTCGATCCTCTGGTCGGAAACCCGCGATCCCAAATGGGAGCCTGCAATGCACGATTGGGCGCAAAGGCTACTCACAGAGGCCCCGCGCACCGCGAGCGGAGGCTTTCAGCACGACGTGTCGGACAAGATCAACGAAGGCGAGCTTTGGGACGACACGCTGTTCATGCTGGCGCTGTTCCTTGCCAGCTACGGTCAGGCTAGCGGCCGTAGCGACCTTGTGGAGGAGGCGAGCTTTCAGTTCATGGTTCATACCCATTATCTCGCCGAGCGAGAGACCGGGTTATGGTTCCACGGTTGGACGTTCGATGGGAACCATAACTTTGCGCGGGCCCGTTGGGCCCGTGGCAACAGCTGGATTTCAGCTGGCGTTCTCGACCTCTTCGATTTGGCTGAGCTCGACCCGGCTACCAAGCGCTTTCTGTCTTGGATTGTCACGTCACAGCTCGAAGCCTTGCTAAGCTACCAATGTGACAGTGGCGCTTGGCGCACGCTTGTTGATGACGAAACTTCGTACGAAGAAATCTCCGCGACCGCGGCGATCGGCTATGCGCTCCTCAAAGCTCACCGCTTAGGTCTCGGAGACGCGCGCTGGCGCGACGCTGGCTTCAAAGCGCTAAGGGCCGTTCTCAGCCACATTGATAAGAATGGCGTTGTGCAACAAGTTTCTTATGGCACGCGTATGGGTCATGATCTTCAGTTCTATCGGGACATCCCCATACAACCGACTGGATACGGTCAATCAATGGCTCTGCTTTGCTTGGTCGAGGCACTCAACCACGTGCCGAAGTAAACCTGCCAACAAATTCTGGTTCCAGAAGCGTTATGGCCCCATCATTCTGCCGTGGCGCTTCTTTTCTTTCGCGACATTACCCACATCAAAATCCTAAAAAATTCAGAAAATGAAGGCGTCGGGGCCATAAGGGGCGAATATCTCACCGTCAGCTTCGAGGATTGTGAAATCTTCAGCTGACTTTGGAACTCCGTGCGAGACCGCTGCCCGCCACTCGAGGCCGCCCTCAACCTCCTCAGTCACCGCGACCATCAGTTGGTTTCCCATGGCACCTAGCACGAGCACCAAGCTGTCTGCGTCCCCTTCCACTAGATCGAGGGCCGACACGTGATCCTTCCTCGGATCGTAGACGAAGAGGTCGTAGCCGTATTCCTCGGTACGGGCTGCAAAGTAGAGCTTCCCGCGGAACTCCGTGAAGGTGGGATCGATGCCGAGAAGGGAACCTTCTGCCCCCGGCTCAATGTCCCACACCAGACGCGTGCTCTCATCACGCAGATCGTAGGCCCATAGCTCAAGGCCATGCTCTCCGTCATGTGCGGCAAAGTAGATCTCACCTCGCATCTCTACGAAACCATATCGACCTGCGTTGGCACTCTCCGGTCCGGGACGGATGCTGTCTATCAACTCGAGGCTATCGTCGCCTGGCGAATAGACCCAGAGTTCAGCGCCAGTCGCGTCATTGAATGCATTGAAGAAGAGTTTCTCGTCGAAGACCGCCATTTCAGCGTAGCCACTGATGAACGACGGCCCATCAGGATTGATGTCCGCAACCTGCTGGGTCAGTCCGGTCTCTGTGTCATGACGGTAGAGTTCAATGTCGACTATGTAGCTCACTCCTGACGGCGCGAAGGTGGTCGCGAAGAAATAGAGCGAGCCATCTAGCTCCGTGAACTCCATGTCGAGCCCATTGAGCGATGAGCCATATGGGTTGATGTCGCTGACCGGTGAAGCGGCGTCCTTGCCCGGGTCGTACATCCAGAGCTCGTGGCCCAGCTCGGGCGTGTAGGCGATGAAGTAGAGCTTACCGGAGACGGAGATAAAATTGCTGGCGTAGGAGCTGCCCTCGGGATTGATGTCCGCTGTTAGAGAAGCGGTTCCGGATGCAAGGTCGTACGACCAGAGTTCACGGCCATGAGTACCATCATCAGCCATGAAGTAGACAGACCCGCCAAGCTTCTCGAACCCAGTTTGGCCGGCGTAAGAGCTTCCAGTGGGGTTGATATCCTCGATCCTCAGAAGCTCACGCTTCGGATCATAGAGATACAGTTCATTGTCCTCCTCGGTATCATATGCCCTGAAGAACAAGAGCCCATCAGTCTCGAAAAAGCTCGACGGCGATGATCCGATGCTGCCATCCGCAATCTCTGCCAATAGGCTGAGGTCTTTGCTATCATACAGCCACGGCTCATAGTTGAATGGAACCGTGGCGCCGACGAGAACCGCATGCTTGTCCGGTGCCCGGTCGCGCCCTTCCCCACCACATGGCCAACCACCTCCTTTGTGATGATCACCACCATGACCAACGGCGTCTTTGCGATCGAAATGGTGATGGCCCGTTTTCAGAGTCTGATGGTGACCGGATGCCTTGTGCCTACCCATGGCGCGTCCTCCCTTTAGCACCCAGACAGAAGTCAGTTCGTTCGTAGCTCACGAGAGCACATCCAGAGACGTAGCCCTATGCGCCAGATCAATGGCAACGCAGGGATGACACGCATTTCGGCGGCAAGGTGCTTGCAGGTACGACTTGGAGAGGGGGAGGAGCGGCGACCCTAGGGAGGAGGAGAAGGGCCGCCGCAGATTTCCGGGGTCTCAGGGAGGAGGAGAGAGACCCCAGGAAACTCGCTGACGCATTGCTGCGCCATGTGAAGATGAATACAGAATGCTGCATTGCAGCACAACGCCAAGCTTTGCAGACCCGTCCTGACGTGAGCGCATATCATGCACGCGTACGAGGTCTGTGTGCGCCATTTGGTTCCATGAAATCATAGTGACTCTGTGGCCTGATCCGACGTGGAACGTTGGCCGTAACTCGGTGTTGGGCAATCGGAAACTCAAACGAACCTCTTGGAGGACCTACGATGAAACGTCTGACCACCACCGCCGCCCTGATCGCGCTCACCGCCGGCACCGCCGCCTACGCGGACAACCACAACGCCGAAAAGGCAATGGAGAACGCAGAGCAGGCAGCGCAGAACACCGGCCAGGCCATCGAGACCGAGACCAAAGAAACCGTCGCGCAGGGCGAGCAGGCGATGGAGAAGGCAGCTGATGACCTCTTCGGCAATGAGAACGACGGCCTCATCCGCACTCGTGATATTACCGGCGGCGCCGTCTATGCCATGGACACAGAAGGCGAAGGCAGCGACTGGAACCCGGACATGTCCTATGACAGCGTCGAAGACGGCTGGGAGCAGGTCGGCGAGATCGAAGACATCGTGCTGAACGCCGATGGCTCCTTCAAGGGGATCGTGGCCGAAGTCGGCGGTTTCCTGGACAT
Organism: Salipiger sp. CCB-MM3; assembly: GCF_001687105.1. Taxonomy (NCBI): domain Bacteria; kingdom Pseudomonadati; phylum Pseudomonadota; class Alphaproteobacteria; order Rhodobacterales; family Roseobacteraceae; genus Salipiger; species Salipiger sp. CCB-MM3. The sequence continues at coordinate 194,170 of NZ_CP014597.1, forward strand.
GAGCGACAAGCACGTGATGCTCGAGATCAGCGACGCAAAGTTCGTGCCGATCGATGATGGCTCCTATTCCGTTGTCACCAACATGACGCCGGATGAGCTCGACAGCCTGGAAGACGTGGACGAAAGCCCGATGAACTGATCGGCGTCCCGAAAATACGAAGGGCCGGGGTACTTCCCCGGCCCTTTCGCTTTTAGTGGCGCAGGTAAATGATGCTTGGCTCAGACCTCAGTGACCGCTGCGAGCCCAAAGTTCTCGGGATTGTGCTGGAGCTTCGCTGCGACTGCATTCTTCCGCTGTCAGCCCGAAGCTGCCGGTCGTCGTCGGCGCGTCATGGCAGCAAGCTCTGACACAAAGGGCGGGGAGCGGTCGTTCGCTGCGGCTTGAACCAATGTCGGCATTGTTGAGCCTCTCACGCCGAGGGGGGGGGCGACGCGCTCGGTCAGATCCTTCGCCAGATCGCGACCGTGCCGGCGCGTCGACACTAACACGTTCATTTCTTTACGACCAATGCCGGATGTCTACCTCGCCAAGATCGTGTTACATTGACGCTGGAACCACGAGGAGGAGCGGGGTTTTGCTGGAACACGCGCTTGTTCTGGATTCGCTGGGTGCGCCGATCCGGCACCAGCAGAAGACCCATTCGGCTGATTGGGACGAGGTGGAGGACTTTTGCCGGTCGGTCTACATGCGGTATCGCGTGCGGCCATTGGATCGCCTTTCCCGGCCCGATGCGACCATGATCTCGGCCAAGGCGGGTTGTGTGACTATGACCCGGTTTGCCTATGGTACGGGTATCCACCTTGACCGGTTCGACCCTGAGGCTGGAAACATCCTCGTCCTGAACACCCTCCGCGGGGCGTTGGATCACCAGATCGATGGCGGGTCTGTCGACACCGGCGCCGGGGAAAGTTTCGTCGTCGATTGTTCCCGCGCCGAATACTGGCTTGAGGGGGATCCCGACCATATGCAGCTGAACCTCACGATCCCGCATCAGGCGATGGCGGATACGGCCGAGCGGTGGTTCGGGTTTGTCCCCGATGACCGGCTATGGACCAGCCGCGTCAAGATCGGTGGCCCGAACTCGGCCTGGCCCGCGCTGCTCGACTATGCCACCCGTGCTCTGACGCACGCGGGCGAGGTTTCTGCGGACGCGGTGCTGGCGCGGCATATCGAAGAGATGCTCTGCGTCGAACTGCTGCGTCAATGGGCGTCGGCGGCGGGGATGAGCCTTGAAACGGGCGCACGCTGTGCAGCCCCTGCCTATGTTCGCGCGGCCGAGGAGATCATGGAAGCCGAAGCGCGCGAGGCACCATCCATCGGCGATGTGGCCAAGCGTGTCGGCGTGTCCGCGCGGACGCTCTCCGGTGGATTTCACAAGTTCAGGGGCATGTCGCCCAGGGCGTTTCTCGTGGCGCGGCGGCTCGAGGGCTTTCGCCGGGACCTCGAAACGAAGCCACAGGATGTGACCGTCACAACGATCGCGTCCGACTGGGGCTTTTCGAACTTCGGTGCCCTGGCCGGCCGCTATCGCGACAGGTTCGGAGAAACGCCGTCGCAGACGCGTAGCCGATCGGTGCGACGCGTCCGCCCGCACTGACTTTGCTTCCGAAACGAGACAGGCCTTGCCGGTCGCGGACAGCGCGCCCACCCGATGATCCGCATCCTTCCCTGCACGTCTTCAAGGGAGGAACCAATGAAGGACATCAACTCAAACGATCTGAAAGCCCGGTGTGACGCCGTTCTGAACGGGCTGGTCACCGGTCCGTCGCGCGTGCCGGGTGTCGTCGCAATGGCGACGGACCACAATGCCGACATCTATTCCGGCGCGGCCGGTGAGCGGCGGCTGGACGGGAACGCGATGACCGAAGATACCGTCTTCGCCATCTTCTCAACCACCAAGGCCATCGCGGGCACCACCGCCCTGCAATGTGTCGAGGAGGGTCTGCTGAACCTCGATGCGCCTGCCAAGGACTACGCCCCGGCCATAGGCAACCTTCAGGTGATCGACGGGTTCGACGCGGACGGCACCCCCCGCCTGCGCGCGCCGAAAAGCGATGTCACGACGCGCCAGTTGCTCCTGCACACGGCCGGTTTCGGCTATGATTTCTTCAACGAGGTCTACAAGCGCCTCGCCGAAGAGCAGGGTCAGCCCTCCGTCATTACCGGAAGCCGCGCCTGTATCGAAACGCCGCTGCTGTTCGATCCGGGCACCAAGTGGGAATATGGCACGAATATCGACTGGGTCGGACAGGTTGTCGAAGGCATCCTTGGCAAACGTCTGGGCGAGGTCATGCAGGAGAGGATATTCGACCAGCTCGGCATGCAGGATATCGCCTTTACCCGGACCCCCGGCATGAAAGAGCGGACCGCGACCATCCATGCGCGGGGCGCGGATGGCGGGCTGACCCCGATGGACGACTTCGCGCTGCCCGATGAGCCGGAGGTCCACATGGGCGGCCATGGGCTCTACGCAACCGTGCCGGAATACATGAAGTTCATCCGCATGTGGTTGAACGACGGTGCCGGTCCCAACGGACAGGTCCTGAAACCCGAAACCGTCGAATGGGCCGTCCAAGGTGCGCTGGTCCCGCCGCAGAAGGTCACCATGCTTCCGGGTGTCATCCCGTCGCTGTCGAATGATGCAGAGTTCTTTCCAAGCATGTCCAAGGACTGGTCCTATACTTTCATGGTCAACACTGAAGACGCGCCGACCGGTCGCCCCGCCGGTGCCATCGGTTGGGCCGGGCTCGCGAACAGTTACTACTGGATCGACCGCAAGAACGGGATCGGCGGCTACTGGGCGACCCAGATCCTGCCGTTCGCGGATGGTGTCTCGTTCCCCGGCTACATGGATTTCGAGAGCGCGGTCTACGCGGCCCTCTCGGGGCAATAACGGCATTTTCCTGCTAAGCTGAAGGACTGGGCGCTTGCGCGCCCCGTCCGACTTGCCGGTTTTCTCGCCTTAGATAAGTTAGGATTCAAAGAAGCCATTGGACGAGTTTGGACCGAACGTCCGCTCAGGGCCGACCACGTCACGAAGGAGCGATGCTGATCGGCCCTTCGCTATGGCGGCTACCTGCGCCAAGGCGACCTTTAAGGTCGACAACTCCCGAAGACCTTTTCGGGATCAGTTGTGGGACATGGCGTCGTGTCCACAAGGGGTTAACGATGAAGCTGCATCACGAAGCGCATGGCCCGACGCCCCTACCACTGGCCTGCCTCGTTTCAGCACGGGGTGTCATTTGACATTGGCGGAATGTCGCAAGCGCCGAATGATGCCCTTGCCGCAATCGTACCGCTCCGGCAGCATTCCAGCATTAGACGTCTGAGCCAAAATTCTTCGGCTCTCATTACCGATATTTTTTAGGATGGCTTTTCATATGCTCAAAGCATTTTCGGCACTCTGTCTGGTGGTCTGGACGTCGAGTGCTCACGCCTACTCAGGAGATACGTACGAAGTTTGTCGCCTAGACCCGAATGGCGACAACTTTTTGGCCCTTCGGTCAGGCCCGGGGTCATCACACCCAATCGTCTTAAAACTGGGGCCTGGCTCGGTTGTCGAAAACCGGGGGCAACAGCAGGGCAAGTGGCTCCTTGTGGTCGTCGAGCACGCCAATGGTAAGCAGTACCTTCGAGACCTGCCCAGAGGGTACGTCTACACCGATTATCTTTGCCCGATTTAACCCGAAAATTCTCTGAATTTATCTGCGAATAGGCCCCTCATGCACAACGCTCGACTGCCTCTGAAAAAGCTCGTGGCCATCACCGCGGTCTTCAACATCTCACTCGCGATAGGCGCAAACGCTGAGACGCCATCCCCCGAGGGCTCTCGTGCCCATGCAAAGCGATCCATCGAGCTTCTCCTGAATGAGGGAAACCAGGAAGCTGCCATAGCAGAGGCGCTCCTTGGCCTGCCAAGCTCGCCAACGCAGGCGGATATCGAAGCCTTCCCTGAAGCCTGGCTTGCGCTTGGACGCTCAATCGCTTCCCGCAGCATTGTCATGGACGACTTCAAGGGCCTATTCGCCTCGGGCTACATGAGCCCGGATGGCCGCCGGGTCTTGGTTACCCAACAAATAAGCGGCGATACGGATCCGGACGCACGGGTCACGGCACGCTTGGTAGATCAGGCCACCAGTGAGATCATAGCGACCTACGAGGCGTCCAAGCCCATCGGCTCACCATGGACCTCTATGGCCAGCGCTGCATTCTCACCTGACAGCACACTCGGAGTGGTATCGCTACAGGACGGGCAGGCCATTCTCTTGAATGCCGAGACCGGCGAAGAACTTGGCCGGGTACCGGGCGACGCGATCCGCATTCTCTTCTCTCCGAACGGCGAGTACGTCCTACTTCAGGCTATGCAGACGTCCTCGGTGTATGCCGTTAGCGATGGCTCGAAGGTCATAGAATTCCCCGACCCCTTCAAAACGGTGTCTGCATGGGCATCCGACGGGAGTGTGCTGGGCTCCAACATTTCTTCCGATGCCAAGAGCGCAGATATTGTAGCCCGCAATCTCGACGGATCAGAACGTATCATCTTGCAGGGCCGGGCTGTCCCATCCGCAGCCCTGATGGCGTCCCCTACCGAGCCCGTTTTTGCGGTCTCCGACAACATGCAGACCCTTCTGTTCGACCTGAACGGTGAGATGATCGCTGAACTGCCAGGTGATGTCGGCGTCATGCGCTTTGTTCGCAATGGGACTGCAGCTGCCTTTGCCGACGGTGACGACTCTCCTCGTATGTCAGACATGATGGTCAACGTGTTCGCCTTCGATGGATCGCAACTCGACGCGCAGGCGCAGGACTACGTCGACTTCAATCAAGCCATCTATTCACCGCAGGCGGAGCCAATCGGCTACATGGTGACCACGCGACATGCGGCCCCACTGGCCGGCAGCATCCCGACAGGGCTTGATCTCTATCAGACAGCTCTGTCGCTGGCGCCGAACCTAGAGACAAGCGACAGCGCACCCGAAGACACGATGTCTCCGGTGTTAGAAGCCTCGGAAAGCTATGCTCGAGAGGCGGAAAGACTGCTCCACACCGGTAACCGACAGGCAGCCATCATTGCCGCCCTGAAGGGGCTGCCCGCGGAACCGACCGAAGAGGACTTCGAGAGGTTTAATGCCGCCCACCTCCTCCTATATCGGAGCGTCGCTTCGCGCGTGCTCCGGTTGCCTCTCGAGGAACCCGCGTTCCCAGCCAAGAGTGCTAGCGGGGGCGTCGTGTCGCCAACAGGTGAAGTCATGGCGACGATGAGCGAGCATGGCGCACAACTCTATTCGATGCCCGAAGGTGAGCTTGTAGCCGATTTGCGCAAGCCGGATGGAACCACACTATTAGCAACGAGCTACCCGTACTTCACTTCCACCGGAGATCTGGTTGTCATTGCACCGATGGATGCGCCCACCCTTCATTTCTTTGACGGCCGAACCGGGGCCTATCGAGCGAGTGTCGATTTCCCGATACCTGATCCTGAACGCCTTCTACGCAGCCGCAACGCGCTGATCTGGCCAATCGGTTTCTCTCATAACGACCAAACGCTCGCGGTGAATACCGCGGTAGGACACTTTCTTGTAGAACTGGCCGACTATTCCCTCAAACCGTTGCCATTGCCTGAGCGACGCCAGTTTGAGCTATCGTGCCTTCCGGACGGGACGTTTCTCCCATTCGAAGGGTTTCGGCAGCGGGAAGACGAGGTGAACGTTGGAACCGTTTACATCTACGATGGCCAGGACCTAACCCCCATTTTTTCGATCCCGCGAGATCCGGAGTGGATACAGAGCGAGGGCGGAATGGTAGTCAATCGACAGGGGAACGCAGCCTTCACAAGGGATGGAGGCAGCGAAAGAGTGGTGATCTTCGATGGCAAAGGCACGCCGCGCCTGAAGTTCTCCGACAGCGATGGGTATCATGCATTCGTGCGTGACGGTACGGCGATCGCCTACCGCAATCCGACTGGCTCGCTGCACGAGAGCCTGAAGGTGCTATCCATAAGTACCGGCGAACAGGTTGCCGCTGAGTTTTCCGACTATCCGGTCCTTGATCAGACCCTGTTCGACTTGGACGGTAATAATCGCATGGATCAATCCCCGCACTTTGGTGTGCCCCGATACAGAGGAGAGGACATCCCAACTGGCATCGCATTGATAGAGATGGCTCTAGGCTCCGTGTCCGAGACAGAGCTCGCAGAAGTTCAAGACGAGCGCATCAATCTCAATTGAGACGAAGGGTAATCCGGTCACCTCAACCTCCCTCGAGGCGACCGGATTTTTGGAGATGACTACTCCTCCCAAAGAGCCACCTCATGACCGACCAACCTCCCAGAACGCCGGTCAAAATGTCACAGGCCACGACACAACAAGTTCATGTGAGTGTAAAGAGGGCAATTCCGCCGCAGCGCAGCGTTAGCGTCAAACAGCCCGAGGCCCGGCGCACGGCCGCCTAGGCGCTGCTGCACGGGGCACCGCAGCTGCGCGCTTGTTGCGAACTTCGGTCTGCAGGTCCAGGATGAACATGAACTGGTCCTCGGACTCTCGAATGAGATCCCAGTTCTCGACCAGCTTTGCCCACATGTCGCTGACCTCCGCCATTTCTGGCAGGCGAGCACGAAGCTCGGGAACGGCCTCCAGCAAGGCTTCGCAGCGACCGAAGTCACCACCATCGTGCGGTTATCTCCCCTGACCGGCAGGCCCATCATGTGGCGAGCGATGCAGGTTGCCGAAGCACCGGTCGAGCGGCCCAGCGCCCAGGTCGCAATTGATTTATAATCCATGTCTCGATTTCCTCTTGTGTTAGTGCGGGAGCTGCATGTCGAAGAGCCGTTCCCACCAGTTGTCCGGTCTGCGCAATCTCTGCAGCTTCGTTAGGGCTTCGTCTTCGGTGATATCACCACGCCGAAAGGATAGGCGGATATCTCGAGCCTCTTGGCTCACACGGTGAAGCCGCTCGTACTGCTTTTCCTTGCGCCTTCCCATCATAAGATGAAGAACAAGACTGAAAGCTTTTTGGTAGCGAGTTCCTGCTTTCTAAGTTCCTCATCAGGGCCCAACAATAGTAACTTCGAAACGTCCTTGCCCTCGTAGACCCGAAGAATACCACCCAGGCGACGGCTCAGGATCACTAGCTCATCTCGAACTGCCATCGAGTCCCACTCGCCCTCTGTCCACCAAACCGCCACAAAATGGCTATACACGAGCCTGAGTTCGCCCGCGAGAGCGTCTGCCAGGCTCCCCTCGTTGAATTGCTGAATAAGCATAGATGAGGCAATGTTCTCCATAAATAAAGAATAGGCTGGCGAGATTTAAAGATCAACTCGTTCCGGCGCCGAGAACCTGTAGCCGGCGGCAGCAAAATGTGCCACTGAGCCACTCTCACGAGTGTCACATATTGAAGAAAACAATGGTAAGGGTCATGTTCTCCCATTCCTTGAGCGGCAGGACTGCTGCTCCATTGGTTCCGTTCTCGAACGATCGCAGAATGGTCTTCCCATCGACGTCAGAAGTCGGACCGCGCATCTCATTTGCAAAAGCGAGCGCCTCTTCCCTATCGGATTCCGTCGCCTCGTCGCCTTCTGCCCACCACACCTCAACGCAGTGGCTGTAGTTGGGCGCCAGATCAGGTGCGTGGCATGCTGCGAGCGTGTCGGGCTCGACCTTCTGAACCTTGGTAATGAGACCAGTCATGATCATAATGTCGCCCTTCTGATTTATTTTTAAAGGATAGTCTTTAATGAATAAAACATCAAGTCATGAACGCTTTTGGAGTGCTCCGCGTCGAGCTCGATATCACTCGCACGTGCCTGCGAAGCCACGCCGCTCAAGGCACCGGTTTGAGACCTCTTGCCGAAGCTAAAGGCGTCCTTATAGTCGCTCCCCGGATTTTACGGAGTACTGAATTTTGAATGACCTCATTGGCCGCATCAGGGTTCGCTTGAACAGGCTGCTCACGCTGATCATTAGCCCGCTCAAAACAGGGGGCTTACGTACAGCCGGCACTACTGAAGGTGGCGCAGGAGATGCCGCCGAGAACGAAGTGGAGCAAGCGCGTAGGCAACTAGAGCGCATCCGCCTGGTGAGCTCCATCTTCGAGACCACCGATGCCGATCGTATAGATGGATACCACGTTCAGCCGCTCGGTTGGGTTGCAAGCGAACGCGTGGAGCGCAGCTCAGCAGAGTATGCTTTGCGGGACGAAGCCGCACGTACGCATCCCGAGGCCAATGTCCTGATCAAGCTGTCGTCGACTTCCGTCTCTGAGCGTTACGTGGCCGGAGTCGGCGCGAAGGGGAATGCCTATTACCAGAGCCGCAGAAAGACGACCTGGGAAGCCCTCGCTGCCCACGCGACCCCGTTAGCCGAGGTCGACCGCCCGGCGCGTCGTTGGCGGTCTGATCTGGCTATCGTTGATGGCTCGAATGTCATGCATTGGGATGAGCAGACACCGAAGATCGAGACCCTGCAGGCGGTAATTGATCTGCTGCTTGCCAATCGTCAGACACCGCATGTCGTCTTTGACCGCAATGCGGGTTTCAAACTCACCGGCAAGCCCGCAACCATACAGAAGATCAAGAGCTTGATGGCGCGCGATGTGAACATGGAATACTGCCCTCCCTCCGAGCCGGCCGACATCAGCATCATCTCTTTAGCGATCGATCTTGGCGCGCCCATCGTGTCCAACGACCAGTTTAAAGACAGCATCCGGGCTCGACACGTCCCCAAAATCAAAGGCTTCTCAGTGAACGGCACTACCGAGCTTCTCGACCCGCGGCCTTAAGGACCACACACGACAAAGGGCAGGGAGCGCCCTGCCCTTACGGCGAGATAACCTTCGCTTTCAGAGGTCGAAGACCATCAGGGTCAGCTTCTTTGAGAACTGAGCCCCGACGGGCGCCAAATTCTTGAACTTCTCGTCCCGCTCGGATGCCTCCAATACCTCTTTGCTCGTGAACGCTTTCAGAGTTCCCCCAACCTTCGCGTGCAGGGCCTGCAGAGATTGGAGTTCGATTTTCTCGGCGTCAAAGCTCTCAGAATGCCATGCCCCCGCATAGTGCTTCGGGCCTTCACCCACTTCATCCGCCATCAGCATAGTCGCGTAGGTCGCGCCGTTGCGGTTAATCTTGGTCGAGCTGAAAAACGCCATCTATTGGTCCTTCCTGAGTTGTCCTGAGTTCTAGTCACTTGGGCGAGTTCGGACAAGCTCGATCAGAGTTCGTCTTCCTCGTCATCGCGCCATTCGATGTTGCTCTCGGGGTGCTTTTCCCCGTCCTCGTCATAGAAGAGCTTCTCGCCCTTCCGGCTCAGTGCTTGGCATCATCGTCGTAGAGCTCACGGTCGCTGCCCGCGGCGTAATCCCAACCGATCTTCCCCTGATCCCCCTGGGAGATAGGGTAGCAGGCCTCGATGACCTCAGCGGTGCCTTTGATGACGGTGTTGGTCCCTTTTACGTAGTGCGGCATTGAATTCTCCTGGAAGTGGCCGACGCGCGGTCCGTGTTTAGGCAACCCTGCCGGGCTCGATCCGAAAGGGTTTGTTTTCAGAGTCTGCGGGTGTCGTCAGAGATCGAAGACGAGGACGCTCAACTTTTTCACGAACTGGGCGCCGACGGGCATGAGGTTCTTGAAGCGTTCGTCCGTCTTGACGACTTCAGCGATTTCTTTGCCGTGAAACTCTTTGAGAGTGCCGCCCACTTTGTCATGCAGCTCCCACATCGCGCGCCGCTCCGGGCATTCTTCCGCCGGCTGGTTGTCAGGATACCAAGCACACGCGTAGTACCCACTCTTTGCGCTCGGAACCGGCAGCAGCATTTTTGCATAGTTGACCCCGTTCCAGCCGCGGTCAATTTGTTGGAAAGCCGGCATGTCTGTTCCTCAATTTGGATGTCAACATTTATGGCATCTCACAAGCCCACACGCAAGAATAGATTGCGGTCCAGCGCCACAAAACGTGTCACCGATGTGAAGAAATGCGGAATCTGTTCTTTTCATTGCCAAGGGCTCGCGCCCGACATATCGTGGGGAAACTCTGAATCTCAAACAGGTGTTCGAATGATCGGTATCAAGGGGTCTCTGCCGGGAACATTGAGCCAGCTACTGCGAAAGCTCTTCACACTGGTGCCCCAGGCAACCAAGCAACGCGCGCCTGACCATACGCAGACGGTTCCAGCTCCTGCCTAGAGGACACCGGAAGAAATCGAGGTCGACGGTCTTCGACAGCGAGTTCATCGTGCACGCCGATACTCTCGGATCTTCGAGGTGACGTCCGCCGACTACCTCGATGGCTACAAAGTCGAACGACTGGGCGCGCTGACAGTTCAGGCGAAGTCCCGAACCAAAGCAGACCGTGCTTTGAAAGACGCCGCTTTGAATAAGCATCCAGATGTGAACGCCCTCCTAGACCTAGTGTGCGAAACACAGATTAAGGAGCTCACATCTGGCACCGATGTGGGTGGGTCTGCGAAAACGAAACGGAAAACCATCAAAATCTGGACGGCTACCGCTTGCCAAGCAATCGCGCTGGAGCGTGTTGGAGAGCCGCCGCGCTTGTGGCGGCAAGATATCGCTATTGTAGACGGTTCCAACGTGATGCACTGGGATAGCGGACAACCGAATTTGAAGCCCCTCCGCGACGTGATTGACCTGCTACAGAAGAAAGGCCGAGAGCCGTACGTAGTGTTCGATCGAGGGGCCGGCTACAAGCTTCAGGGAAAGCACCTCACCTCTACGGCGTTGGGAGAAGAGCTTGGCCGCCAAGTGCAGATCGAACTCGCGCCAAAATATGAGCCTGCAGACCACAGGATCCTCGACCTGGCGGAGCAGCTTCTTGCTCCGATCGTCTCCAACGATCACTTCCGGGATAGACCCGAGGCCCGAGACATTCCAAAGATTAAGGGCTTCAGCAAGCATGGTGTCACCGAAATCCTGAAGCCTTTACCGTAGGGAATTCAGACAACGGATTGTACCCCCGAGTGGACGCCTCTATTGGTCACGCAAACCTAGAGCCGGCAGCAGATCGGAATGGAGTACGTGTGCCTAGTATCACCGTGAACTACGATGTGAACGACGTTAAAGACCTAATAGCAGCCGACCTCCGCGCCCGGTTTGGGCTGCGCCCGCGGCGGAGTGACATCAACCCGGACACGGCCGCCGCACAAGGAGAGTGGGTCGCCTGCGTCCCATCAGGTCCCCTCGGAGCGCCCTGCTCCGATGCGGAGCCGCCAGTAAGCTTCTCATACACGGCTGACCGCATCCGAAAGCTCGTCATGCACGACATCGATCTGCATTATGGCACACCGCCGCAGAAAGATGCCGTGCAGATCGGTCCCGCAAGCCACGCGGCACACTGGACCGTCACAGTGGAAGACCACTCCACGCTCGGACGTGACCTTGCCAGGAAAGTTCTGCATAGAAATCGTGCTCGCCTCTTTCGAAGGCTGACGAAAACATTTCGGAACTCTAGCCGACGGGAGAGCATAAATCTCGGTGCGTGATCGGCCAGACCCGGCAACTCTGAACTCTCTATCCTTATTTTTTGACATCCCCTCGAAGCTGCCGCAGTCTATCCTGAGAACAACAGGAATAGATCGCAATGCCCGCTATCAGCGTCACCTATGACGAGGACGAAATCCGTGCGCTCATCGCCAAAGATGTGAGTGAACGCTTCGGAATCCGCCGCCCTGACGACGAAGACATCCAACCGGACCTGTCCCATAGTGACGGTCGCTGGGAAGTCGACATCGGCAGCGGCAATCTGGACGCCAGCAAAGCCCGCCACGTCGACGAGAGCTAATGTCGATGGCCAAGATTACCTTCAGCTATGACGAAGACGACGTGAGAGCTCTTATCGCAGCCGATGTTGAAAAGCGGTACGGGCACACAGCGAAGGCATATGATGTCGAAAGGGATGAAGGCGGGACTTCGACTTGGTCAATTTCTGTGGAAGACCAAAGCGCGAGTGGAAGAGCCATCTCAATCAAGCTACGTGAGAAGCCCAAACTCGGCGCGAAGCTGCTGGCAGCCCGCAAGCGCGTATTTGGGAGACGGCAGTCCCCTATGGCTTACAACGCTGACACGATCCCCCGCATTAGCCATTTCTACTTCTCTGACCTCATGGAATCTGAAGCATGGAAGGGCTCCCAATGATCTGCGAACACAACCGCCTGCTCTCCAAACCCTGCATCGACTGCGACCCCGTCGCGTTCTTCGAAGCCAAGCTCACAGAAGCCCTCGATGGTCCGGAGGACCAACTGCGGGAAAAAGTCACCCGTTGGCGCGACCGCGCCAAGGAAGCTGTAGCTGAGCGCGCATAGCCACCTCGAGGCTCAACTTGTCTCGACTGTTTGCATTTCGCTCACGAAAGTAGCGAAATATCGGCCCTAGGATTGCCTCGGGTTGCTCTCCATATGGCTCCGCTCGCAGATAGGTTGCAAAATGCGGTTCATTCCTCGCCTGATCGCCCACCCCAGCTAAGTGGCCGCTTGAGGGTGTGTTCTTGCCTGGGTCTAGTGCTCCTTGTTCAGCGGGAGTTGGGTGACAATTTTTGCTCCCGGCCGGAGCCCACCTCCCGCCGGTTTTTGATCACGTAGCCGGGGGTTCCTCCCCTTGCCCCCGGCTTTTCCCTCAAAGTGCCTTCAATCTATTCTTAAATTGGAGTAGGATACCTTTGACGCACCTGTTGAGTGCGCGAAGGTAAATATGAACAGACTTATCACCGATATTCTCAGAGGCGCAAAGACGCTGCCCGACTGTGGGTCTCACCCGGGCACTGGGGCCGTTGTCATCCTCACCATCCTTACTGGGCTCGCCGGCGGTCAGTCCGGTGGCTTGGTTGGGTTTGCCTTCGGAATGGCTTTGGCAGCCTTCGTCTACGTACCCATGTGGCTCTGCGGTTGCGTCAGCCGGGCGCGATACCAAGATCGGATCGATGCCAAGGCAGAAGCAAGGGAGAAAGCTCATGCTGCCCAATCCTGAAATGGCACCCGATCTTCCTGAATTTGACCCCGAGACCGGGGTGGCACTGAGCGAACTTCCCGAACGCAATTGGGTGTCGGATCACGCGGTCAAAAGGATCCGCAAACGGCTCGGTGTGCCCAAGAAGGCTGCCCAGCGCGAAGCGGAGCGGGCCCTTGATGGCGCGAAGATCTCAGATTTTGTGGGCCAGTTTCGGAGGCACCTAGACTGGCTACGGCATCGTCACGGTGTGGGAGCCACCTACCGAGTGACCAGCAACGCGATATTCGCATTTCAATATGGGGACTTGGCCACTGTTCTGCCGATCCCTGCCCAGTACAGGAACACGGTCAACGCCCAGCTCAAGCGGATGGAAAATTCAGAGTTTCTCCCCGCTTCGGCCTCAGCCTGAATCTCATTCGAAGGACACCACCACACATGCTGATCGAGAAGATCGAATTCACCGAGGACTTTCGCCTGTTCAAGAAAGGCGACACCTTCACCCTAACCGATCGGGTGACTGTCATCACCGGGGATAATGGCTCTGGCAAGAGCACCCTGGTGGGCTGCATCCGAGCCCATTTCGAAACCGCCTGGTCGCGCTCGCAGGTCATCAGCAACTTTGACAAGAGCCCGGTTGCTATCACACCCAAGGTGCCGCGCGGCACGAAGATGGCCTATATCGATCTGGCGAAGGATCACCTGCAGGTGCGGTCTGATTTTGACTTCGACAATCTTGACCTGCAGCTGTCGCTCACGAGCAAGTCCTCGGGTCAGGCCACCGCCCATCAGACTATTTCGATCGCTCGCTCTGCTACGGCGCCGATCCAGATCATCGACGAGCCTGAACGTGGTCTGTCGGTTGCAAAGCAGATTGTCGTGGGGCACGGCCTCAAGGAAATCATTGCCTCGAAGCCGGACGTGCAGTTCATTGTCATCACGCATAGCCGTGAAGTCATGAGTGCCTTGTGTGAGGAAGTCTTGGTGACCCCAAGCGGTACGCGCCTGCACTTTGACGATTACTATGGCCAGATGCAGATCAACGGCCTCGGGCAAGCGGGGAAATACATCGAGGCCATGCAGGCCGATCTCGCCGATGCAGCCAAGGAGATGAGCCAGCCCCTTTGAAGTGGTCCACCCACGAAGCCTGAAATCCGATAGGATTTCGGCGAACAGGAGGACTACGGAATGGCTGGAAAGCGTGAGAAGCCGGAAGACATTGTCACCAAGCTGCGTCAGGTCGAGGTGTTGCATGGCCAGGGCCTGTCGATGGCCGATGCGGTGCGGCAGATCGGGATATCGCAGCATACCTTTTACCGGTGGCGGAAGCAGTATGGTGGGATGAACCGGGCACAGTTGTCGCGGCTGAAGGAACTCGAGAAGGAGAACCTGAGGCTGCGGCGGGCGGTATCTGACCTGACGCTCGAGAAGCTGATCCTGACCGAGGCTGCCCAGGGAAACTTCTAAGCCCTTCGCGCCGCCGCGAATGCGTGGAGCATGTGTGCGAGACACTCGGCATCTCCGAACGCCGGGCCTGCCGGGTGCTCGGCCAACACCGCTCCACGCAGCGCAAGCCACCACAGGGCCGGGAAGACGAGGCGCGGCTGACCGCCGACGTCATCGATCTGGCCCGGGAGTATGGCCGCTACGGCTACCGCCGGGTCGCCGTGCTGCTGCGGCGTGCCGGCTGGCAGGTGAACCACAAGCGGGTGGCGCGCATTTGGCGGCGCGAAGGGCTCAAGGTCGTCCCACACAAGCAGAAGAAGCGCGGCAGGCTCTGGCTGGACGATGGCTCTTGCGTGCGGCTGAAGCCCGAGCACCCCAACCACGTCTGGTCCTACGACTTCGTGCAGGACCGGACCAGTGACGGCCGGACCTACCGGACGCTCAACATCCTCGATGAATATACGCGGGAGGCGTTAATGATCCGTGTCGACAGGCGACTGAACTCCACCGATGTCCTGGACGCCCTGACCGATCTCTTCATCCAGCGCGGCCCGCCGCGGTTCATCCGGTCCGACAACGGCCCGGAGTTCATCGCGCAGAAGGTGCGCGACTGGATCGAGCTGGTGGGGGCGAAGACCGCGTACATCGAGCCGGGGTCACCCTGGGAGAACGGTTATTGCGAGAGCTTCAACAGCAGGTTCAGGGACGAACTCCTCAATGGCGAGGTCTTCTACTCGTTGAGGGAGGCGCAAATCCTCATCGAACAATGGCGAAAGCACTACAACACCGCTCGGCCGCATAGCGCTCTTGGATATCGGACACCGGCACCGGAGACCTTCATCCCCATAGATCGAAGGCCGACCATGCATTAGCATTTAACCCGGACCACTCGATGGGGTCAGCTCAGAGAGCAACTCGTGAATCCTGAAAAGTACGCAAAGGATGTCGCGAAGGTACGCTCGGTGTGCGAGGCGCTGGGCCTCAAGTCTCAGGGGACAGTGATCTTCATCGGGTTGGATGACGAGCGCATCGGGATCCCGGCCTCGAGCGTCGACCCCGAAAATCCAGTGGCGAGCCTTCTGAAAATTGCCTTCGACCGCGGAAAGGCGATTGGAGACTCTGAAACCAAGGTCGAGGTCGAGACCCGCAAGCTGAGCGAAAGCGGCGATTTCTAATTAGGCTGATGCCCTGACAACTTGGAGTTCGCATAGCCCACTTGGGCGATGTCAGACCATCGACTCCTTGCTCTCATAGCAATTGAGAAGCTCCACGAAAGCCGGGGCATTCACAGCTGCAGGGGGCAAAATGGAACTCAACGTAGGATACGACCCTTCCTGGTCTGTCGCAGACCATCAGTCTTCAGTAGGCAAGAGCTTTTCATCGAGGTATGCCGCTCTCACACGGGACGTCTCGGATGCGAGTGCCGCTGGCCTTTGGCAATATTTCAGAACCCACGATTATCGCGTAGCTCCCAGATCGACCGTCCAGGATGAAAGCGGACGGTCCTTCGAGGCCATCAACCTCGGCTCGCAAGACTATCTCGGGCTGGCCTCTCATCCTGATGTGCATCGTCGGGCCATCCAAGCGATCACTGATTACGGCGTCCACAGCTCTGGATCGGCGCCAATGGGCGGCGGCTCAAAGGCCGGGAAGGCCCTGGCGCAATCCCTATCGGACACGCTCGGCCTTCAACACACGCTTCTCTTCCCGACAGGCTGGGCTGCAGGCTACGGCGCAATCCGCGGCATCGTGCGCTCCCATGACTACATCGTCATGGACGCTCTCGCCCACAACTGCCTTCAGCACGGAGCGCAGGCATCCACGCAGAACGTCTCGGTCTTCATTCACAACTCACCTGAAAGCCTTGCCAAACGGCTCGAGCGCATTCGACGAAAAGCTCCTGATGCCGCCATACTGGTCGTGTTCGAGAGCCTATACTCGATGGATTCAGACTGCCCGCCAATAGAGGAGCTGGTTCGCGTTTCTCGACAATACGACGCACACACAATGGTCGATATCGCGCACGACTTCGGCATTTTGGGCAAGGATGGCCGGGGCCTTCTCGCGGACCAAGGCGGCTATGGTTCCGTCGACCTGATCATTGGCTCCTTCTCGAAGGTTTTCGGCGCCATTGGTGGATTCGTGGCTTCCGGCGACCTCAACCTGATTAGGGCCATCCAAGGTTTCAGCGGATCGTACACCTTCTCGAACTTCCTAACCCCTCCGCAGATTGCGGCCGCGCATGCTGCGCTTGAGATCGCTTTTTCTGAGGAAGGACGGAAACTGCGTAACGATGCATTGCGATCATGCAAATACCTCAGAGCCTTGCTCGATGCACAGGGCCTACAGACATTCGGGATCGACTCCGGCATGGTGATCGTGAAGGTCGGCCAGGAAGCCCGCGCGCGGGAGGCCTACAAACGCATCTTGGACGATGGTGTGATTGTGAACTGCATCGAGTTCCCGGCTGTCCGGAGGGGAGAGGCAAGGTTTCGGATTCAGCTTACCCCAGAGCACACTGCAGATGACCTTCTCTACTCGGCCGGCGTGATTGCAGAGGCTCTGACATATGTTGGCCTTGTACAGGAGACCAAAAGGTCGGCCTAGCGGTTCCTATCGGCGCAGGCTCTGTGGGCTGAAGGTGACCTCGTAGTGGCCGTCGTCCACCGCGTAGCCATCTCCCTGACATCTTAAGAGCGTGCGCCGCACATTCTGAAAAGCAGTCTCAGCGGCTAAATCGTCACCGCCGGCCGCTGAGACCAGTAAGAGGTCTCGACCAACACGCCCTTGGGCCACGGTCACCCCCACAGTGACGCTGACACGCGCCGCTGCGCCTCCGACATCCACAACCCAACACTTTGAGGCTGCCTTGAGCAAGGCCTGGGCTTCTTCGCTCATTTGCGGCGTTGAGCACGTGTCGCCTTGCACGGCCAAGCTTTCACCGTTTGGGCCACTGGCATCGTGGATGACAACGTCCGCCACCAGGGGGTCCATCCAATCTTGACCGCGCCTGGTGCCGAAACGGATGTCTCGCGTCTCGCCAGGTTCGATGCCGCCTGGGATCGGAAGGCGATCCACTCCTTCTTTCGCCCAAGGCACCGCTCGGCCTTCGGTGCGGTAGGAGATCTCAGCGGCGAGGGCTGAGATGGCGACCTTGAGATGGTTTGTCACTGCCATAGAAAACTCAGCGCCGCGGCCGCCGTCGCTAGCTCTCACAGGTTCTGCGAAGATGATCGCCCCCTCCAGGCACGCTGAGACTTCGACGTCTGCTGACGAGGCTGTAGCCATGCTTGAAAGTACGAGGATGAAGGCAGAAAGGCACTGGATACGCATGCCCCCATAGGCAGATTTTTCAGAGGTTTCGTCAAGCCAACTGATCAACGAAACCTCTTGGGTGTCCCCAGACCGCTTGGCCTTGTCAAATCTTCCCTTATTCCAATCCACCGTCGTGCTGACGGATGCCCCTGATAGTCGGGTAGGGTTTCTTCGGAGTTCAAGAAGACTTCACTCTCGAGAAGCCGTGCCGCGGCGCCCATTGGGTGTGGATATTTCGGCGCCGTCAAGCAAACTTGCTGCCTGACAGCGCCACTTGCGAAGAGCGTAGCCGTAGTGGACTTCCCTGCGCCTCCCTTTTTTCAATCCTCGCGCCAGATGGCGGATGCTCTGGATACCAGGAGGAGGTTCCACCGTGGTTTCGAATAGATGAGGCACTGGACACTTGCGCATTCCGTGAAGCCTCAGCACCTTCATGGTCATGGATCACAAACTTTTGGGCATCGAACTCATATGCTTCGATCTTTTCGGCACCTTAGTCGAGATCAGGGAACCGCGCTGGCCGCATCTGAAGCTAGTGCGCGCTATGCAGGGCAAGGGCAAATGCCCGCATTACCGGATTCTGTTGACGCGCTCCATCCCTCTCGCGCACGTGCCCAGCACCTTTGACGCCCCCGTGGCTTCGGAGGCCCTCTCAGCCGCGCAGGAGGACCTCTCGCATGAACTGGCATCGATCCGCCTGCGAGATGGTGTCAGCGCGATGCTGGCCGGCCTTAGCGTTCCCTACGCCGTGTGCAGCAATCTAAGTGTCGATTACGCGCCCGCGCTGGAGATACACCCCGACCTCTCACCCGCTTTCTCGGTGCTGTCCTTTGAGGTCGGCTATGTGAAGCCGGATCCAGAAATCTACGAGATCACACTCGCCAAGGCATGCTTGAGGCCAGACCAGGTACTCTTCGTGGGCGATACGCCGGGTGCCGATATCGAAGGCCCACAAAAAGCTGGGATGAGGGCCATGCACATCGATGATTTCATGGGTGCCGTTGCGGAAGACGAGCCTTAGATCGTCATCAATAGTGCGATATATGCATCGCTTCCAGATCGAAAGAGATCCATTATCTTGGCATTTAATAGTCGAAAATCTAGGACTTAGGAACGTGTGGCAGCTCAAAGCCACGTGCAATAATTTCACTAGTAGAAGAACCCAGATGAGCGAAAAATATGTGTCCGCAGTATCTTCCAGTTGGTGGGAGAACAAACTCCACAAATCTCCCATTAGCGTCTTCATCACTACCTCGATGTTAGCTGCCCTATTCGGCCTCGCGGTTTTGGTACTCCTCTTCTGGCTATTCCCACTTTTCGCATCATGGGGTTGGTACGACGGCACATCCGTTTCGGAAAGACTGGAGCGAATGACAGCGCTAGCCGGCGCGACACTGGGGATCTCTGTTTCCTTAGCTGGTGCGCTGACCGCTGTCGTTCTGGCCCGCAGAGCAGTCACGCATTCTGATGACACAAAAGAAGTTGCCGCCCGCCAATTGCGGGTAGACGAAACAGCGTTATTCCGCGATTTCGTGCTAGAAAGCGGCGTCATTGAAAACGCGATTGACGACAGCAGGAGGGCTCTGAAGCAAATTGAACTGATATACGATGCGGCCATTAACCTTCAGAAGGTCGATCTTGAGTATGAAATAAGGATGAATAAGGCGATTGCAGATGCTCACTGGGACATTGAATTTGGCGACACCTCAAAACGTGACAGCGTGGATGAAAACTCAATCAAAGAACCCCTCGAGAAAGAGCGTCAGAGTATAATTGACTCGGAGCAAGAGAAGATTGAATCTGCGATCATTGACCTGACATACGTTATCAAGAATCTTCAGTATGGGCGCACGGAGATTTGCTCTATATTCAGCCCAGACGATATCAAAGATATTGGCACCGTCTATGTCAACTCTCCCTTCGTCGAGTGGGATATCGATATTCCGCAATACTCACTTGAGGACTTGGATCCGGACGAAAGCAAAGAGCATTGGGTTCGTGTTGAAGCTTTGTTGGATCTACTCACAACAAAGATGTGGTTTGTCTCGACAGTTCCATTCGCATCCGAGGGAGACGGGCCAGCTTGGAGCGATGTTGCCAAGCTTCACGCGGCTTACCAGGCCTACCACAGGCCACCTCATGAATACTTCCCAGGACGGAACGCCCTCCCCTTGGGTCACATCCAGCTCGACAACAACAAATGGCTTCGAGCAGACTTTGGCGGGGCTCTGATGACGGCCGTACTCCGAGCTACGGCACCGAATATTATTCGAGACTACGTTCTTAAGACTGCCGATGAAATTGAAGGCACAAAGCCATACCGCAGAATTATCGAAGAGGCGCTAAATGCAAAAATCGCCACACTGCAAAAGGAATTTCCTAAAGCCAGCATCTTGTACGAGCGAGTTGAGGCAACCAAAGCCACCCCAACCTTTATCTACCGCGAAGCGCACGATTACATGAAGGATAATAGGTTTGTACAAGTGCCTGAAATTGTCGTGCCGCTATCAGACTACCTAGACGACCCTGAAATATATTAAAATTATTGCCCGGGCTCACCTCTGAAAAATTAAGAGCCCGGGCGAAAAAGTCTGAAATCAATGACCTAAAAGGGTCGCGGTCGGCCGTCAGAAGGGTTCGAAAACCTCGATGCCCTTGGGGAGATCGTCCAGGTCGACATCGATATCGTAGTCTTTGAAGGCACGCGCCGGGGGCTGATTGTCCAGGCGCGGATCACCCACCTCGATAAGGTCCTCGCCGCTGCGGCGTTGAGTGGTCACGCGATCGAACAGCTTGTGAGCCTGAGCGTTGCCCAGCGCGCTTTGGTGCTTGAAGACGATCAGACGGCGCGCGGCCATCTCTCCGCGGGTGGCAGCGCGGTCGAAGTCGAACATGTCCCGAATTGCGACCCAAAGAAGCTGCAGGTCATCATCGTCAAAGCCGGACTTCTTGGCGCAGTTGGCATTGATGTAGCCGTGCACGCGATAGAGGCCGTATGGGATGATGAACTTGGAGCCCATCGTTCGTTGCTTTTCGCGGTCTTTTTCGTTGGTGACCGTCCCGCGAGTGATCCCGATGTTGATCGGCATGACGGGCTCGACCGACCGGGCGAAGTTGATCTGCACAGGCCCACGAACCGAACCGGCGTTGACCTCATTGGTCATTACGGCACCGAAGGCCCGAATGTCGAAGAAGGTGTCACACATCCAACGGGTGATCGCGGCCGCCTTGTCTGCTTTTTCAGGAAGCTTGGCGGGCTTGGGTTTCTCACCCAGCGCTTCGTAGGCGCGAGCATGCGCTTCGTTCAAGACGGTGCCCTGTGACTGGTAGATGCTGAACCCGTCGTCTTCACCACAGTTCTCGCCCACGAAGTTGCGGATCTTGCGCTTTAGGGCGACGTCGGAAACGAGGCCGTGCATCGTCTCGGGGTCTTGCCGTGGCATGGCGCCGGCATCCGGGTCTCCATTGGGGTTGCCGTCCTTCACATCGAAGTAGAGGACGAACTCATAGCGGTTCTGGATCGGATCGATTTCCGGCTTGCTCATCAGGCGGTCTCCTTTTCCTGTTCTGATTGGTTTTCGGCGGCTTCTGCAGCGATTGCTTCAGCCTTGCGCTTGGCTTCCTGGCGCGCCCATTTGTCGGCTTTCTGATGGTAGTAGCCGGTCGTAAAGCGCCCCTGCCCTTCCAAGCCCAGAATGCGTGGCATGGTCATTCCAAGACCGCCCTTCACCTCCGCGACCTGCTTGTCGAACCAGTGGGCGAGGTGCCCGGACCCATTGCGTCTGATGAGCTTCAGATGGTGACTGATGTTGCGCTCCAGCATTGGAAAGATCCGAGCCGGAGTCGCCGAGGCCGCGCCGAAGTACCGATCCCGAATAGTCGAGTTGAGGCCGGGCAGAGCCTTGCTCTGGATGTCTTCCAGCAGGGCGAAGAGACGGCCCAGAAGGTAGGCCTCGTCAGTTACTGTCGTGTCTAGGCTCACGGGTAGTTTCTCCTTGTAGGTGGTTTGGTTGACGACGGCACGGCAGATGGCTGCGCGGCGGGCGTTCACCTCCTTGTCTTTGCGAATGCGCTCGAGGATCTTGCTCATCAGAGAGACGGGAAGGTTTCGTCCAGTCAGGACAGATTTCAGGATTTCCCCCGACAGCATTGGATCGGCGTCGCTGAGGCTGCGGGTCCCATTCTTGCCGGCTGGGACGGTCTCCAGAACGATCGACCAAACTGCCGGGACACCCTTCCACCCCTCAGGGGCAATGGTCATCTCATCCCAAAATTTCAGAGTGTTCTCGGAAAACTCTGAAACGGTTCCCGGTTTCCAGAACCTGACCACGATGCGACTTGCGTTTGGCGCGAGGCCGAGCAGAAATACTTCGGTTTCAGGGTCTAGCCGCGAGAAATCAGAAGGTTTGCCTTGGGACAGCTTTCGCATGGTGTCCCGGACCTTGGATGCCTCATCGGCGTCTGTTGGCGGGTCCATGACCGCGCTCATGATCCAGTCGCATTCGTCGGATGCGTCACCTTCGGCCGCCTTCGCCCAAAAGGCGACGGTGGTGTCTCCCAAAAGCGCATTCCTGCGGTTTTCACCGCGCTCAGCGAGCAACGTATTCAGAGCAGTTACGTACCCGAAGGCGGCCCGTTCAGAAACGGGGGCGTTCGCTCCGTTCTTCTTGTCATGGGAACAGAACGAGGGCTTGTTGAACGAGACCATGTAGGCGCCGGATGCTTGAGAACCTCGGACGCCTTTGATCTGCATATGGTTCTGCGCCAAGGGTCCTTCCTCACCGGTCACAAGGCACTTCACAAGTTCACCCTCACCCGGCTTTTGCGCCTCTGCGACAATGGACGGGTGCTGATGCAGGACAACTTTCTCGCTTCCCTCGCCGATCTCGATCTGAAGGGTCTGCAAGAGCGCCTGCGCACTGAACTCGCGTTCGACGAACATCTCAGGCGTCCAACTTTCGAAGAAGCGCAGGACCGCTTGCAGATGCGGATCATTGGTGCCGGCAAAGAGCTCCCGGTGCCGTTCGATGAATGCGGTGTGTTTCTCGGCCGCCCGCGGAGACAGGTTTGCTTCAAACGACTTCCTTCCGCCGACTTTCACCTCTTTTGCATCGACACCGAGGACATAGGCGCAGGTGTCGGCTCCGAGCCGGGGCAGTACACCTGAGGTCCTCTGCGCGCGGGGCACAGGTTTCCGCACCGGTTGAGGGGCGTCATTCTTCAGGCTTCGAAGGTCCGTGAGACGCAGGAAGTTCCCTTCCATGTCGATCTCCAGGGCGAAGCCGACGTATTCCATCGAGAACCCGAAGTCAGGGGCCTCACCATCTGCGCGCAGGCGCCCGTAGAGGTCATTGAGAGCTCTCAGCATCGTCATGACAGCAAGCCTTCCTGGCGGGCGCCAGCGACGTCGATGACTCCGTCAGACATGAGAGCCTCATAGAAGATCGGCGTGACGCCTGCTTCGTAGTCGATATCGTAAAGCATGAGACCGAGCTCTCTTTCGCCTTCGAGAGCAGACCCCGGGATGTCGTCATCGATCAGCTCGAAGTCCGCGGCGAACTCCCGCAGACCCAGGAACGGACGCTGGAAACAGGCTCCCCGACGAGCTCGCCGGCGGAACATGCTCAGATGCTTTCCGACCGTATCCTTTTCTGATTTCCCGGTAAGCTCTATGTGGGCCTCGATGACATAGTCCACGTCTTTCAAAGCCTGCATGGCCCGCTGCTGGCGATGCTTGCGGTTCGAGACATCGTATTGAGTGAGAGATGGATCAGATGTCCGTCATCACATAATTTGGGACCCGGAATGCTCAGCCGGTCAGGAGGGTCTGGCTCATACTGTTCGAGGTTAGGCCGCCTGAGTTCGGTTGAGCAAGCGGCGCTGGCGGATGGTGTCGGACTTGATCCTCCTTCGTTCGGCTAAGATGGCTTTGGCGCGACCGAAGTAGACGTCGGCCGGGGTGACGTTTCCGAGGCTCTCATGGACGCGTTGATGGTTGTAGTGGTCGACGAAGGTCTCGATCGCGGCCTCGAGTGCGCCGGGGAGGTAGTGGTTCTCCAGCAGGATGCGGTTCTTCAGGGTCTGGTGCCAGCGTTCGATCTTGCCCTGCGTCTGCGGATGGTTGGGGGCCCCGCGCACATGCTCCATCTGCTTGTCCTTCAGCCAGATTGCGAGATCGCCTGCGATGTAGGACGAGCCGTTGTCGCTGAGAAGTCGTGGTCGGTGTAGCACGGTCGGCTGGTCGCAACCGGACGCCTCCAGCGCGAGCTGGAGTGTGTCAGTGACATCTTCGGCTCGCATGGTCGTGCAGAGCTTCCAGGCGATTACATATCGGCTGAAGTCATCCAGGATGGTGCTCAGATAGTACCAACCCCAACCGATCACCTTCAGGTACGTGAAGTCGGTCTGCCAGAGCTGGTTTGGCCGGCTCGTCTTATCGCGGAACTCGTCCGCAGCCTTGACAACGATGAAGGCAGGGCTCGGGATCAGGTCGTGCGCCTTGAGGATGCGATACACCGAAGCCTCTGAGACAAAGTACTTCTTCGTATCTGTGAAGCGCACCGCAAGCTCCCGTGGAGAGAGTTCGGGCTCCTCCAGCGCCAAGCCGACCACATCCTGCCGGACATCATCAGGGATGCGGTTCCAGACCCGACCCGGGTGGGGTCGGCGATCCTCGAGACCGGCCTCGCCAAGGGATCGGTATCGGTCGTACCAACGATAGAAGGTTGTCTTCGGAATACCGAACATCTCCAGCGTGCGCGCCGCGGGCAGATGTGATCTCTCGACGAGCCGGATAATCTCGAGCTTTTCGGATGCAGGGTACCTCATTCGTGGTCTCCCCCATCCCCGATCATACTTTTTTTGAGCAGCCGATTCTCAAGGGTGGCCTCTGCCAAGGCCTCCTTCAGCGCGCTGGCCTCAGCCCGCAGGACCTTCACTTCCGGGCTGCTCGCCTGGCGCGCTGTGTCACCAGCAAGCCGCTTCTTGCCGGCCTCGAGAAACTCTTTGGACCAACTGTAGTACAGGCTCGTCGCAATCCCCTCGCGCCGGCAAAGCTCGGCTATGCTCTCCTCGCCGCGAAGGCCCTCAAGCACGATGCGGATCTTTTCCTCCGCCGAATGCTGTTTGCGGGTGCGTCGGCGGATGTCCTTCACAACCTTCTCGGCGGAAGGCTTAGGTGTTCCGGGTTTATGTCTCATCTCCACTCCTTGGTGGTTACGATGAGCCAGAAACCCTCCTTTCCGAAATCAATTCAGATGTCCCATAGGCGCTGACGCCGGACACTCATGATCTCCGCTAGGACGTTCGCAAGAGCACGGACGTGACCATCTCTCACGCACCGCGCGCGGAGTCTGGCCTCACGCTTGTTTTGGGCCTCCTTGGCCGAGACATCCCAGAATCCATTTGCGCTTGGCGCGACCAACATGTCGAATTTGGCGTGCTCCCCGATATAGGCTCTCACCAGAAGCTCCTGTGCATTGGGGTGCGGCCGCCGGCAGGCGTATCCGCGAGCTTTCAGAACGCTCATCCATTCCCGCGTCTCGAGCTCGGCCTGCCCGAAGATCCTGATTGCCTCATCTCGCCGCCGCTCCCGATCTTTCCGATCCCATGGCGACAATTCAAAGTCGGACGGGATCGGCCTCACGCACTCGATCCTGAAAACGCGATCATCTCGTGTCGTCCAGGGATGGAAGTCACCTCCGACACGTGCCCTCGTCAGGAGGTAGTTGCGCTTCAACTTCGCCAATCGCACTTGATCCGCGACGTCGTGAAATTGCAGCTCCAGTTGCCCTTTCCGCCCGCCCAGGACCCTTTCATCATGCTCAGCCGCGATCATCTGGGCCAAGTGGTCGAGTTGCTCTTCAAGCTCGTCGGCATCACTTGGCTGCCTCCGAAGAACGATTTCACCGCGGGCCTCGATATGCTTCCGGTCTTTGGCCTGGCTCGATGTCTCGATAAGGCGCACTTGGGAGACCTCAGTGGGGTTGAGGTCGAGCACCTTAGGCATCCCATGGCGGTTCCGGTGTGAGGATGCTACGAGGAACGCCATGCCAGCTGTGAGGGTGACCTGTCCGCGAGCGGCAGAAATCTTTCCGCCCGCATCATCGCTAACAGGGTGCGCGAATTGCACTTCGATGTGATCGCCGTGCGCGATGTCAGAAAATTACAATTATTCATGTTGCCTCACCATCAGCGCACATGGCGACATGCGCACTACCTACTTTCGATAGTATTCTTATTTATTTTTGGGGGGGTGAGGAAAGCCTCAGACTACAAGTGAGCGATTTTTTATGGAAAAGCTTGCATGCGTTCATATTTTCGCCTTTTATGGCCCTACTCGAGGAATCGAGTACTATCGTATGAGGGTTGAGTTAGTGGCTGAAATTTTCAGAGTTTTTCGGTTATCGTAAATTCAGAGTTTTCTCGTCTATTCCTCTACGCACGCAATCCCAAAAATATCGAGGGACTATGAAGTACTTTATCCTAAGCGCGTCCGCACTGAGCCTCCTTGCTGCATGTGGTGGAGGCGGCAGTGACAGCGCTGCCTTCTCCGATCGGCCGGAATTTGCATCCTTCGCCGAAGCGCAGACCGAAGGCGGCGATTACCGCGCAGACGGCACTGTCACCTCCGCACGCTACGAGGTCTCCTCCGATGGCACTGTGACCATCACCGATGGCCCCGACACTGAACGTGACGCGGTCGCCGGCCTCAGCTTCGAAGACGAGGTCATCACCGCGCTGAAAGTGCGCGACTCCAACGCGGATATCACGCTCGCGGAAGAGAACGGCGACTACATGATGGTGACCGACGGGTACATCATCGCTGCGACCGAAGATGGCGGCGACGTCGCGATCGTCGGCGACACGGATCAGCTGGGCTACAACTACCAGTCCTATGGCATCTGGCAGACCGGCCTCAACGGCACCTCCGGGCGCGCCGCGGCAGGCAGCTTCGGCGCAGAAACGGCGAGCAGCGAAATGCCCGATGCCGGCACCGCCAGCTACTATGGCGAAAGTGTCGGTCAGGTCGTGACCGACGGCGTCGACTATGCCACGCAGTCTGATGTCTATGTCGAAACTGACTTCGAGGACGTCTACGTTTCGAGCGCCGGGACCTACGCCTACGACCCGATCGAAGACGAGTATGTCGAAGGTCGCTCCGATCTGGATTTCGAAGCGATCGGAAGCCTCGACGGGTCCGGCTTCAATGCTGAGATCGCGGACGCCGACATGGCAGGCGATGTCGCTGGCCAGTTCTATGGCCCGGGCGCAGAAGAAGTGGGTGGCACCTTCTCGGCAGTCACCGATGACAGCGCATACCTCGGCTCGTTCGGCGCTTCGCAGTAATCGTGAAGCTTAAGAGCACTCTCGCAGCGGCTGCCCTGGCGGCCGCTGCACTTTCTTCGGGAGCCGACGCGCAACAACAGCAGCCGGCGCCCGTTCGCATGGAAGTTGCTTTCAAGGTGGCTCTGAATTCGATCGCCACCGGTCACCCCGAGCAGGCCGTCAGGATTCTGCGAAAGATGCTTGCGGTCGATCCGGGTCTCGTCCGGGTTCGCCTTGAGCTCGCGCGCGCTCTCTACGAAGCGGGCGAGTACACGCAAGCCCAAGAACAATTCAGGATCGTCCTCTCCAGCGGTGAGCTTCCCGCTCCTGTACGTGCCAACGTCCTTCGGTTCCTGCGTGCGATTGATGAGGAGCGCGGTCTACGCACAAGTTTCTCAATCGGCCTCGAGGCGCCGCAGGGCGCTGGACGCAGCTACGATACTGATGACATCGACGTCGACTTTGGCGCTGGACCGCTGAAGTTCAAGATGGACCGAGAAGACCCGCCACTTACGGGCCTAGCTCTCGCCGGTTCCTTTCGGAAGCAGTGGCCCCTCAAGACCTTCGAGAGCGGTGTGAACCTCACCGGATACGTGCGCGGAAGCGCCGAGCTCTACGAGACAACCGGAACCGTATACGACAAGGAAACCGCTGAGGTTGCCACCGGCCTGCAGTTTACCTGGCCGCGAACCACGACCTTTGTCGAAGCCACCGCGGGCACCACTTACCGCGACAAAGAGATGTCTGAGGAATACATTGGCGTGGGCTCCGGGCTCTCGTGGCGGACCCAAGCCGGTCTCACCACCGCCATCGAAGTTGATTTTCAGGATGTTTCCCTTGGTCGATATCCTGACGTCGACGCTCAGCGCACCAATGCGTCGGTCACCGTCGTGAAACCGCTACGCGGCCGTGACCAGGTTGCGGTGAAGCTCTCTTATCAGAGGCAGAACGCTGACCGCGCCGACCTTGCCTACGACTATGCCGAGCTTCGCGTAGGGCGCCGAACCGAGATCGGAGGTGGCTTTCTTCTCGAACCATCGGTGTTCGCTGAAGGCTTTTGGCAAGAGGAGGCTACACCCGGCCTGGCGGAGCCGCGCACCGAGCACGAGTTCGGCGTCGATCTCAGGCTAGACAAGACGGATACCTTCATCTTTGGGCGGTTCACCCCATACGTTGAAGTCGGACTCTCCAAGCGCACGAGTTCGATCGAAGCATACAGCTATCGGGACACCCACATCAGTGCCGGCCTGACGAGCGCGTTCTAAGTTACCGGCCGACAAACTCGAAACCAAGGTGATCGTGGCCCTCCTCAAAGGGCTGCGATCAACCATTGCCAAATGGGGAAGCGAACTCCTGATTTGTCGGGTTGATTTTGACCACGCCAAATAGGGTGAAATTGTGTCCATCCTGATGTAGTATCCAGATCGGCCCTTCGCATATTCCGCGATCCACGGGCTACCATTTTGGATCCACACGCATTTTGAAACGATGGCCCCGTGATACAGAGCGATGATTTTTCGAGACTCACCACGACATTATTTTCAGCGGCGATGGGGGCATCTGGTTGGGATGCCTTCCTTGACGAGCTAACCCGGCAATCAGGCGGCGTGTGCACCCATATGTTCGGCTTCGACACTGAGGCTCAGATCAGCATGGGACTGACTGCGAGCGGATATGACCCCTCGTACATCGAGACCTACAACGCCCACTATGCCGAGAGAAATGCCTGGGCCCCGGGCTTCGCCGAGCATGATGCCGGCGTCTTCGTTGACTGCGAGCAGATGTGCCCCTCAACCGAGCTGGCTCAGACCGAATTCTACAATGATTGGCTTCGACCTCAGGAAGAGATCAGCACCGGTGGAGGCGTACTTCTCTTCAAAGGTGACACACGGGTCTTCCTTCTTGGGGGAAATATCCGCGCCAAGGACGAGGATAAGCTAAAAGGCGGATGGACTGAGCTTGTACGACTGATGACCCCGCACATGCAGCAGGCGTTTGAAGTCAGCCGCGCGCTGGCCGGCGCCAAGCTTGAGACGATGATGGCCACCAGCCAGCGCCTCGGAGAGGTCCCTGGCATTGTCGTCCTGACCGATATTGGCCGTATTGTGTATGCCAACGGCATAGCCAGTGAGATGATCGACCGCGGGAGCCCGATTGGAGTGGACCTGATGGGACGCCTGCGGCTTGATGGAGGACGCCTGCCGATCCACCGCCTCCGAGATCATCTGCAGATCAGCGCGAAGACCGTGACGTTCACCCTTCATGGAGAAGACGATAGCAAGGACTATGAAATACGCCTCGTCCGCCTATCGCCTGACGCCTGCCCGTCCCTGTCGTTTATTCGGGCCCTTGGCGTATCCAGAGAGTGCTCCGTGCTGCTGATTACGGGCAGAGATCATGCACCCGATCTTGCATTCATCCTGAAAACTCGCTTCCAACTCACCGATGCCGAAGCTCATGTTGCCCTTCTTCTGGCCGAAGGCATGTCAACGCGCGAGATTTCCGAACAGCGCGAGGTCAGCATCCACACAGTTCGCCACCAGGTGAAAACGATCCTCCAGAAGGTCGGTGTCCGCCGGCAGACGGAGCTGGTTAGAACTCTGAGCGTAATTTCTGCAAGCGCATAGCCCAGCTGGGCGATGAGTCCCCCGCGAGCTTGAGCTGCAATAGGTCTCATATCCCAGTGAGGAGTGCTCGGAATGAATGACCCAGTGCTGTTTGGCTCCGTGCCGGATTTTCTCGATTACACCGCGGCAGATGCTGCGATTAGGTTCGGACAACTCACTGCGTGGCTGGACGCGAGGCATGCTCAGGGGCTAGATCCGTATTCTCGCTCGACCTCCAGCCGCGTTGGGCCGCAGATCACTGCACATGGTCGTCTTGGAAGAACCTATGAGGGGGTGAACTTCGCGTCTCAGGACTATCTCAACCTGTCGACACACCCCGCAGTAATGGAGGCAGCCAAGCAGGCGATCGACGCCTATGGCGTACACAGTGCAGGCTCCTCAGCGTTAATGGGAAATACTCATGCCTCCCTTGAGCTCGAAAGGAAGCTTGCGGATTTCACTGGCTTCGCGGATTGCACGCTCTTTCCGACGGGTTGGGCCGCAGGCTACGGCATCATCAGGACCCTTGTCACTCCACAGGATCACGTAGTCATCGATGTCCTGGCACACGCTTGCCTCCATGAAGGGGCGAGAGCTGCAACCTCCATTGTCCACACCTTCCCCCACCTCTCAAACGAGGGTGTTGAACGGCGGCTCCGCAAAATCAGAGAGAGCGATGACAGCTGTTCCATAACGGTTGTGACCGAGACCGCCTACAGCATGGACTCTGACGTGCCGGACCTCCGCGGGCTTCAGACAATCTGCCGTCAGTATGGTGCCACCCTGGTCGTCGACTGCGCTCATGACCTTGGGGCCATCGGCGAGCATGGCGGGGGCTACCTGGAATTGCTGGGCATGACCGGCGGCGTCGACATCCTGATGGGATCGTTCTCAAAGACCTTCGCGTCCAACGGTGGCTTCGTGGCGACCAACCAGGCCGAGCTCAAGCTCGCCATCCGCTACACCTGTGGCCCGCACACGTTTTCCAACGCCATGTCCCCGGTCAATGCGAAGATCGTCTCTCGGTGCCTCGACATCATTCAGTCGGATGAGGGCTTTGCGCTTCGGCAAGACCTCCTGCGAAACATCCGCTTAATGCGCACTCTTCTTTCGAACAGAGGCTTCACGGTTCTTGGCCGGGACAGCGCGATCGTGCCGGTTATCCTCGGCGACAGTGCGACCTCGCGCCTGATCACCAGAAGCACACTCGAGGCCGGGGGCATCGTGAACCTCGTGGAGTTCCCCGCAGTCGCCCGTAATTCCTGTCGTTGGCGTCTTCAGATGATGGCGCGCCACACGGACGTACAAATCCGGCACCTCGTTGACCTGGCCTGCGATGCAAGAGCAGGTCTCGCGCAGAACCCGAAATATCGAGCGGCTCTGTGAGCGGGTCTCTTGCGCTCGAGCCTTTCGACGCCTATCTTCAGCGCATGGCTTAGATTTTCCCTCCTGGCTTCGCACCGAGCGCCCGCAATTCCGCGGGCCGGTCAGCTATGGAGGTTTAGCCTTTGAAGCACAGCAAAATCGACGAACGCGAGAAAGCGTTCAAGCGCGACCGTGTGATCCGGACCGCCGAATGGGTCCTCGCGCAAGCCTACCGCCACGCCTATCGCGGTGAAATCATCGCCAGCCAGCTCCGCATCCAGAAAGATATTGTCAGAGAGATGGGGCGGCGGGCCAAGTAGAGAAGCAAAGGGGCCGTCCTTCTGATGGCCCCTTTCGCGAGGGATAGGACTTCAACACTGCGCCACTGAAGGCGCATCCTGGAGGGAGTGTTGGAGCCAGCCTCATTTGCAGAAGTCTATGTGCAAGACGCTGGTTCGATTGTCGCCTTTGCGCAGGGAGCTGACATCACTTGCTGAGGAACCATGCCCGTATCGGTCGACGCACCCGGCCCTAAGCGGACGGTCGCGTGTGCCTGTGTCGCCGCGCTGCAGCTCACTCAAAGCGGTCGTTGGGCATTATTGTCAACGCGCAAGTAGTTGACGATTGGGAAATAAGGTAGGCCGCTGTTATTCCGTTGGAAATACGGACATTTTTCCCTCAAACCACCCCTGTCGATCGCCCCCTCCATATCGATTTACTGCCTTCGCTGACGGGTGTCCGGTTATCAAAAACAGGACACCCTGGTGGTCTGGTTGCAGCCTGCGGATGGCTCTCATGGGGCCGCTATCTCGGCGCCGGATGTTTAAATGAGCATCGTTAACTGGGCGGCCCAGGCCTATGACAACCCTTGCCCGGACAGTTCGGAGTTGCGCCGACAAGCGAAGAAGGTTTTCTGGAGATTCGACTTCCGACATCCGAGGTGTAGAACGCCGGTCTTGCTCACGCCACTTGGGGACGTGATGAGCATTCATGAGCGTATAGTCATCGATATGTAGAGAGCGAAAGTCAGGGGGCCGGAGACCATACATCTCCCCTTCTGCGAGTCTATTGAGCACCGCCAACAGGCTGCTGAGATTGATTCCTGATTGCCCTGCGAATGGACGCTGTGGCCTTGCCGCCGATTCCTCCTGCCCTGGGCAGGCCCCAAGCAAAACCAAATCTGGACTTGCGTCTCCGCGGCGAAAATCTACAGAGTTTTGGCACATGATTTCAACTATCCGCCCCGTAACTTTTGATCCAGTATTATCTGCTGATAGCTCTTGTAGCGTCAAGTTCGTCCCAGAGCCGACCTTCGTGCCAAGCGCGGCGGATAGCCAATCCCAGCCCAAGGTCTCGGTAACGGCGATCCACAGGCCAAGAGGAAGCCGATTTACACTAGAGTCGCTCCGAACGGCCGCTAGCGGACAAAGCACGAATTCGTTGCGACTGCACCAAAGTCTGCGTTCGACACATTTGGGAGGTCAAAAACGGTTCTTATGGGTCCAAACATTAAAGCCCCGCATTGACTTCTTCTACTTTCAGGTGTGACTGGCAAAGACCTAAATGCTAAATTGGTGACAGGTTCCGGAGGCAAGCAGGGATGCGCCGTACATTTGCAATCAGTGTCTGTTTCGGGCTGCTACTTGTGTTGGCGTCCTCAAAGGTCGTTTTGTCGCAAGATACCGTCCAAACTGATGACATTGCGGCCAGATTGGTCGAAGCTGAGAATGCCCTCACCGGGCTGCAGGGTAAGCAAAAAGACTTCTGGGACAAACTTGAAGCCGCATCAGGATTGATAACTGGCGGTCTGGTTGCAATCATCGTCTTCATCGCGACGCAATGGCTCAACCACCGGCAAGGCAAGGCAGAGAATTTGCGGAGAGAAGAGCTTGCGTCGGCCGAGCGTGTGCGGGCGGAGGAGCTAAGGGCCTCTGAGACAGTAGAGCGAGAGAGAGATCGGACCAGTCAAGAATCTCAGAGTAGCCGGGACGCCCAAATCCTCAAAGTTCAAACCATACAGGGATTGATCGTGTATTTGGCGTCGGATGATCCAAAGATGGTCAGCGCCGCTTTGGTGGCTGTTGAAGCGCTTGGCGACAGCGCGCTGTTTGAAAAGCTCGCTGTTCTGTTCCGAGGGAAGGGTTCGTTGGATGCAATATTCAGAGTGGCAGGCCAAAGAGATGAAATTTTCACAGGGCGGGCCGAGTTAGCTCTAAGTCAAGTCATCTCTGGCTATCAGAGTTCAATCGTAAAAGTCAGCGATATGGATGGCAAGCAAGTTGGTACAGGATTCTTCGTAAAAGATGGCAGCAACATTATCACAACGAAGCACGTTATTGACATGCTGCCTACTATAACGGTTGAAACCGCCACCGGAGCAAAGTTGCGGGCGCGAGCACAAGCCATAAATGAAGAGTTTGATCTAGCTCTCTTGATGGTTGATGACACCAGCAGCACACACCTTCCTGTCGACATAGATATCAAACCGAATATTTTCTCAAAAGTTGCAGTGCTCGGCATTCCCGGAGGTCGCGGCCTGACCGCAAGGTTGGGCGAGATAACATCTACAGAAGCTAACTTAACTGATTCACATCGCGGTATGATTGAGTTTCGAATGACCGCAGAACCAGGAATGTCCGGTTCGCCGGTTATCAACAGCGAAGGCAATGTGATCGGCGTCCTGATGGGTAGCGACCGGAATCGCGAACTTACCTATGCTGTTCCAATCGGTGCGGCTCAGGAAATGCTCCAGCTCGCATCGACTGATTGAAGTGGCACTCCCGGGCTGCGTCGGACCACAAAACCGTGGCGAAGACGGTGTCTTTAGGCACGAGGTGTCCAGTTCCCGTGCCCTTCATACTCTCGCTAGGCCAGGCGTTTCGCAGCATGCGAGCGGCAGATAAGCGCTGGCTCCGGTGATGTAGAGCGCCTCGCCCGACCGGCGGCAAGGGGCTGGTGGCGACCATGTCACAGAGTCACTACTTGCTCGCCCTAGGCAGAGACCTAATCTGTTCGACCATGAAAATGCGCAAGAAGTCAGAGCTCCCAACTAAGGTCTGCCCGGTATGCGGTCGCCCTTTCACATGGCGTAAGAAGTGGGCTCGGGATTGGGAGTACGTCATTTACTGCTCAGACCGGTGCCGGCGATCGGCAAAGTGAGCGTGCTTGGATGCCACCAGCCCCGCTCTAAGCAAACACCAGCAGAGCGAGGTGCTCGTGCCCAGGCTGCCCACGATAGGCCGCCCGAGCCTTCCCATACTTTACCGAATACGGTAATTTTCACCTCGCAACGAGCCCTGAGCGTCGATTTTTACCTTAAACGATAAATGCATTGCTCTTCGGTGCGATCTCCCGTAGCGTTTACCGTATTCGGTAAGAGGCGGCGCCATGAACATCGATGAGAACGGAGATATCTTGACCCGGGTCGGGGCTGAAATCCGGCGGCAGCGACAGGCCGCTTCTCTTAGCTTGCATGACCTCGCACTCTTGTCCGGCATCTCGAGCTCGGCCCTGTCGCTGATTGAGACCGGCAAACGCGATGCCCGGCTGAGCACTCTTGATAAGATCGCGCGCTCACTTGGCACCGACATCTCAACGCTCTGCTTCCGCTCGACTAAAGCGGATCCTGCTCAGGTCGGGGATAAGGGCCCAGGCTATGATCTGAGTGGCTTCGAATGAGCGAGGTTGAAGTCTACTTTGGCCGTCTGCTTGTTGGGCGCATTGGTGTGGCTCCGGAAGGCGACTTGAGCTTTTCGTATGAGCCCGCATGGCGAGCCACCGAGGGCACCTTCCCGATCTCGCTTAGCATGCCGATCAAGACTGCAAGCTACCCGTCAAACATCATTTCGCCCTGGCTCGCAAACCTCCTCCCCGAGGAAGAGCAACTCGACATGCTGACGCGCTCTCTGGGACGCTCACGAGCGGATATCCTGGGCCTCCTATCGGACATCGGCGGCGACACAGCTGGGGCGCTGTCGTTTGGAGAACCGAGCGATCCAACCGCTTGGCAGTATAGCCCGCTTACCGAGTTTTACGGGACAAAAGACGCCGCAGAAGCTCTTGAAAAGCACATTGCGGACCTCGATCACAGACCATTCCTTGCCGGAGAAGAAGGCGTCCGCTTGTCCTTGGCCGGCGGACAGAAAAATGAGCCAGCCCCTTTGAAGTGGTCCACCCACGAAGCCGGAAATCCGATAGGATTTCGGCGAACAGGAGGAGTATGGAATGGCTGGAAAGCGTGAGAAGCCTGAAGACATTGTCACCAAGCTGCGCCAGGTCGAGGTGTTGCACGGCCAGGGCCTGTCGATGGCCGATGCGGTGCGACAGATAGGGATATCGCAGCACACGTTCTACCGGTGGCGTAAGCAGTATGGCGGTATGAACCGGGCACAGTTGTCGCGGCTGAAGGACCTCGAGAAGGAGAACCTGAGGCTGCGGCGGGCGGTATCTGACCTGACGCTC
Organism: Salipiger sp. CCB-MM3; assembly: GCF_001687105.1. NCBI lineage: Bacteria > Pseudomonadati > Pseudomonadota > Alphaproteobacteria > Rhodobacterales > Roseobacteraceae > Salipiger > Salipiger sp. CCB-MM3. Next base: position 229,640 of record NZ_CP014597.1, read on the forward strand.
GAGAAGTTGATCCTGGCTGAGGCTGCCCAGGGAAACTTCTAAGCCCTTCGCGCCGCCGCGAGTGCGTGGAGCATGTGTGCCAGACACTCGGCATCTCCGAACGCCGGGCCTGCCGGGTGCTCGGCCAGCACCGCTCCACGCAGCGCAAGCCGCCCCAGGGCCGGGAAGACGAGGCGCGGCTGACCGCCGACGTCATCGAACTGGCCCGGGAGTATGGCCGCTACGGCTACCGCCGGGTCGCCGTGCTGCTGCGCCGGGCGGGCTGGCAGGTGAACCACAAGCGGGTGGCGCGCATTTGGCGGCGCGAAGGGCTCAAGGTCCCACACAAGCAGAAGAAGCGCGGCAGGCTCTGGCTGAACGACGGCTCTTGCGTGCGGCTGAAGCCCGAGCACCCCAACCACGTCTGGTCCTACGACTTCGTGCAGGACCGGACCAGCGACGGCCGGGCTTACCGGACGCTCAACATCCTCGATGAATATACGCGGGAGGCGTTAATGATCCGTGTCGACAGGCGACTGAACTCCACCGATGTCCTGGACGCCCTGACGGACCTGTTCATCCAGCGCGGTCCGCCGCGGTTCATCAGGTCCGACAATGGCCCGGAGTTCATAGCGCAGAAGGTCCGCGACTGGATCGAGCTGGTGGGGTCAAAAACCGCCTACATCGAACCCGGGTCACCCTGGGAGAATGGCTACTGCGAGAGCTTCAATGCGCGCTTCCGTGACGAGCTGCTGAATGGCGAGGTCTTCTACTCGTTGAGGGAGGCGCAAATCCTCATCGAAAGATGGCGAAAACACTACAACATGGAACGACCACATAGTGCCCTCGGATATCGAGTGCCCACGCCAGAGGTCTTCATCCCCATAGATCGAAGGCCGACCATGCATTAGCATTTAACCCGGACCACTCAATGGGGTCAGCTCAAGCACATCCTCGTGCGGCCAACCGACCTGTGTTTCAGGGGTGCCAAGACTGCCCTTCAGGACGCAGTCGCCGGCAAGCACGATGATGATCGCCCCTGGGAGATCATTGATCTCAGAGGGGACCGCTACCAGTCCTCGGCCCTCAACTCTCTCTGCGCTCGCGAGAAGCGATCCCCGGGCGCTAGCCACAAGCTAGTCCTGATGAGTGCGGACCTCTCATTTCAGACCCTGTTCGACACCACCCGTGCCGCCCGCAACGGTGTCACCATCGCAATGACTGCCAGGCGCCCAGCGCGATACCGGTTGGCGCAAGGCGTTCAATTCGAGAGCGCAACCAGACGGTTCGAATACCGCGCGACACGGTCCTGGTCTGGTGCCTTTCGTCTTGAGAAACGAGATCCCGAGATGAGCCAGGTTCCGACACCAGCGGAGCTGCGGGCGCACTACGCCAAGGGAGGGCACATCCATGACATCTGATATTCAAATCGGGCAGCCTGAGATCCAGCGCAGGGCCTACTGCGTCGAGATTGACGTGGCCGACATGTTGGCGATTACCAACGCCGAACACGAAAACCTTTTCGACTATCACGACAAGCTCGTTTTCAGACTCGAAGGCGATGGCACCGCCAAAGAGGCCGAGGTCAAATACGTCCACAGTGTCGAGTACGACGGTCACTTTGGCGCAGCGATCTTCTACTCTGTCGATGACGAGGACGACACGCCGGAACTCCACGAGCAGGTCCGCGAAATCATCCGTGATCAGATCGAAAAGGCGCGCGGGCTGACCGCCGCGCCCGCTGCGCCCTCTCCTTGACGTGAGAGCTCTTCAACCCCATCGTCCGCCCACGGCGCGCCAACGATCAGAAAGATGACGGTCATGAAGTACTTCGCTCTCCCACTCCTCCTCGCGCTGGGCGCCTGTGCCTCTACGCAAGAGGTCTGCATAGATCGCGCAGGAGAGCGCCTGAACGCCATCCAGGAGCGCATTGAGACCGCTGAGGGCAACATCTCCCGCGGCTATGCGATCCACGTCTCAGAGGAGCCCAGAGCCTCCGTGGGCTTCTGTACCGGCAATGGATACGGTGGTGGCTACCACAGCAATATCGGTATCTCGACCTGCATCGGCACCGACAACGGCCCCCGTGAGCAGGCCGTGGCGATCGACGTCAGCGAAGAGCGCGCCAAACTAGAGCAACTCCGAGAGGCCTTTGCTCAGGAGCAGGTGACCTATCAGGCGCAGGTCGCTCAATGCCGATCTGCCTTCCCTGACTAATACTCTATTCAAGCGTCGCGGCAACTAGGCGTAGACTACGCCTGTGCGCCTTTCATTTTGTGCGGTATCCGGATCGCTTGAGAGTGCCACATGCCGTCGAAATGCAGAGCTCGCTATACCATGTCCTTTGCGATGTTTGCCCAGATTGCAGCAGGTTGTGTAGGCAATGCGAAACCGCCCGCGCTTTCGGGTGTGGCCACCCAGGTCGACGGCAAGGCGCTAAAGCTAGATCAGTCCCCGTCGATCCAGTTTCATGATGACGGCCGCTTCTCGATGTTCGCCGGCTGCAACACCCATAACGGCCAGGAAGAGATCACAGACACCGTGTTCATGCTCGTCGGCCCCATGGCCAGCACCCGGAAACTATGCTTCGAGGATTGGCGCACGCAACTGGAACAGGCCATGGTCGACCCGCTGGGCGAGGCGGAGGGCTACGTGTTGAATGGCCCCAAGCTCACGCTGACAAACGCAAGCGGCGTGCCCCTGGCCTCCTTCACCGCATCCGCAAAGTGAGTCACCGCCGAGCGACGCTGATGTCCGCGGAAGTCTCTGAATATCAGAAAGTTCCCAGATCTCCGTCGGCACGTTTCCGTTCTATCGCCTCTTCTGTAAGCCGCCTGCCCTCGTCCCCTTCGACGAACTCTCCGGCTCGGCGTTCTATAAGCAGCTGGCTGAGGGTGTATGCGATCTCGTTTTGCTGACGCATTAGTTCGACGGCTTCCTGCATCACGGCACTCAAGCTGGAGAAATGGCCCTCCTCCACTAGCCGGCTTGCGTACGCCGCCTGCTCTTCAGTCAGAGAGATCGACAGTTCGACGTTCATATCGTGCTCCTTACGAGGGCCACCCGTGAGAATGGACCCCTGAAGGCCTGCTGTCAAAGTCAGAGCCCCCTCACCGCCCCCTTTGCAAAAGGGGGGCGGTGAGTGTCCCGCCTCTCGTACGCATGTCTCCCTTCAAACCCTCATACAGCGTTCAATAACGGCGCAGCTGGATACTCCCATCCTCCAAGTTTTTCGCCCGCATGATCCATAAGGCTCATGCGCAAATCCCTCCAGTCCGGCATTACTCTACCTCCATCCAACATCTCACCGTCACCAGTGCACTCGGAGATCACAAGCGACAATATCTGATCGCCACTCCAAGTCAGCATTATAGAGGAAATTTCCTATGGCCCATTTTAAATCCTTCACACTAGTTATCATGCATTCGTTTCTGACGGCCATTCCCCCTCAAGCCAGTTTGGCCGGGAATTGTTACGATTATAACTCCACGGAATATAATTCTCCGATGTGCCAAAATCAAAGAAACGCTGATCGTGTATTCGAGCAACAACGTCGCGAGCAAGAAGCTAGCAGGCAACGGGAGTTAAATCGCCAGCACGATCGCGAACACAGCATCAACCAACGCCAGGGCTTCGTGGGAGCCCCATCTGGTGACGGGGCCTGGATCGGACACAACTGGACCACCGATTGAAATAATTAATTGATGGAGATATGCCATGAAAATTATCATTCTCGCAGTTTGCGCCATTGCACTCGCTACACCCACCCTCGCTGCCCAAGCCAATTTTAGGGCTGAGTGTCGAAAGACAAGCGACAGAGGATGTTCAGCCAATGCCAATGGCGTCTACAACGCTCCTCCTGGTAAATACATCGAGGAGCAAAGTGTTACATCTGGCCAAGTGCTCAACTACTGGCTGAAACAGCCAATTTGCGGGAAGCCCACCCTTGAAGGCAAAGTCTACAAACAATTTCCCGGCACAACAGCGACTGCGACATTTCACACGTCATTTAAGGCGCCCATCCACGTGGAGAGTGGTTCCGGCGGCGGCAACATTGGGAAAGTTGCATTCATAGACTGCCGATATAACTTCCGCCTTGGCGATCTACCTCAATAACAAGGCGACCGACCCTAAAATCCTTTGAGTGGCTCCTCGGCGCCACTCATTGCACTAGGTTTCCACTAGAAACCTATGCGACTGGAGGTAGTACTCTCAGAATCAACCTGATAAGCTCCGCTCTGCTTCTAACACTGGTTTTGGCAAGTATCGCCGCCACTTGATTCTTCGCTGTAACGGGACTGGTGCCTCGGCGCTCCGCGATTTCTTGCACAGCCGCGCCATCAGCAATCAATCTGCACACATCAGTTTCCGCCTGGGTTAAGCCATAAAGCTTGGTGAAGCGATCAAGGCGCAAGTACGGGATGTTTTCTGGATCAATTATAGTTACCAGCGCCCCGTCTAAACCTTTTTCAATTTCCGCCTCACAGTCCCTTATAGGGGCGACATCCAGGAGGAAAGGTGTTAACCCAGATTTTCGCTCGACCGAAACTAAGAATTCATGCTGACCGCCCTGCCCCAACGCCGTCGCGCTGACTTCAACAATGTGACTCTGAACTTTTGATGTTACATCAGGACGTGTCGTTACAATTTTCGCGTCTCGCCCCAATGCCATACCATCATCAAGATCAAATATCCGTTCCGCCTCCGCATTCATAACAACGATCTGTCCATCTTGAAGGGCGATCGCAACCCCAGCCTGCACCCGATCTATGGCCGCTAAAGCCGATCTATATCTCGCCCTCAGGAGGGAGAAAACACGGCCCATCTCAACCGCCTTGGTGAGATGAGGAAGCAAAAACCTTGCTCTATGTGCTCCGATGTCTGAAAGCTCTTTCTTGGAACTAGATAATCCGATGCTTAATGCATCGAACCAAACCGCGTCCTCGTTTAGACGAACTCCAACGCGGCGACCTACCCCCGTTCGGCCCCTTAAATAGGCGTAGTCCTTCCGAGAATCCAGATCGCCCTCCGAGCGACCGGTTGCTGTGTCAGGTATCAGCTGATGGGAACTCTGTGATTTGAGAAACTCCCAATCCTGGTTCTGAATTTTAGATAGCCAAGCCCCGTAGTACCAACCGGCCGGCGTACGGGAGAACTCAAGGTAGACGCTCGATAGCATGGTAAGGTCCTTCACACCCGCGCGTCTGCCACGGATCACAAGAGCTATCGCCTTGGCATCGATCGCATCGGCTGTCGCGTCTAGGGCACTGCGCCATCTCCCGGGGTTCACCGGCGTGTCGTAGATTGCTTCAAGAGCTCGAAACCCTTCTGCATCCATTATATATTATTACCCTAGAGCCAATGCGTGTGGAGAAAACGAGATGCAATGCCTCATCTTGCTTCGTCGGTTGAACTAACGCAATAGCTGTGCTGGCTCTCATATTATCAACCATGGGAAAAGGCACGCCCAGCGCGGACGTACCCTTCTACGATAATGGGTTGGCGCGCCTAGGCTGCCGGAGAAGCCTACTTCCCGCCCGAAGCCGTACGCGTCGTTTTCGAAAAGGTCTCCTCAGCCCTATCAGTAGCGCCAGCCGACACTGCGCCCATCTTCCCGCCGGTTGTCTGCGCGACGTCGTAAAGCGCCGATCACGCGCCCAACGCGCGAAAGGCCTCTGCGATGCTTGCTTAGACCGGTGTCGATTTCACCTTATGGTCGCCCTCGGGCTCAGCCTTTTCGACCACATCCTGGGCTTCTTCCGTCACCTCAACAGACGCCTCGATAACTTCCGTCATGACCTCAGTCGTCTCTTGTGCGGCTTCAGTCGCGAGCTCGCTGACCTCTGTACCGCTTCCCTTCATTATCTCGGAAAGGGACGCCGCAGTGTCCTGCGCGACTTTTGCCTGGGCCTGCATAAAATCTAAAAAAGCTTGGGCGTAGTTGGATCGATCACGCGCCTTGGTGAGCGTCCTGACATTTTCCAAGGCATCTTTCGTTCCCTTCAGAAGTACATCAGTGGACATCGACGCCGACGCGATAGCTATCTCCGAGAACTTCCCCTGAAAGTCTGAAAACGAAGCGAAGGCTCCCTTGAAGGCATCACTATCGTAGACGTTGGGAAGGCTGGAGAAGGCTTTGGTGAATTCAGTAGCAGTACCCATGACGAGCTCCTCAATCTGGATGGGCAGTCTCGAATGAGTGTGCTCGCTGCGCTGCAGTGCAGCAAGAGGCTTTATAGATCGCTCGACGACCCCGGCAAAACTTCGCCTTACCGCCGGCACCCCTGCTAGGTGCCGGCCATCAGCTTAGGGCTTTAGTCCTCCCACCGATAATGTTTACGCACCTCCGTGTAGGTGTCGTAGTTGTCTAGGAAGCGGACTCTCCGCGTGGTCTTGTAGTGCACCGGCATCACGGAGCCTGTTGCACCCAACACGATCACTAGCATCAGTATCGCGCCTCCCACCTTGAGCGGAAGATATCCAACACCGTGCAGCCAAACTGCGATCCCGTAGGCCCAGCCGGCAAAGTGAGAAAGCTCAGGAAGGAGGTAGGCAATCAGGATTAGCAGGGGCAGTCTGCACAGTGTCCAGGTGATGACTGAGATCATGATCAGCACAGGCGTGGGGCGTGTGTCGGCCTCCCATTCTTGGCGACATAGGGAGACAAATCCCGGAATCTTTGCGAGAAGGAGAAGTCCGGAAATCCCAAGCACCCAATAGGCGCTCTCGCCCAGCGCGTGCCAGCCTGGGAAAGATGCCAGCAGGTCCATGGTCGAAGACTTCAGACTGTGCCAGGAAATCGGCGCTTCCAGAGGGATATCGTTCGCGCCTGCCTGGAATGCGTTTGCTAGCTGATCCCTAAAAGTTGCATTGGCAACGAGCAGCATGAGAGCCACACCGGCTAAAATTCCCTGCAGCCGATAGATGAACTCCAGACCACTACTGCTCAGCTCCCAGTCGTTCACTTCATTTCGCAGTTTGACGATCAACGATCGCATGAGAAGGGCGAACCCACAGAAAATCAAGAAACCGGTCATTCATACTCGCCTTGGATGCTGTAATCTTTGAATAATCTCGAACTCGGACAAAAGTAAGACCGCTAGGTCAGAAACATGGAGGCACGGGCAAACCGCAGCACTCCTAAGGATGCGCCCGCCTCTACCGCCGGCGGAAACCCTTGCGCCGGTCTGCCAAACAGCCACATCAATGAGGCACCAACTTTCAGGATCCTCATGCCCCGCAATCGATACTACTCCGGACCCGTCAGCGCCCACTTCGATGGGGAGAGGTTCCAGACACCAGGTCACCGCACCGATCGCTCTTTCAAGGACCTTCTGAAATGGCACCGGAGTGGGCAGCGGGCAAAGTGGCCGACGCATGTCCCAATCACGCCGGCCATCCCTGTGGAGCGCAGCCAGGCGCCGCGGATCACGATGATCGGCCACGCTTCTGTCCTCATCCAGGTTGCCGGCTTGAACATCCTGACGGACCCTGTCTGGTCAGATCGCGCGAGCCCCTTCAGCTTCATTGGTCCCAAGCGGGTCACTGCACCTGGGATCGACTTCGACAAGCTGCCTCCAATCGATGTCATCCTGGTCAGCCACAACCACTATGATCACCTGGATGTCGCCACCCTGAAGCGTCTGCAGGTCCGCCACAGCCCGCAGATGGTGATGCCACTCGGGACGGACGTTACCGTCGGCCGTGCGGTGCGAGGCGCCAACATCAGTACCGGCGACTGGCACGACCAATTCGAGATCGGCAATGGTGTCACCGTGGCCCTCACTCCCGCAAACCACTGGTCGGCCCGCGGCCTAGGCGATCGCCGCATGGCGCTGTGGAGCGGCTTCTGGATTGAGACCCCGCAAGAACGCATCTGGTTTGCCGGGGACACCGGCTACGGGGATGGCTCCATTTTTCAGAGTCTGCGCAGCCGCTACGGCTCTCCGGAAATCGCCCTTATCCCGATCGGCGCATACGAGCCGCGGTGGTTCATGGCCCCCCAGCATGTTGCTCCCGAAGAGTCCGTGCAGATCTTCAATGACATCGGTGCTGGCCAGGCACTTGGCTTCCACTGGGGGACGTTCCAGCTCACCGATGAGCCGCGGGATGAGCCAGCTGAGTTGCTCGCGCAAAGCCTAGAGGCTGCAGGCATCCCTCGGGGTCGTTTTCAGGCTCTCTCTCCAGGAAATGTCTACGCGCATCCCTCAGGCTGATGAAGGCTTAGACGCGTCACATGCCGGCCGCGAAGCGCGAGGCCGTCGGCTGCTGGAAGGTCTCGATTTTCAGAGTCTTCGGGTCCATCACGCCGATGTGGAACGCTTTCCATTCGCCAAGGTCGTAGTTTTCTGAGATCTCATCCCAGAACTCACCACTGTCGAGTTCGGCATCTCCGTCATAGACGAACGTGTTGGCCACATAGACAACCATGCTGTGGCGATCGTCGAAGGCTCTCATGGTTTCTTCGTCGTTGCGGTCCGATGTATTGACGATGAAGACCTGAGCCTCCCCCTCGCGCGCGCCGGCCACTTCCGCCTCAGAGACACGTGGCTGAACAATCAAATCGCGGATGTCAGCCATCGTATCGGCCATATGGGGGCCAAACTGCGCCAGCTTCGGATTGTCCCAATCGCCCTGAAGGCGCGCCTGGATAGCCTGGAGGATGTCTTCTGCGGTATTCACGTTGCTCATGTGACCTCTCTGTCTGTGCTCGAGCATATGCGGTGCCTGATGAGAAGATCCAGAACCGCCTTACCCAATCAAACTGCGTACGAAATCAGAAATTTACTTCGCTGTGGCATCTTCATGAGCACTAAGAAAGCTCAAGACAATGAAGAATGACGACCAAAACATCCTGTTCTACGGAGACCCGCACGGCAACTACGCACCACTGATCAGCGCTTGCCTTGCAGAACGCCCCGACACTGTTCTGATTGCCGGTGACATGACCGGTCCCAAGGATGGGCCCGACCGCATCGTCCCCATTCGGGAAGCGATCGCTCCGCTGCTACGTGATGGTGTCGAGGTCATCTGGACCCACGGCAACCACGACACAGACTCCGAAGAAATCTTCGATGCCACGTTCGGAAGCTACCCGGAGCGTCATCTTCACGGCGACGTCCGCACGCTCAAGGGCTCATCGCTGCGCGTGGGTGCGCTGGGCGGGGTGTTCCGCGGCGCCATCTGGTTTCCGGAGATGGATTACGAGGATGCAGCTCGGTACGATAGCCCAGAGCATTTCATGTCGGAAACGGATACCCGGTGGAGAGGCGACCTCCCGCTCCGGCACTGGAGCTCGATCTTCCCGTCCGATGCCGAACGCATCCGCAATCTCGGTGCGGACATTCTTCTGACGGACGAAGCACCTTCGAACATGACAAAATTCGGCTTCATGGCACTTGACCAGTTGGCAGACGACATGGGGGCGAAGATGATTGTTCACGGACATCATCACACAGCCTCTAGGGGACGCCTCATGAATGGCCTGCATGTTTGCGGTTTGGCGAAGGCAGAGCCCTTTCGGTTTAGATTGCCTCGCCAGCAGGTATGCCCGGGCGCCTCACGGGACGGTGCAGACACCCGGGCGACCGAGCAATCTGGGGGACTGGTCGGCCTCAGCGCACGAGGGAACGCGCACCACGCGTCTCTATGACCACAGGTGGAGGAAGACGATAGTGCGCGGGCTTGCGTAAAGCACGTAAAGTGGCATTCCTGTGACAGGTTCGTTGGAGGGTATCCACCGCTGCAGATCACCGCGACACCCAGAAGCGCGTACATCTTGTGGTCGCCCCTGAAGTAGTCTTCGCCCTCCCGCCAGCGACCGGCGACCATCAGGACGATGAACGTCGCCCACCCCGCATAGTGGATATTCATGAGGTCAAAGGTGTCCATGAGAACGTCGCGCATGACGCTGGAGCATCAGCAACGAGTTTGCGCACCCGCGCATCAAACCCTGTCGCGCCGACCATTCCCACCTTGAGGCCAAAATTTCGCAGCTGCCCGCGCAGATCGTTCTCTATGTCTGCAGCTTTGCGCTGCAGGAGTTTGCGCGAGGTCAGGAGAAGACGCCTTTGCTGGCTCGCCGGCGTCTTGACGTGGACGAGCCTGAAAAGGCCGACCCGCATCATTTGCGCTATCCCGAGCGCGTCGTTCCGGTCGGTCTTGTTGATCCGCGCGGCCAGCGCAGCGTGCATATGGCGTGTCTCGACGCGAATTGCGGGAAGACCCGCGTCGACAAGGCCGGCATAGAGCCAAGGTGAAAGCGGGCCAGCCTCGAGACCAATCCGGCCAAAGCCGAGTTTCAAGGCGAGGAGGCTCGCGCAGATCATCTGCGGGTCGCTCTCGACGGACTCGCGTTGAACGACTTGGCCGCCTGGACCGACAACGCAGATCGCGGTCGTCTTCACAGAGATATCGAGGCCTACGAAGTGTTGCTGTGACATGGAAACGCTCCCGGTTGCTATGGAAGAACATCATGCAGCGAGTCCCACAGCAGGACGCCCCTCCGAATACCCCATCTAAGCCCTTCGCGCCGCCGGGAGTGCGTGGAGCATGTGCGAGACACTCGGCATCTCCGAACGCCGGGCCTGCCGGGTGCTCGGCCAGCACCGCTCTTCATCCCCATAGATCGAAGGCCGATCATGCATTAGCATTTAACCCGGACCACTCGATGGGGTCAGCTCATCCACTTTGCTGCTTTTCAGCAAGTTTTTGCCCTGTATCTGCTGGGCGTTTCGGTGTGCCAATTGCAATGAGGCCGCGCCTGAAAGACTCTGATTTACAGGCGCGGCCCGGACGCCAAGTTACTGGTTCACCATCTGTGGTGAGCCAGCCCCTTTGAAGTGGTCCACCCACGAAGCCTGAAATCCGATAGGATTTCGGCGAACAGGAGGACTACGGAATGGCTGGAAAGCGTGAGAAGCCGGAAGACATTGTCACCAAGCTGCGTCAGGTCGAGGTGTTGCATGGCCAGGGCCTGTCGATGGCCGATGCGGTGCGGCAGATCGGGATATCGCAGCATACCTTTTACCGGTGGCGGAAGCAGTATGGTGGGATGAACCGGGCACAGTTGTCGCGGCTGAAGGAACTCGAGAAGGAGAACCTGAGGCTGCGGCGGGCGGTATCTGACCTGACGCTCGAGAAGCTGATCCTGACCGAGGCTGCCCAGGGAAACTTCTAAGCCCTTCGCGCCGCCGCGAATGCGTGGAGCATGTGTGCGAGACACTCGGCATCTCCGAACGCCGGGCCTGCCGGGTGCTCGGCCAACACCGCTCCACGCAGCGCAAGCCACCACAGGGCCGGGAAGACGAGGCGCGGCTGACCGCCGACGTCATCGATCTGGCCCGGGAGTATGGCCGCTACGGCTACCGCCGGGTCGCCGTGCTGCTGCGGCGTGCCGGCTGGCAGGTGAACCACAAGCGGGTGGCGCGCATTTGGCGGCGCGAAGGGCTCAAGGTCGTCCCACACAAGCAGAAGAAGCGCGGCAGGCTCTGGCTGGACGATGGCTCTTGCGTGCGGCTGAAGCCCGAGCACCCCAACCACGTCTGGTCCTACGACTTCGTGCAGGACCGGACCAGTGACGGCCGGACCTACCGGACGCTCAACATCCTCGATGAATATACGCGGGAGGCGTTAATGATCCGTGTCGACAGGCGACTGAACTCCACCGATGTCCTGGACGCCCTGACCGATCTCTTCATCCAGCGCGGCCCGCCGCGGTTCATCCGGTCCGACAACGGCCCGGAGTTCATCGCGCAGAAGGTGCGCGACTGGATCGAGCTGGTGGGGGCGAAGACCGCGTACATCGAGCCGGGGTCACCCTGGGAGAACGGTTATTGCGAGAGCTTCAACAGCAGGTTCAGGGACGAACTCCTCAATGGCGAGGTCTTCTACTCGTTGAGGGAGGCGCAAATCCTCATCGAACAATGGCGAAAGCACTACAACACCGCTCGGCCGCATAGCGCTCTTGGATATCGGACACCGGCACCGGAGACCTTCATCCCCATAGATCGAAGGCCGACCATGCATTAGCATTTAACCCGGACCACTCGATGGGGTCAGCTCAGTGGAGCGCGATGGATGTTCACCGGGAACTTCGGGTCATTCACCAGCCAGCGGTCGGGGCGGTTGAGGTAGACCCAATGACTGATCCGGTCGAGTTGCTTGTGCAGGAGTGTCGACTTGCGCTTCGTGTCGCCCATGCTCCAAAAGTTGCCTGCATCATCCCGGTAGAACCCTAGGATGTGGTTGGTCACGTTCTCGGCGTTGTCGAAGTCTGGGGACGTGATGACAAAGCCCATCTTCTCTCGTGGCACGCCAGCGCAAATTGCCATGGCGACAGTGGTAGCAGCCTGGTCATCGCAATCGCCTTTCACGTTGCCGTCCGTTTCGAGCAGGATGTCGGGGTGAGCATCCCAATGATCTCCTTTGTCCCACCGGTAGCGGAACCGACTGCGAACCATGCGATCAATTTTCTGGATCACGGAGACGCTGTCTCCGGTTGGCCAACCCTGCTGGAAATAGGCCTTCTGATACTGGTCGCAGCTGTAGAGCTCGGGGCTGCGCGAGAACATCTGTATAGACTGGTAGATCCTGACTGACTTTGGAGCCTCTCGCGGAAGGGAGATGGGGTCTTGTACGGTTCCAGCGCAAGCGGTCAGAGTGGAAAAAAGGGCCAGAGCAGAGAGTGCTCGCCCAGCGGATGTCTTAAAATAGGATAGAGTATGCATGGCCCTTGGCTAGCCGAGGGCAGTTTCAGTGCATTTAATGCTTTAAGGATAGGCGGGATTGCAGTATCATAGGCATGGACGAGCATGGTGCGCCGAAGACACACCTCAAGGGTGTGGAAAACTTCCCATCTTATCAGCTCGTTAATTCGACGTGATAGTCGTCGAGCGCAAATCACTGCGTAGATGGTGGGTGACAGAGGTTTCAATGTTCAAGGAAACAAACGAGGCTGGGAGAGGAATTCTCAAGCTCGTGAGTGTAGTGGGTGGCGTCTCAATCGCGATTGGGGCCTTATCAGTACTTTATGGCCTAGGGGAGATGCGTGGCTTTGGGTCTATCTTTGTTGGAAGCGGTATCGCAACAGCCGTCGCTGGCATGATCCAAATCGCAGTCGCACAGATCGGCGTCGCCGTCTTCGACCAAAGAGACATCTCTCTGGAGATGCTGCGCATGATGAAAGGGGAGGCCACGCAGGGTCAGGAGCCCGTAAAGGAAGAAGCGAGTGCCGAGTACGTTGCTCCACAGGCCATCACTCGACAAATCGCTGAGGGCGTTCGGGTCTACAAGGGCGTGGAGATCCACAAGATCGGCAACAGGTGGTTCATTGGGGCGCAGGAATTTATGACGCTTGGGAAAGCCAAGCAATTTATCGACAAAGAGCCGAGCGCCGCAAAGGCTGCCGGTGCGAATTCTGTACAACTAGGGGAGTGAGTATGAGTAGAGCGATTTTTAACAAGACGCTGCGGGGAGGGCTCATTTTGGGTCTGCTCGCAGCAGTCTCTGCATGTGGCACCACCTATAACGTGCCGACCGCATCCGATAAGAATACGCAGATGGCAGCTAACATGTTCGCTGAGGAGCGAGACCCGGCGACAGCGCAAGCGGGCCGGCGTTTGTCGACATCAGCTGCCTTGCGGCAGTTCGCGCAGGTTGTCGCGCGAGTCGAGCCGGTTGCAGAGCGGTTCTGCAAGCAAGAGACGGCGGATCGTCCCGACTTCAATTGCGACATCAACATCGTTGTCGACGAACAGATGCCTGTCCGGAACGCCTACCAGACCTACACCAAGGATGGACGACCGGTCGTGGCCTTCACTGTGCCGATGATTGCAGATGCGCGAAACCCAGACGAACTCGCTTTTGTCATGGGCCATGAAATGGGTCACCACCTTGGCCAGCACATGCACAAGCAGAAGCAGCAGGCGATGGCAGGCGCCATCATCCTAGGGGCGGTCGCAGCCTACGGTCAGGCGTCGGCGAATGCTTCCAATCCGTACCGTTACCGCGGCAACGATCAGCAGGTTCTGCAGGATTCCATGACGCTCGGTGCTGGCGTCGGTCAAATGGCGTACTCGCAGACCTACGAACTGGAATCCGATGTCATCGGCGCCGCGATCACCAAGGCGGCAGGCTACGATCCTGTGAAAGGCGCTCGTTTCTTCGCACGGCCTGAAGGACAGAAAACTCAGGACGGAAATCTGAGCTTCTGGGGCACCCATCCGCCGGACGCTAAGCGGCTTGCAACAGTTCTCGCGACCGTGGAAGGGATCGAAGCCAACGGAGGCATCACCCGGAAAACGAACTGATGATTGGCGCCGGGATACATTGATTTTTGTATTCCGGTGAGCTACTTAGGCTTTGCCTTATGACCGGTGCCCCCTGACCTGGCCTTCGTCGCCTTGTTACGGCCCGGTCTTCTTCTTTCTGATGAGATTGGCGTTTCGCCGCCGTCTAGCAGGCCCGCTCGCTTGGAAGCTTGCGTGGTGAGCCGAGATCGCTGATCGTCAATCGGCCGGCGCATCCGGCATTTTCAGGGAGGAATTTAGATGGGCGATAGCATCCCGGTGGTCGATGCAGTGAAGTACGGAGATGATCTGATTGGGTCGGCTCTAGAGACCAAGGATTTTGCGATGGCAGGAACCTTGTTGAACGAGACTCCTTATAGCTGGAAGCAGGTGGATCAGTTCGGGGGGCCGATCGAGAATTTCTTTTCCATGGTCCCGCACGGGTTTGCTGCCTTATCTGGGTATACACCGGCAGATAGCAACCCAGGTTGGAAGCACGCGCCTGACTCCTACGTCCAACCGTACGATCCGAAGTTAGGAGACGTTCGGAACTCTCTCGATCTTTTCGTCGTGGAGGGGACCAGTCATGTCTACAATTTTAAGCAGGCTGGCGGCTTCGAGGTATGCGTGTCGTTTCATTGCGCGGAAATTGAAGTGACGATTATCCTTTACATGAACCACTGGCAGTACGCGAGCGACGACGTAGAGCGCGAGGTTGGAGGCCTGCTATGTGGACCGAGCCCTTACATAAAGAAGACCAATGGGACGCATCTTTCCGAGCGTGAGACAATCACCTTGCTTGAAAAAGCGTATAAAACAAAGCGAGGCAAGAGCTCCGGCCTGCTTGGGTTCTCAACCGGTAACGCGAAGGAAATCAAGATTCCGATCGATGGTAAGAACGACATCACGTTGGCTTTTGTGGCTGCTGAGAACACGATGTTTCACCTAAAGGGCGGTGACTGATTTTATTCCAGGGTGCCTCTTGAGACGTGAGGCACCCTACCAGCGTCGGCCTGGTATCTGCGTAGAAAGACGCTAGGGCGGTGCTCGGGAAGCATGGGTAGACTCGTCCCAGCATCGCCCTCAAGGGGTCGCTATAGAAACTCTGGTGAGCCGACTGCCCAGCCGAGTGTCAGTGGCAGCCCTGACGGCAAGACGACTTCTAATGGCTGGTTCAACTCGGTGTTCTGCCCCATGGCTTCGCAGAAGAGTGCGAAATCCTCAAACCAGCGATGCTGCTGCGAAAAGGACTGAACTACCATAGCTGCGCGATCAGTCTTGAAGCGTTGGGCTTCGATAACCGCGGCGGCCGTACGGTGAAGCAGTTGGTAACGTAGCTCCTCGGGAAGAGGGCCCTCTAGACCGAGTGCCTCGCAGATGAATGAGATACGCTCCCGCTTTCCCGGGCTGGGGTTCTGCATCCACTCTTTGACAGTGGGGCCGAAGGGCTCGTTTACCTTTGCCTCTACAGCGAGGGAAATCGTATTGTTGGACGCGCTGACCAAGGCAAACACGTCGCATTGGCTTTCGCGTCTCCCGCCTGGCAGGGGCACTTTGTGCTCGGGAATAGCCAAGAGGAGCTCAATGTCCCCGGCGAAGAGCGTCGCGATTTCAGTTGGCAAAGAGCCTGCAGCGGCTTCCCATGAGAGAGCTGCAGCCATGGCCGAATACCCGCGCTTCCACTGTTTTTCAGGGTCTGCCAGAAACTGGCGCCAATCGTTAGGACCATCCGTCGGAACGAGAATATGGGCGATCGCTACTACCTCCATTCGGGGCTCTGATGCTACCTGCCCCGAGTGATCATGAACCAGGTCACCACTCTATGCCAAGTTCGAATTCCTACGAGTGTCGCGAGAGATGCTTCAGATGCCCGGGGCGCTGACAGTACTAGCCTCCAGCTCGAGTGGCCCGTCTTACTTTGGTGTCAGTTCAAGCGGCTCTCGCGACAAAATCAGGATTTCCTCAAGGCCATCCTGATCGACGCCGCCAATTTCGTACGCATCTAGGTTCACCTCATCGTTGGTCCCAAAATAGAGATGATAGGTGCCCGGCTCGACCTTCCGGTGGATGATGTCTTGATGCTCCTCCACCCGCAAGGCGGAAGCCGAGGCAAAGCTAAAGCGCGAACACCCTGATGTCGTCCAGCATGAGGTCGTTCTTCGAGGTGCTTTCCGCAAGTAGCCGACCTGCACCTCCATCCCTGGTAGCAGTCAGCAACCGGCGCGAACTCGCGCGATGCGAACTCCTCCCTTGAAGCACGCGGGTGGCAGAGATAGCTCTCTGGCATGGCAGCCAAGACTTTCGTTTTGACCCCGCGCGAGGACGGCAGCGTCCACTTTTCGCTGAGCTACCGAGACCCCCGGCATAGTGGTCTCGCGCGCATAAGCTGTGAACTCACAGCTGAGGAAGCTCAGAAGCTTTCACTGTTCGCAGAGGCGACCAGCCTGCACCGCTCTCTGAACGTGCCGGGACAATCTGAGCTCGACCTCGAGGGACTGTCCCTGACCCATGATCCCGCTCGAGATGCGCTCTGGGTGGAGCGACGTGTCGGATTCAACAGTCAGACCGCGGAAATACCCTACGAGACCTTCCGCCAGGAAATGATCGATATCATCGATATGTGCCTCACCCGTGCCAGGGAGAGTAAGCACGGCGAACTCTTGAATGAGGTCTTGGTCGACTGTCCGCGGATCGAGGCATTGGAGTTCTCCTTGCCACCGAACGAAGCCGACATCGTCCAGCACAGGCTTCAGGAGATCACGTTGATGATTTTGGAACCAGAAGCTTCGCGCCGCGGGTCCGACCTCGGGCGGATGCTTCGCGCTAAGAAGTCAGGAGATGAAACCAAGGCCGAGGTCTACTGTATCATCACCACGCTTGCAGACGGATTGCTTCCGTCTGTTAGCCGTGATGTCGAGCAATCGGTCGCGAGGTAGGCTTCGTTATTCTCAAACTAGCGCATCCGAGATCTCGTGGCGAATGCAACATAGTCAGTCTACGAAATATCTAGCAAGCCACTTTGATGAGAACGACACTGCGTCTGTTAGACCCATGGTTTGAACAAACTCACGGCTTGCCCCACGCTCACCATTCGTTCTGAAAGTGGCGCTACAGCCCTCGGCCTTCATCGCTCCGCGCAACAAGTCCAACGCGTCGTTCCCACGAAAACCAGGCCTATATTGGCTAGCGGAGCTAGATGTCTTGCCCGATTTACGAATGCCTCCGCACGTTATTGAAAAGTTCGACCCGCGGTGCAATTTCGAGGGCAAGAATGAGACTGCCACCTCTCCCGACTTATCGAGCCGGAAGGCTATACCCTTCGATGGAGACTTCCGCACCCCGCTCCTAGGGTAGGTCTCACCGCTCCATGGCTCGAGAGTACAATTAGGCTCTCCAATGATTTTTCCGGAGATCTGCCGCGAGCACTCGATGTTCCAGCGCTTCGATGCAGCCAGTTCAGTACGCCACTGCTGGATCCCACCAGAGACTCTCGATTGATAAACGCTGACTTCGGCAAGCGCGGCTCCAGCAGGAAGGAACGCGGTCAATAGCCGCCGTGAAGCCATGCTCATCGCGAAGCCGCTCGAATACCCTCTTCGCCGTGTGCCGTTGCTTTCGATGGACCTCGCGATCCCCTTCCAGCCAGCCATCGATGATCTCGGTAAGGCGACTAGAATGAGCGCGTATAGGGCGGCGGCGACCGGTATGTTAAAATTTCGATCAAACACGGACCGCAAAGATTTCAGCTGTTCCTCACTACCGAGGGGTGCGCTGAATATCTGTTCGACGTCCCACCTTAGCTTATCCAAAGACCCGCACCCGACATACTAACGTCAGATATCTGCGAGAACCTTGTTAAGAATACCTCAAAAGGTCATCAGGAGTTCACCAGTCGGTACCCCACACCTCGTACGGTCTCGATAGTAACATGACCCCGAAGCGGCTCCCCCTTAAGGAGGTGGCGCAACTTGAAGATGTGCTGATCAAGAGATCTATCATCATACGACGGCTCACGGTTGAGGATGCGGCGGTAGAGGTCTTCTTTCGACACAACGTCTCCGAACGAGCCTATGAGGCAATCGAGGATCTTCGCCTGCGTTGAGGTGAGTTTCACGCTCCCCGACCTACCTTTCACCGTGAGAACTCGGCCGCTTTTGAGCTCAAAGGGTCCGCTCCCAAGCGAGGGAACATCCACACCTTCGTTCTTCAGTGTATAAATGACCCGCTCCAGGAGATCGTCAGGTTCGAAAGGCAGATTAAGGCGTCCAACGATACGAAAATCCTCGCGCATGTCGCCTACAAAAGAAATTTCTGCGCTCAAAAGGGCCAGGACCCTTACCCTGCTGCGTGCCATTCTGAAAGCGCCGGAAAAATCCGTGATCGCCCCATCTGAAAAAGGCGGATGACAGACAAAGAGGTCTGGAAACCCACCCTTAGAAACAGCGTCTGTGGCCTCATGGATGGAAGACACACAGTCTACGCGCCAATCAGGGCGAGCACTTCTAAGTGCCTGTGACATCAATAGGACCATGCTGCTGTCTGCGCCAACCACGGTAATATGGAGAGCTTTTTGTGTTTCACAACCATGAAGGTCTCTGGAAATCTTCATATTCGCTCCCCTAGACGAAACCAACGCAAAAAATGACCACATACTCTGTACTAGGCTGACCTTGAACAGATCAACTCGAAACCAACAAGTATGTCATTTAGCCGGCACATCCTCAAATTTGGTTACACGATTAACCACGTAAACTGCCCCTACATCATGAATTGTTACATGATTAGGAAGCCATAGGAGTGTATCATGTCGGCAACACAAATTCGCAAAATTACAACCGTCTGCCCTATCGGGACCAAAGGTCTTCAACTTGCACAAGGTGAAATGCTGAGCATCGGTGACAACGATCACGCCTCAGGAACCAAGAGCATCGCAAGCATTCGTGTAGGAAAGCGCGTTGTAGAAGGTGAGCTTCTAGCTGAAATGACATAAGAGAACTGTCTTTCAAAACATCCAATCATAGAGAACTACCAACCTAATGATCAGCCGGCGTCGAAATAAGGATTGACTCTACCTAAACTGTTCTTTAAAAATTGTGGCGTCTTTTGGTTTTAACGAGGATGATATGAAGGATTTCTCCGACATTCCCGCAACCCCTGCTCATGGCGAAACCGACGCCGCAACGATGGATACTGAACAGATGATTTTTCGCCTGGTCGCCGCCAAAGCTGCCGCCAGCGCGCGTGCGGGCCAACCAATGGGCCCTGAAGCCATTGCCAAGATGACGCTCGATCTTCACAAAATGATGTCTTCCAGTGACCTGCCCGTCGTGGCATCACTCGACAAAGAACCCAAGGCAGCGCCTGCCCCAAAGACTTGGAAAGGCGAACGCGCTCCTGACGATCCTTTTTGCGCGATCGAAGATACGGTGCAAGACGACTACATCGTTTGCCTCGAGAACGGCCGCCACCTCTCTATGCTCAAGCGTCACCTCAACGAGACCTACGGCATGACACCCGCGGAGTACCGTGCCAAGTGGGGCCTGCCGGACGACTATCCGATGACCGCCCCCAACTACACCGCGAAGAAGGCGAGCGCTGCGTTCAAAAGTGGGCTGGGCCGGCATGCTCGATCGGCAAAGGCAGTGCTCGCCTGACAAGCACGACATCGCACAGGAAAGGCCCCGCAACCGCGGGGCCTTTCTAGTAATTGTAGATAGAAAAGCAGGAGCCGCATGTAGCTAAAGAGATTGAACAAAAATTTCTGATCGATACCGATCATCCACACCTTAAGGCAATCTTTGCCATGAACCCATTGCGCATCAAGCAAGCCTATCTCTCGACAAGTGCAGGCTCCACCGTCCGTCTTCGAGTGCAAGATAGCCATGCATTCCTAAACGTTACTGCTTCCGCCACCGATAGAACGTGTGCTGCGATATCCCGATCTGGCGCACCGCATCGGCCGTCGACAGGCCCTGACCGTGCAGCACCTCAACGTGGCGCAGCCTGGTGACAATGTCTTCCGGCTTCTCTCGCTTTCCAGCCATTCCGTAGTCCTCCTATTCACCGAAATCCTATCGGACTTCAGGCTTCGTGGGTGGACCACTTCAAAGGGGCTGCCTCAGCTGCTCATGAATTTCGGAGGAGAAGTCATCGTCCTTCAACTGGCCACCTGCCTGCAGGGCCAGGTCCAGGAAAATTTCACTCCACCGCGG
Organism: Salipiger sp. CCB-MM3; assembly: GCF_001687105.1. NCBI lineage: Bacteria > Pseudomonadati > Pseudomonadota > Alphaproteobacteria > Rhodobacterales > Roseobacteraceae > Salipiger > Salipiger sp. CCB-MM3. The sequence goes on from NZ_CP014597.1 coordinate 250,119, forward strand.
GAATTTCCCCGTCTGGCTGCAAGGAAGAATGGCATGACGGACGTCCCCGCTGCGGTCCTTGATCTCGATAGCAGAATTCGACATGATGCCTCCCTGCTAGAGAGGGTTGCGACGGAACTTTGAGAAGTCTTTTCTCCATGTCGCACGACGACGTTTTACCGAGGACATAAATGGACAACTCCAACGCTCTTCCAGACCGGTTCGAGGCCGCAAGCGAACCGACGGATGGTCTCATAACGATCACTGATAAGAAGACCGGCCGCGAGACTAAGGTTGGCCTCACGTTCTACGCGAGCTTCGTCCAATCCCTGAACGAGCTCATCGATTTCTCGGAAATTGAGACCCCCTCTTCCGAGACTGTCGCCACTGCGCCTGCCGCGGCAGACGAAGAGGTTCTCGTCGTAGAGGCTACCAAGCCCAAGCGTGGCCGGCCGAAGAAGGTCGTTAAAAGCGCGCCTGACGAGCCCGCGCAATCCCCGGAAGCTACGGACGCCGCTCAAGCGGAAACTCCCGCGGAGGAGCAACCTTCGCAGGAACCCACGAAACCCAAGCGTGGGCGAAAGAAGAGGGCCGCAGAACAAGAGCTGCCACTGGAGCCTGCGGCACAGCCGTCGGAGGAAGCCCCAAAGCCGAAACGTGGCCGCCCTAAAAAGTCTGACGCAGCACCCGAGACGTCAGCGGAACCTGCCGAGACCGCCCAGGTCGAAGAGGCAGCACCTGAAAAGGTTGCTGAACCGGCTGCCAAACCGAAGCGTGGGCGCCCCAAAAAGAGCGCTGCGAAGACCTCTTCCGCAAAGGCAACGGAAGAAGCCAAAGTTGTTGAAGAGGCTCCGAAGTCTAAGCGCGTACGACCTCAAAAAGCCGTTCCCAAGAAAGAGGCTGCTCCCGCAACCGCGGTCAGCACACCATCTATCGAAGGCAAGGGCTACGTCCTCGTTCCGCGATCCGACGACAAAATGCCGGTGTACGACATCATCGCTACCAGTGGCGCAAATCTCGGGACGGTCCAACAGAAGGCGGACAAGCGATATTACGTGGAGCCTGCGGATCAGGAAAAGTTCGACCCCACTGACCATACCAGCCTGATTGCCGCCAAGACACGCGTGTTTGTCATCGCGCGCTAAGGCTAGAGCTCGATCCCGAAGGCCAGCTCGTCTGCGGCCTTCGGGGCAAAGAGCGCGATGATATCCTCCGCCGCGCTCTGGATGGCCTCGTTCTCCGACAACGCTGAAATCTCCTCTTTCGTCGTTGGTCGCGCCTCAACGATCCGTACGATTTCGATCTCCCGCACCTGACCGGCATCCACCTTTTCAGAGAGCCGCTCTCTCAGGGAGACGAATTTCTCCTGCAGTCCTTCTGGAAGGCGATCACGCTGCCTTTCAGACAAAGCAACGTACTCCTCGACCTAAATCGTAGGGGCGATCTCATGCCAACTTCCTGACAGCACGATCTCCGCAGTATCGGACAGAAGTGCTCGCCAGCCATGAAGTGTGACCTTAAGGGCCCCATAGCGCTCAGGGAGGATCGCCATGTACCCGCTACCGATAAGCTGCCGAATGATCGACTTCCAGGTTTCCTGCGGCAGCGAACGCCCTGCACCAAAGCAGTGCAGTGCTTATTCTCGGCCGTTTCTTGTAAGCGGAGGTCTTCTGCAATTGTCACACTTGCCGCAGGGCTGCGCGTCGATCTCGCCGAAGTAGGCCAGCAAGGGTTTCATGCGGCAGCCCGGCGTCTCAATCATAGAGATCACGCTCTCCAGTTTAGAGCGCAAAACCGCGCGGCGGTCGTCATCCATGTCCCTGTTAGCTTCGATCTTCTGGCGTTGCTTCCCGAGAGCTTTCTTCTCAAACAGCATCAACGCCGAAGCAGGCTGGCCATCACGGCCGGCACGCCCGATCTCCTGATAGTACCCTTCCAAGGTCGAGGGCGGCTCCAAGTGCACGAAAAAGCGAACGTCGCCCCTATCGATCCCCATCCCAAAAGCGATCGTAGCAACAACGATGATTTCCTCTTCCTCGAGGAACCTCTCTTGGGCTCTTTCACGGTCCTCTGAAGACATGCCGGCATGATAGCCCACAGCGTTCAATCCCTTCCGTGTCGGTTCCAGAACAGTCTCGTCGACACCTTTTCTACTCGCGCGGTAGATGACGCCGGCCTGACCGCTACGCGATTTGAGGAACTTTTGGAGGTGAGGCAGGACTTCGCCCTCAACCTGCCGGATCTCCACGGACAGCTTTTCCCTCTGGAAACTGGATTGGAACCAGCGTGCGTCCTCCAACCCCAATGAGGCAACGATGTCATTCTGTGTTGCGGGGTCCGCGGTAGCTGTCAGCGCAATCTTCGGACTTCCCTCGAACTCCTCCAGGACGCAGCCAACCTCTCGGTACACACTCCTAAAATCGTGCCCCCATTGGGAGACACAGTGTGCCTCATCGATCGCGAAGAGAGAGACCTTCACGCTTCAAAGGAACTCTTGAAAGCGAGGTAATTGGAGCCTCTCTGGCGCCACGTAAAAAAATCCACCTCCCCTGCACGAATGCCCGACAGGGTGTCCCGGTGAGTGGCCGCCGACTGTGAACTGGAGATGTATTCTGCACGCAGGCCCCGCCCCCTAAGCGCGTCGACCTGATCCTTCATCACAGCGACCAAAGGAGAAACCACAACAGCAACCCCTTCACGGATGAGACCGGGAACCTGGTAGCACAAGGACTTACCGCCGCCCGTCGGCATGAGAACGAACACGTTCTCCCCCGAGACGACAGCGTCGACGATGTCCTTTTGGTTCAGGCGGAATCCATCATACCCGAAGACCTTCTTGAGTACTCCCAAGGGAGCTCCAGTGCTTTCCTTAAGGTCGTTTCCCATGTTCATGTCACCTCATTAGCGATGCGCGAAGGAAAATAGCACACAGTGCCTTTCGCACTTCCTTCTCGGTGACGCCAAAGAGAAGCACTTTCCTTGTTCTCAACAATAGTAACAAGATCACAAAAGGAATGAAAGGTGAACGTAAAAAGAACAGATCAGCATACGGCGTCAGGTAGAAAGACAGACTCTGAATTTTTCTCTATTAAATGGATAAATTCTTGACGAAACACTCTGAAAAGTCACATAAAGGGCCATCAACGACCCCGCTAACTCCCAGATTCATGGAGTATCCCCAAAATGGCATCCGACGATAACCAGTGGTTCAAGATAGCCGAGGCTTTCGCTTCCAAAGAGTCATCCAGCGCAGACGATGTTGTAAAACTCCTTCGCGAGATGAAGTCCCTAATGGGAACAGAAGCACCCACCTCCACTACAGCGCCAGTCGCAGAAGCGCCTGCCCCCACCCCGGCCCCAGAACAAACCGCTCCGGCTGTTGAGCCCCAGAGCGCCCCAGAAGAGGCTGCCCGCGCCGCGGACCTCTTTGAAGAGGCAACTAACACGGCTCCGGTCGCAACCGAGACCCCGGCTCCCAAAAAGCGCCGTGCACCTCGCAAGCCCAAGGCAGAGACCGCTCCCGAGGCAACCCAGCCCGTAGAAGACGCCCCTAAAACGCGGAAAAAGCGTTCGACAACCAAGGCTGAGGCCACTGTTGAGAACTTGCAGCCCGCGGTCCTCGAAGAAGGAGAACCCGAAGTCCAAGGGACTGATGAAGTCCAGGTAGAAATGCCGGATGGCCCGCCGGCGCTGCCGATCGAAGACGCTCTCACAGACGACGAGATTTTCTGTCTTGAGTGTGGCCGCGGCATGACGATGCTTAAGCGCCACTTGGGTTCAGCCCACAATCTGACACCGGAACAGTACCGCAAGCGTTGGGACCTCCCCGACGACTATCCGGTCACAGCACCGAACTACTCCGTGTCCAAATCGGACTATGCCAAGAAAATTCAGTTCGGTCAGAAGGACTCCAAATACGCTCCCAAGCGTCGAGGCCGCAAGAAGAAGAACGCTGCCTGACCCTAGGGATGTTTGAATGCGATCGCCGGGCCAATGGTCCGGCGATTTTCTTTTTGAGGCCCGTGGTGGCTCCATTTTAACGGCGATGCGCTTGGTTGCAGGAAAGAACTGCGGAGCCAAGCATGCAAACCAAGACAACCCTTTTCACCCTCCTGCTTTGCGGCGTTGCTGTCTGTGGGGGCGACGATCAACGCCCGGGGTACCTTACCTCCGACAGCGTCACCCCCTTGCCGCCCGTTGCGTACTGCTCTCGTAGCGCCAGGAGGTGTTCTTCGTGAACCAACTCCTCGGGGGCATGCAGGGCGACCAGCCGGCCGGCGAAGTCCTTCAACCTCGGGTCCGTGAGCTTTTCAATCTGCTGGAGTCGACGATCCCACTCCTCCTCTCGAGAAATGATCCTGCACCGATTTCTGTCCTCGTTGCTGACGCAACTTGTTGTAGATCTCGGACTCCCGGGCAACCTTTCGGCCAGAGAACTTCTGGCACCCGTCTGCCTCCATAATGGAGGCCACCTCTTGGAACTTCTTCACGATGTCTGGCCGCCGAATGTGCTCCGCGCGACGCTCCAAGGTGTCAAAATCGCACCGGTAGCGCATCTCAGTCAGACGCATGCGCAGGCTTCTATCGTGCCGCTCCACGAGTACGGGACATGCAATATGCTTGATGATACGAAAAGGACCGTCGCCCTTGTAAAGGTTTTCAGCGATCTCTTCCGCCGACATGTGCATCCACTCTCTTGGATGAATAGCCAGGTCGACACCAACTGTCTTGAAGCCACTGTTTCCGACCTTCGCCATCGGGCGAACGGCGTAACCTCTGGTGCACCAAAGTGCGAAATTCGAAAAGGAAGTCGCCACCAGTCATGTGCTTCTGGATAAGACTCCCAACATACTTCTTGTTGGAGAGGTCGACGAACTGGTGGAACACGGACGGGGCAGCCCGCACAAAGATGACAAGCAGATCCTTGGTCATCAGAGTGTCCGCCTCAGCATCGTGGGCATTATCAGAGATCATTCCATTGGCGATCATCACATCTGAGAGGCGCCAACTTACAGAACCGTCATCCTTCGTCCCCGGTTTGATGATCCCCGGGCGGATAAAATCCAGATACTGAAATGCAGGATACAAATCGAGACGCCGCACATCCTTACCCGTGGTAAGGTAAGTATCCTGCAGGTTGCGAAAAAGGAAGTATCTCAGGAGCCGCTCATCGTAAGAAAGGATGTTGTACCCGAAGATCACAGTCTTTTGTCCGTCAACTGCGGAGCGCGTTCCCACAGTCTTGCTGACTTCCTTAGCGGCTTCATATTCGGTCACACGGTCTGAGGAGGTAAGATCGGAAGGGCGAAGTCCCGTGACTTCAAGAGCTTTGGGGCCCGGAACCGCATAGGGCGTTCGCGCAATCTTGAGATTTACTGTCTTGATCACGTCCAGGTTTTGGTCAAGCTTAACGAAGGCCGCCTGCATTGGCTGGTCGGTGTCACAAAATAGACCTAGAGCCTCAAAGTCGTAACCAATATAGTTAAATTCGGGCAGAGAAGGCTTCTTCGGCGCTCTTCTGCCCATCAGTTTGATCGCCATAAGATGTAGTTCCGTTGGGCTCTAAGTGTGATAAAGCGCTACACTACACTTCTTACGAGAACGTTAACCGCAGGGTGAAGCCGTCGAATGAGACCTCAGTTCAAATCTCAGGGCCAGTTTAGTGTCGTACGCAAGAAGACCAAAAGCGTTCAGCAAGGCTTTCAGGAGTTTGACCAGAAGAGCGTGTTTGACACGACAGAACCCTCGCAGGGTAACGTGCTAGCGTCGGTCATAAGCACTGGTGACGTTCCGGTCATGAAAGTGAGATCAGATGCATTTGGAGCAGGCTCCAAAGAGGTAACTGTGCGCTTTCGAAGCGAAGAAGCCGCTAAGAAGTCTGCACCAGCCGAAGACGTGTACTCCTCATTCGCGATCAAGCCCGCTTGCCACGGGGAAGTTCCCAGAATTGCCGACAGCCTCCAGCCCGGCGATCTGGTAGAGCTTCAGGGGGTGATCGTCGATCAGTTTGAGCAGTCAGAGGTCTTCCCATGGAATGCGAAAACGGTTGTTCCGGCGGCTGAGACCAGAACAACCGTCGCTATGTCTGAAGCCCTCTGCAGCATCTTGCATTCAGTGAACCCGAAGGACGATGCGAAAAAAGACTTTCGCATCGTGATCGCCTCACCTGCCGAGGCGCAAGAGGTTACAGATGTCTTGGGTGATCTAACGCGACTGAAAGAGTATCTCGGTTTCAAGCATGGTGCCGTGAACGGCTTCGTCATCCGCGGTACGCACCGGGCCGGCGGCCGAGAGCTCAAAGGCGCTGCATGCTACCGGACTCTGCAAGACGACGAGAGAGGCCTCAGCGACGAAGCTGTCATCCTGAATTTCCTGAAAACGAAAAGCCATGTTTTCGCGCCTTACATGTCGGCAAAGAATCCCTGGGAAATCATACCGCTTCACGTTGTAAACGTGCTCAATAGCGCCTCTCACCGGTTGGAAAGCCTTACGAAGCGGTATAGCTTCATGGCCCAGATAGATGGCTCTCATCAGGAAATGGAGTTTGGACACGCGAATGTGGTCCTGGACTTCAGAAGTGGTTCTCAGCGCCCTGTCTGCCGACATTTCAACCTCTGCCGCCAGAAGCCAATCCGAATAGACACAGGCCTCCCAACGCGCGCACGCCCAAGGAAACTAAAGACCAACGAAGAGTCTGAGAGCTCAAAGATCACCAAGCTCTTCGGTTAACGGTCAGGAAAGCGATGTCTGCCACCTTGCGGGACAAAGGTGGACGACATGGCAGACGACAAGAAACAACCAATTATCGTAAAGAAGGTCATCGAAGAGGGCAGCCACGGGCACCATGGCGGGGCTTGGAAAGTGGCTTACGCTGATTTCGTGACGGCCATGATGGCCTTCTTCCTGCTTCTCTGGAGCCTAGCTTCCTCAGAGGAAGATGAGCTCAAAGGACTTGCGGACTACTTTACTCCCACGATGAGCACCGCAAATGGCGCTGGGGGAGATGGAGCTCTCGACGGCGACACTATCGGCCCCCCGGGCACTCTAAACTCGTCGAACTTCCCCATGAGCACTGTGGCCATGCCACAGTTCGGCCAGCAAGACCCAATGGGCGCGTCTTCGGCCGGCATCACGGAAACCATCGTTGAATACGAAGAGGTAACCGCTGAGGGCGAGCCATCTGATGAAGCCATGCAAATGCAGGGCGAGCTCGAGGAAGCGCTGCTAGAAAAGCATGAGCAGAGCTTCAAGAACCTCGAGGAAGAGATCGTCCAAGCGATGAATGAGGTTCCCGATCTCAAGCCGCTTATTCCTCGCGCTTATCGAAGAAGCCAGCTTCACGTAGCGCCCTTTGCAGCGCCACGACATAGAGAAACGCGAGGCCAGCCGTGCATAGATATCTGTAGGCACCGGTCTCATCATCCCGGTTGGGGTGCACCAGAATACCGGCAGGATGCTTCTCATCCGACAGGTGGTGGTCGAGCGTGATGATATCCATTCCGAGCTCAGCAGCTTTGGCCAAGGGCTCAAAAGCGACCGTACCGCAGTCGGCGAAGATGATCAGGTCCGGATTGTTATCTTCTCGATTGCCGGCACGTTGGGCCCATACCCTTCCGAAAGCCTTTGCGGGATGTAGTAGCTCACCTCACACCCCATCTCCTCCAAGTATAGAAGCAGCATAGACGAGGATGTCGCCCCGTCGACGTCATAGTCGCCAAAGACACAGACTTTCTGCTTCTCTTGCGCAGCTGTGCCGCCACGCGCGACCGCTTTATCCATGTCTTTGAGAACCAACGGGTCCGGCATGGAGCCTTTGAGGGTGGGTTTGAAGAACTCCTGCAGATCTTCAATGCCACGGGACATCGCGAACGAGACCACTTCGCTAGGGATTCCTGCAAGCTTACCTTCTACAGGTTCAGCCACCTTCCAGTCCAATCCTCGCACAGAGAGACCAGCTATACTTATCCTTCCTATGTTGCCGCCATTCTATTCAATCCAGGCGGACTGTGAAAGGATAAATATTCGGTTAGCCATTCTCTCTCTTCAGGTGGAATGAGTGACCTTCCTCCTTTGTAGCGGTAGGTTTTCCCCCGCCTGCGTCCGCCGGCGCTCTTCTTAGGCTTGGTCGCCGTCTCCTTGAGCTTTTTTTCTCCGCAGGTTTTTCAGAACTTCGTTCCGGATCGCTCCACTTGAACACGCCGACATTCTTCCCCTCTGCAAGGGCCGCCTCCTGCAGAAATCGGGAGGGTTTCTTCGGTTTGTTGTACCTGCGGCGTGCATAGCTCATCACAAGCTGACTGCGCGCGCGCGTCATGCCTAGCCATGTTGTCCTCTTCTCTTTCAATCCTTGTTTACGTTGCAAACCAACGTCTGTTGAGAATTGTGACGGCAGGTGAAAGAAAGATGATCTCGCTCGACATCGACAAGCTGAGACTGTGGTACTCTAAGCTGCCCAGCGACTTCCAGAAGGTCATTGAAAGCGACTTTCCCGACCCAGATGACGCGTTTCTCAAGGCATTCGCGGAGGAACTCGCCGAGCTAGAGTTTGTCGAGCTCAAGGAATTCTTTGACGAGTTTACCGAAGCCCTCACTAAGCTGGGCCGGATCGGCCGAATACGTCTTCTGGCGTCGCTGAGTGGGAAGACCTTCCCCTACCAGGTGAAGACTTAAAAGAAATCACCGAGGACCCTCAAGAGGGGGAAGACGGAACAACCTCTCAGTCGGCCTCTCAGGTCCTTTTCATCGAGGACATCAAAGCATTCGCTGAGGCAGTCGCAGCCCGCACCTTCACGGCGCAAAACCTCGACAGCATTGCTTTGTCAGCTCTCAACGACGCGGCGCTCGACCAGGAAGACGCTCCCGCTCCGCCGTCCGGACCTCCGTCTTAATAAACAAATTTTGAGCGCCTTACCCCACAAGTGATCGTCGGGCGCATATATCGACACAAAAGGATAGACGAAATGAAGAACAAATCTCTGGTCGCTTCAGCGCTCGCCCTTCTGGCCACCTCAGCCGGGGCTCAATCTATGACAGCGCTCAAATTCAATGCAGGAGACAATGGCGGCGCGCTAGGGGTCGCGCAATCCAAGTTTGGGCGCGCCCAGACGATGTCCACCGCCATCGTGGACATAAACGACGTTGGGAATGCTGAGATCGCAGTGAAATTCGATGAAACGTGCGAGCAAGATAGATGCGACATCTCTCTCCTCTACTATGGGGGGGGCTCGTTGGCAGGAGATCTTGGAGACCCGTAGCGCGACACTGGCAGTCGGCTCTGAAAAGCAGCAGTGCGCTCGCACGCTATATCAGGATCACAACGTTCAGTGGTCTTGGATGAATGGCGCCTACGAGCCCTCCCCTACCGACTTCGCACGCGTTGAATCCATCAGCAGCCCTTCCAACGCGCTTTCGCGCTCCGATTCCGATATTCGCAAAATCAGCCAGGTGACGCGTGAACTCGCCGACCTCACCGGCAATGGGGAAGACGAGAGTATCGTCCGTTCCCGGATTATCCCCGACTGCACGGGCACCAACATCTGCCCTGTACTGGTCTACGACAGTGACGGCAACAAGATCGGAGACTTCCTGTCCTACGCCGGCCAACTCGGCCTCTCTGGAGACGATCTCTACACCTTCGGCCGCTACGGTTTCTCGTCCTATGCTTTCGACGGGCAAACTTACTCACACAAAGAGACATTCACGTCCCTGGCAGTGCCGGGATAAAGAGAGGTTTTGCCCATGAGATTTCAGAATAAACAATTCGTTGCGGCCGTTTCGGTTATCTCCTTGATGGCTTCGAGCGCGATACCAGCTTTCGCTGCGCCGGTTGCCCCTATGGAGTGGTTCGAGCAAACCGCTGGCCAGGAGAGCCGAGGCTGGCCCAATGATGGCTACGGAGCTGACCATGGCTCAGGGCCAAATGACCCGATTGGGAGTGGCATCGGCCAAGGATCAACTGCGGCTGGGAAGTACCAAATCACAATCGAGAACTGGCAGAACCTTGGGTATGTCGAGCCAGGCGCGTCGGACTGGGATCAAGCAGTATTCACCGACAAAGCAGTGTCGATGGGTGTCTCCTCTTATCAGGACCTACTCGCATCGGACTCCGGAAGGGTTGTGCAGGATCAGATGGCAATGGAGCTGGCAGGCAACATGTGGGACAGTCTCAGTTCCACTGCAAAGTCAGGCGTGGGTGGCCAAATCAACGAAGCTGGCTTGTTGGGTGGCGCTTGGTTTTTAGGTCCCGGCGCAATGAATACGTGGGCAGAAGGAGGTTTCTCAGCAGAGGCCCTAGGCAATCTCGACAACATTGACCAGATCCTCGAGCTGAACGGATTTGACTCTCCAGCAGAACTCCAAAGCTACCCTATCGGCGACGTCGATGTTTCCAAAGATCCCCGTAAGCTCGGTGACGATCACGGCGTGAGAACAATGGTCGCTCGCAACATGGTGCGCTCTTCCCTCCCCCGCGAGCGGCAGATCGCTCGTTCAGGCGAGATCGAGACCTTCCTTAAACGGAGCGGCTTCGACGACAAGGTCGCCAAATTCGTTGCCGGCCGGAACTGGACGCGTGAGATCGGACCTCGTTTTCCGGGAGAGAAGACGTTTCAGGAAAGCTCGACGACACAGCGTATGCCGGACACCGTCTTGCTTGAGAAAGCTGTTGCCCTCGGTCTTGGTCGCCCCAGCACATGGGCCAATCACATCGAAAACTTCATCGAACGAGAGCTTTGTGACGAGAACTTGCAGCTCACGGAGAAGGGCCAATCCTGGGCGGCTGCGTCACCGGATGAGCTTCTCAACCCAAGGCTCTCAAATCTCACCGAGAACGCCTGCGAGCATGTCCTTCCAGGCATGATGGAGGATGCAGAACGGGAACCCTGGAGTATTCTCGCAGAAAAGATCTCGAGCTCCCTTCCGGAAGGTCTTTCTGCTGCAATGGGCCATGATCTCGAGCCCGAACCCAAGACACCAGAGGACCCTTATGCTTCTGTCATCGCACGGGTGGAGCACAGCGATGAGCCACCCACAAGCGAGAGCGACCAAAAACTCGCGAGCTAGAGCTTCGACCTCGGCAGCTGTTACCGTGGTAACAGCCGCTCCGATCAACCGGTGATTGGCTTCTCAACCGTTGCGAATAGGCAACCTAACACTCAAACCTCAGACATCTCTGGCCTAATTTCTGAATTCCCTTGATATTTAGATTCAATGCAGGCCATTTTGGGTCAAAACACAAAAAACCCAAAGCATAGAGCAGCTATCAAGGACAACGAGATGAAACACACGGCTATCGGGCAGATGCCGAGCTTTTTCCGTCGTTTGAGCGCGATGCTGAGAAGCATCGACAGCGTTGGCCGGCGGGACGACACCGTAAATCGACGCGTGGAGCGCAAGTTCTCTCTTAAGGAAGTCGCAGAACTCCTCGACGTCGATCCCGCCACGATCACGAGAGCAAGCGCTGCAGACGCTGATTTCCCGCAGGTCGATAAGATCGGGCGCGAAAAGCGCTTCGACATCGAGGACGTTATGAAAGTCCGCGCGATGCTCTCCAGCGCCCCGAGAGCACGGAAAAACCACCTTTTCTGGCGCGACCCCGAGGACACTTCTCCCATCCCGGTTGTATGCTTTTCCAGCCTCAAGGGTGGCAGCGGAAAATCAATCTCGGCATCGCACTTCGCACAGTACCTTAGCCTCTACTACGGCATGCGCGTCGGGATCATGGATACCGACCCTCAGGCGACCACGACGCTCTACTATGCGAACCAACAGCTCGAAGTGTTCGACCGGAAGGACGGCACCGTTGCCAGCTTTATGGGCGTTCGCGACTATGGCTCCAATGACGTTGTCGATGAGCCGGCCGATAAGCTCAATGCCATGTGGCAGCCAACTCCTTGGCCCGGCATTCGCATCATCCCTGGTGGGCCTGAAATCCAGCGCGGAGACCTGGTCCTCTACAACTTGAGCCTTAAAGCCGACAACCGTCGCCGCCTCGACTTCATCTTAAAGGACGCGATCGAACGTTGGAGTGCAGGGTACCCATCCAAAACCCAGCCGAGCGATCTGCGCCGTGCAGATGGAAGCTTTGACAACGAGCGGTACCAAGAAGCGCTCAACGAGACGGTTGATATCATCATTATCGACCAGCAGCCCTCGCTGACGACGACACAGATGAACGGCATTATCGCAGCGACCAACCTTGCTGTGGTCATCGGCTCCCGCGGCTTCGATCTGAACTCTCTCAGCGTTTACGTAGAGAGCGTTCGGAGCATCATCGACACCCACATGGAGCTCGACCCCAACCTCGAACTCGGCCAAGGGACGCATAGTGTCCTGGTAACAAACGTCGATGAGACCAATAGCACTGACCGTGAACAGTTCGCAGAACTGATCGAGCGTGCTCCGACCGACTTCCTGCCTCTCTACGCGATCAGAAGCGTCGCGGTGCCTAACGCAGCCAAAGAGTACAAGAGCAACTATGAGTGGACCCCTACTCCCGGCGGCCGTGTTGCTCAGCAACGTTTCATCAAATACGTGAACGCGGTCAATGATGCGCTGTTTAAGCGCGTGTATCCGAACCAACCCGGCAGGGGTTTCCAAGAGATCGTCGAAGCTGAGCTTTGGGCTGACGACGACGAGGAGCAGGCAGCATGAGCAAACTTTCCCGCAAGAAACCGACGGCAGCACCTGTTACCGCGGTAACAGCCGACGCCGAAACGGCGCCTCTGCAGCATCAAGAGGCTGAGGCATCGAACCTGCATGAGCAGCCGTCGGGACAGCACGATGCAATGCGGATGAACGCTATCCGCCGAAAGACACTCGACCAAATTTTCTCGCGTCAGCAAACGGTTGAGGTCCCCGTATCCCTCATCGAAGACGAAGTCGGAACCGACCGCTCGCACGACTGGCAAAACGACCCGGAGATTGAGGCTCTGGCCTACAATATCCAGAAGGAAGGCCAGATGACGCCAGTTGAACTTCGTGTCAGCGATCCGAACTGGGTTCCACGTGCCGGCAGATATGAAGTCCGCGATATCCAAGACGATGAGGACGTCAAGTTCTTGGTTCAGGCAGGCCGTCGTCGGATCGAAGCCTGCCGTCGGCTTGGGATCAAGGTCGTTGCGTTCTTGAATGCCGGCGAGCTCTACGATGACCTCCGCAAGCGTTTCTTCGAGAACTCGATGCGTCAGGACCTGACGCCAATCGACTTCTTGCGTTCAGTTGGCGGTCTTGCCAAGGAAATGCAGCAGAGGACCGAAGGTGTTTCCGGCGAAACCATCGCGAAGGAACTCGGAGTGAACCGCCAGTACGTTGTGAACGGTCTTAAGGTCCTTTCGTTGGAAACCGAGATCAATACGCTTCCGAACCAGGGCCGCGACCTCACACACACTGCCCTTCGCAAGCTTCTACCGCAGCTCACAAGCGGAGAGCCTGTAGAGGCTGTTACCGCAGTAACAGCAGAAGACTCACCGACTGCAATCGCGCACGATGACATTGAGATCGGACAAGAGCAGGATACTCGCGAAGTCAAAGACCACCGTTCGCGTTCTGTATCGGCTCCTCCGATCCGCCAGACGCGGCGGTTTGCTGGCTACCAATGCCACATGGACAGTCTCAAAACTGGCGCCGACCTGAAGATCCGCGGCGGAAAGATTTCCGACGAAACCCTGCAAAAGATCGGCGCGGCGATTGAAGACATCCTGCGAGACGCTCTCGACTAAACTCGCATCACCATACCTAAATGCCAAAGAGCCTCGGTTGCACCGGGGCTCTTTTTTCGTCTGTTACCGTGGTAACGACCGTGCTCATTGCACATCGAAGCCACAGTCCCTACGAAGGTTACCTTCCCACAGGACAGCTGAAATCTGCCTTACCCCTCTTTTCATTCGCTGGCTAAAAAGGGGGGTAATAAGGCATGAAGGTCACCCAGCCGCACGGGATGTTGTCCAACCGGAAAGACCCGTGACACGACTCAAGACATTACCCTCCGCACAATCATGACCGTCGTGCGTCACTTCCCGATCCGCAAACAATTCTTGTGCGAGCTCTCCTGTTACCACGGTAACAGCTCTACCAAAGCTTCCTCAGAGGGACCCTGCTCAACAAAACCTACCGGACCGTGGTCCAGACCCTGCGCTGTTACCACAGTAACAAATCACTGGCTGCCTGATAGAGTTCCTTGCTCTATCATCGCCTCAACCGGGGACAAGTTCCTATAGATGCGCATCCTGACCGGCTGAACATTCCCTCGAAATCATACCTAGAGGATTTCCGTCCCGGTCGACCGGACGCCCGCTTCTGTTACCACGGTAACAGCTTCCGCTCACACAGACGGCTCTACTTGCTCGGTATATAGCTCTCCCTTGAAGTGAGAGAGCAGGCTCTCGACGCCGACTAGCACTTGCTCGACAGTTTCTTCAGGCTCGTGAACGTCGTCACGTCTCTCGTCGGCTGCCTGCGACACTCCGCTATTCTCTCGCTCAAGCCTTAATGCGCTCTCGAAAATGGCGCTCTTCAGAGTTCCCATCACAGGCTGACAACGGGCGTGCAAGCTCGGAGCGCCTTCCGCTACCGGCTCGTAAGACAAGGCCAGCCCACAATAAATACAGCGATCGTCCGGGCAGGGGACATCCAACAGCCCCCAAAAATCCTCAGTCGAGCTCTCTGTTACCACCGTAACAGCAGACACCGCGAGAGCCTTTGCATGCGCCAGAGCCTGCGAAACCCGATCGAAGTCGTCTTCTCGCGCGCTCATAACCAACGGCCATGCGAAATCCCCGTGGGTCCGATCGACTTCGAAGTCCTCAAATAGCTCCGCCTCCCAAAGGTGCCGAACTGATCGCCAGAGTGCGGTCCGGACATCGTCACCACAGCGGATACGCGCCGAGGCATCTGCCATAACGGCGTCCAGAGTGTCTTCGGCCATAGCCTCCCGCACCTCGTCTGGCAAATGACCTCCGCTCGTCACGTGGCAAATCTATTCTTATAATTCTCCGAAACCTAAAGATCAACACTTACATCTAAAAGAATAAATTAACAGTAGATAAGGATAACCTGAAACCGCTCGACTCTGCAGACAGCCGTGTTGCCGAGGACAACGCCGACCTTATCGCCGTCGATTGCGCACGCCTCTCGTCTAAGCGTCCCGTCGTTATCAGAAAGACCCAGGGCTGGGTCGAGCTCATTCAAGATGAGCAGGTCAGAGTTCAGTTCCGTCTGCGCGCGGATCAGCCTCGCCATGACGGAGACGTCTTCCGCGGGTTACTGCAGGTGATCCGCAACGAGCGCACAACCCTACAAGACACGCGCAACCTCTTGTCGAGCGTCGCCCGACTACAGATCGTGAGCCTCGAAGACCACGGCTCGAGCTTCTTTGTTCACGTATCCGAAGGCCACAACGGCTTGCCGCGCGCGCTTTGCCATCTCGATGGCATCCACTTGTGTATTCACGGGTCTGATCCTCGTTATCTGTACTCCTCAGGTTGGCCAAATCATCGCAAGGCACAACGAAGCTGCCAGTTGCCGCGCTATGAAAACCTAAGACGCTGGAAGCGCAGTCCTGCAGCCCGGCAAGCTCGGGTGAGGGCGCCATCACAGTTCTCGCTGACATATCGACGGCCGAATACCGTCCCACCCGAGACCACGAGCGTATCATCTTTGATTGCCCCCATTTTCAGAGAAGACAGCCACGACCGGTAGAAATCGACCCCGCGATCTCTTGCCACAAGAAGGCAGGCCGCCCGGAACCGAGACGCTTCAGAAGCCTGAGGGGGAAGGGCGCTGCCAGCCAGGAGAGCCCCGGCGACCACCTTCGTTTGTCCAGAGATCATTGCATCGGACGCCATGAGCGCCTCAACATCGGTATCGATCTTGCTTCCGACCTCTTTCGTTGGCCTCGACGAGCTACGGGCACCAGATTTCGGGACCGAGGTCTGAGTTAGTCCCCGCTTCCGATCTGCATCGAGCCATTCCAAGATCGCGAGGTCGAAATCCGAGTACTGATAGCCGCGATCTTTGACCTTCGCACGGAACTTGCCGAGATACCGCTTCCCGGCTTCGGAGCCGAGAGCGTCCGTCAGCGTGGTTACGGTTGCGGGCTTCGGCTCCCATTCATCAACTGAAATTTCAGAGAGAGATTTGTTAGTTGGATTCTTGTTTGTGTTAGGCTGCTTTACAGGGGGTGTCAGAGGACTGACACTCAAAATTCTATCTGCATTCTCAGTCTCTTGCTCAGCAGCAACGCAGCAGTCGTTCTCACGATAGATGAGCTTGTAGAGACAGCTTGTAGTCGCGTAGCCGGTGCGGGTTTTCTTGATGCGGTTGACTTTCACGAGAAGCCCAAGGTTCACGAGCTCTTTGATTGCCGCATTCACCCAAGGTCGAGAGCGACCAAGAATCTCGGCAAGTTCTCCCTGCGAGGGAAAACAAGTGTCAGCTGTTGCGTCGGCGTGCGAAGAGAGCGTGTTCAAGAGCGAAAGGTGCATACCCTTCCCCTTGAGACGCTTGCCCCACCACGCCGGATGCCGAACAAACGGCTCCGGGGTTTCGATAGACATCACTGCTCCGTGGCCGGAATTTACTCATTCCGGTCCTTTTCTATTGTAAGCGGTTCCGAGGATGCCTATGATCAGAGTGCTAGTATGATCTAAGGCCCTCAGGGGTTTTATATCGAGGGGTGATCAGAGTTGGCGCTCTGGTCACCTCTTTCATTTAGTGCCTCTTGCTTGCTGCCTCCTTCAGTCGCTCCGCGCTCGGAGTAATCGTTCTGATTTCATAGTCATTGAGCGACGGGTCCCAGTCCGGGATGTCGTCGAGGTGACGATCAAGACGTGCCTGTTGTTTGGCGCCTCGAACGAACACGTACCACTGGTCTTCCGCTTTTACGCGGCGATTGAACTCGACGGATCTACCAGGTGCCGCAGTACTGTAAGCGTATACGGCATGGCCAGGAACCATCGTGGCGCCATTGGCGCCCACAACCTGCCGGCGGAAGTTCTTCCTGAATGCCTTAGGGTCCTGGTCGAAACCAGTGTGCATCATGAGTTTCTCGAGGCTGATCTTGAAAACCTCCTGAGCGCTTTCTACCCTCGCGACTTCATAAATCCTCTGCACAAAGGCGCTCTTGAGCTGGAAGTACTCAGGCGCATAGTTGAGAAGCTCAGCGTCTTCGTCGATTGCGGCAACGATCCAGTCACACGGCTCGATCGAGAAAGACGTCATGCAGCGGCGCTCTTTCCCGCCCACATTCCGAGTCTCATAGTGCATGCTCGCCCTCTGGAACCAGCTGAACCACTCATCTACACCGCGGCCGTTCATCTCGATGTTGGTGTAGATCCGCATGCTCTGAAGGCGCTGAATGCTCAAACGGACCTGATCGTAAGCGTAGCCAGTCGAAGTCGTGTTGGTAGCGCGGAGGTACTCGGAGATCGTCACGTCTACGTTCCGCGGCGTGGTGCCGGTCGAACGCCTGATATGAGCCATTTTTGAGATGACGAACATGAAGAAGTGCTTGTCGAACTGAGTTGCCAAACCGTACTTTGGGTTCGGTTCACACCGCAGTTCCACCGTCACATCGTTCCAAGGCGCTTTAGTAACCAGAGACATCTCTGTGGTCGCAATCGCGAAGAACTTGAAGACCATGAGCAACGGCTTGTTGCCGATGCCCGTCACACGGCTTTGGTCGCCGAGGTCAAGAGGCAGCTGCGCTACATCCATGCCCTCGAGCTCTTCCGTACCCTCAATGTCTACCGTTTCCAGCATTCTAGACGCCATTTCTCGGCCTGATTTTATGTTCCCTGCTCGTTGGTCACCATTGTTCACATCCGCCTCTTTCGACGCAAACGGATTCATACGTAGTTGCCGGTCCGTCAGACAGAAATCTGACGTAGTTGATGGTCCATCTTCAAGGTCACTTTGGGTGCCCCGCGTAGTTTCTGGTCCAACGCGGCACAAGAACGATCCAGGTGGGACTCCTGGCCCCGAATCTTCTCTTGCACGTAGTTGGTGGGCCATAGGGTCCTCAAGTTCTTGATTTACAGACGTAATTATTCACCCAAGGGTGGCGTCTGCGGTTTATAGTTGGATACCTCGGGAGCCGTTCTAGATTCCCGCAAGCTGCCCGTCGCCTACCGGTTCGCCCCTTGGACCCTCAACTACGCTCCGCGGAGATCAGCAGTAAGTGTGACCTGAAAACCTCGCGTAGTTCTCGGTTCGTTGGTAGGCTAACATCCAGTTTAAAGCAGTAATAACAGATATTTAAGTATATCTCGAACCACTTACTACGCGAGATATCTCGACTAAGGAGCCGATCCTGAAGGGACCATCTGCGACGTGTGGAGGCCCTTGATTGGACCGAGAACTACGCGTGTCAGAGTCAAATGGACCGTCAACTACGTGCTAGACGCGGTGATCGGGCGAAATATTGGGGGAATGCGACAGTTGCGGTCCTGTGAAAGCTCAAACCACGCCAATGACTTCGGACAGAATGGACCATGTATGACGCGTTTTCAGTGTCGCTTGGACCGGCAACTACGCGTCGATGTTGGGGTTGGACCCTGAACTACGTGGATAACTCTGTGCACGAAAATGCGACGGACCAAGTGTGACGCGATCAATTATCTCAAACTAGGTTTCGCGCAATGAGTTCTGAAGCAATGGACCATCTATTACGTGCTTTTCGGCCTCCTGAGAGACGATCGGACTGAGAATGGACCATGTGTTACGTGGATCGCGGGGACTTTGGACCATCAACTACGTGGAAAACTCGCAGCTGCTTGCGAATGGACCATCAGCGACGTGCATCGCTAGTCAACGGACCACCAACTACGTGAGTTCAATCGTCGTTAAGAGAGGCGAGCTAGTCTCGAGAGATGACCCCAGATTCCCTGCAAGACGAAACCAACACCCTTCTAGAAGACCTCCAGGCCATGCTTGCGACCGTCCCTGGTGCGCCTGAGCGAGACCAATTGCTGGCCCTTCTGCCTGACGCCAGGCAGTTCGATGTCTCTGACGGCTTGGCCACGGCAGTTTCAGACACGGTTTCGGAGTTTCCGCACACGATCGAGCACAACCTCGACTTCCTGATGCTACCTGACACAGTCTGCTGGTTCGAGTGGTCTGAACGCGCGAGACGGACCGATGTCGACGTGCTCATGCATGATGTCGAACATCCAGAGAGGATCGGCGTGATGGTGACTTATGGCGGTGAGGACAGCGATGCTGTGATCGGAACCGTTGCCTGGCGGTTCTCTGACGGGCGCGTTGATCATGCGCCGGCCTTCTTTTCCTGGGACGAGGCGCAGCTTGAGGACCTCTCACAGAGGGCTCGCTTCTCCTACAGTAAGGTTCCGGCGGAGTCCTGGGCCCGGATGATGTCTCTTATCTATACGCACGTTCCCAAAGGATACGTTGATCAAATGGAAGTGCTCGAGGACCTCAGGAAGAACGGTCCCGACATTGACACCATGACGGGCGCCGCCCGGCGCGAGGCTTCTGCAGAAGCTCTATTCATGCTGGGCGTTCTACTCATGCTTCAAACCGGACGAGTGCAAGCCGAAGGGCAGGGGGATCGAGAAACTCTGAAAATGATGGAGCCTAAGCCATGGAGGTTTTTACCTTCCAAGAAAGGCTTTTTCAGAAAAAAGCGCCGCGGTGGTGTCCATCTGAACTGGTTCCACGCCTGAGCTCACACAAGAAGGCCGAGAACCAAACATTGGACCCGGCCTCCTTAAGAGTCTTAGCATTCTTCACATGGTCATACTGGCGGGCTCGAACTCGTCGTCGTGCTTTCTGGTGGCGCCATAGATCGGGTCGATTGAGGCTACCACGTTCTGAAGAACCGGATGCCCGACAAAGTCGTCAATGCCGCGGACTGTCTTGGTGACACCCTTATGAACCAGACGACCGACAGCCATCATGGCGTTGGTGACATTGCCATCCTCTCTCCATTTATAGGCACAGACGGATTCCACCTCGTCGAACTGAACTCTCTCCCCATTCGCTTCCATGTACTGGCCAATTTGTTCTTCATTGAGCGAAATCGTCTTGGTCGATACAGCCTGTTCAAACCAGCGCAAAGCGTCCTGCATTTCTGCTGATGGACGGGTGTCGTTCACTGCGTAGAACTGACCTCGTGTGAGAGGCTTGCTGAAGTCTTGGATCTTGTGAAACTGGACGGTGGCCAAGCGCTGAAAGCTCTCTTCAACGACGCCAGTAACTGGGTCCGTCTTCTGAATGCGCCGGCGAAGGCTCGCGATGTGCGAAAGGAGCTCTTGCATTGGTGAGTGTAGCCACCGACACAGTGGGACAGACCTTGTGTGCCGTCGGCATTGCGACCAGGATTTCCTTCCGCCTGGAGTTCTTCGGTGCAGTCCAGGCTTTCGAAGTAGATCCCGTTGGGCGCGACTGGATTTCCTGGGAAGAGCCTCGGCCAATGCCCTTCCTTGAGGGTGCCCAACGTGTTCATCTGGATGCCGTCGCCGATGGTCTGAGACGAGATCCGCGCGAAGTCGTTAAGGAAGTACCTGGTGTTTTCGAAGATGTTTGGAGCGGTCTTCCCGGCGCCCGGGTTTTCGGGGTCCGGAAGAAACAATAGTCGGATCGCAGCTTCCCAGCCAGAGTTGAACTGGTTCCCAGCGATGCAGAAGTCATCGATGTTGCCGATCTCAAGCGCCCGCGTGGCAGCGGCCGGGATGACGACATGGTTCCGCACGAAATCCACCATCTCCATGGTCTGGTCAACGGCAGTCTGCAGTCCGAACTCCGACATGTCTGGCTTGTGCAGTCGAAGCATCCAGGCCTGAATATCGGCGCGCATTTCGGGGTCTGGGATCTCGAACTGTGACAGCTGACGGTTCACCGCCGAACGATGGTCCCGGCCTACTTTCTTGGCGGCGGCCTTCTCAAGCTCTTTCCAGTCAACCTTCTCACGCAGCTCCGTCTCGGGTTTAGGTTCTAGTCCCTGTGGCGGGCGGGTGTCGAGAAAGGCCATGGCGCAGCGACGGTGAAACTCCTGCCATCGCCCTTTGCTCCCCTTGTAAAGAACGTCGAGCGGACGATCCGTGATCTCACCGAGAGTGTCCGGCGTCAGCGCCCATGGGACATCTGAATTGGAGACCGGCTAAGTGCATGACTTCAGATGAGATCGCTGAACTGATGCTTTTCGGTCTATGACTGTAGGCCATTTGTGCGCGGCCCGAGCATGACGGCTTGCACGTCAGAACCTTAACAACGTATGTCAAAGACATGCTCATAGTTAGAACTACTCCCGACTACCAGTTTGGCCCCATCGTTCGAATGTGTCGAACTGAGCCTGATTTATTTTGGGGCGTCGATGGCGCCGATGAGGGGTGGGTCGTGTACGGAGATCGGCGCATCCAGCTCTACGACGCCGAGCTTGCTCTGAAGGGGTCGCCGGACCGAGAAAGTATCTATGTCGAGTTGCTGAAGCATGCGCCAAGCTTCCCGAATTTTCCGGACATGGGATGCGCGGCGAAGAGCTTTAAGGTAAACTACGACTTCAGCTCTCCGCATGCCGATGAGATCGTATGGGACATGATTTCAGGCACTCCTTCGCGGCTGGTTGGGATGCATGTCGATGAGCACGACAATTATTATCGGCTTAGACGGCAAGATGGCTCTGACATTTTTGCGTCGATGACATTCAAGCTTGCGTTGCTGAGAGGCGAGTGCCCTGCAGAAGAGTATGCAGCCGTTGATCATGAGCTTACTGAAGGAGGAGCAGGTCCAGTAGGCGAGTTCCTCGTTACTCGAGAGATAGATTCAGTCCTCGAGTATGTGGAGCCCTACCGGACGAGTGTGATTATCCGGTTCTTCACCAAGGATGATTACCTGATTTTCGGCCCGTTCGAGGAAGAAGCGGACTACGATGCTTTCAATGAAAGGCTCTCGGCCTTCGGCGACTTCAGTCGACAAAATAGATGGCTAGAGAAGATCAAAGACCACCCGCGATTCTGTGGTCATGAATTACCGGAGGGCATTGCCGTACGGCACACCGAGAACATTGACGGCGAAGGCTTCATCGAAACTCTTTTTGTGAATATCGAGGACCTGGAAAGCTAAGCGCATCAAGCGCGCTTGTTGCTTCTGATGTGATCCCCTAAAACGTCCCCGTTCCTGCTTAGAGTTTTCCGGACGGATTCCTTGGCTGGGAGAGGAGCGGAAACGCATGAAGGCATCGAAGTTCACGGACGCGCAGAAGGCGTTCATCATCAAGCAGGCAGAGGATGGCACGCCTGTCGTGGAGGTCTGCCGCAAGGCGGGGATCAGCACGGCGACCTTTTTCAATTGGAAGAAGAAGTACGCGGGATTGATGCCGTCCGAGATGAAGCGGCTGCGGGAGCTCGAGCAGGAGAACACGCGGTTGAAGAAGATCGTCGCCGATCTCGCGCTGGACAAGGAGATGTTGCAGGACGTCATCAAGCGAAATGTATGGTTCGCCCCGCCTGTGCAAGGTTCTTCCTGATGACGTTCAGGATTGCATAAATGTATCCGGCCTCTCGCGAGTGGGCTGGTTTTCCAGCCAGGCCATGATGAGATCCGCACGCGCCGTTCCCAATTAGCTTGTTCGGGCACGGAGCCCGCTTTCGGAACGGGTTTACAGCGCGTCGATCGTCCTTTTCGTCATCATTTCGAGCCTCGCATTCTGATCCGGGTTTTCCGGATAGGTTTAGACGCAGCCCCCTTCGGGAGCGCGCCGTTCGTATGTGGCCCCAGGTTCGCTGAGCACCACCCAAATCACCCTCGCCAACTTAGCCGCCAGTGCGACAGTCACCTTATTCACGTGCATCCTGGTTCGGAGTTCGTCCACCCACAGGCCAAGCCGGTCCTTGGCGCGATCGAGATGCATCAAGACTGACCGGGCGCCGTGGATTAGAAGCGTTCGTACGTAGCTGCTCCCGCGCTTCGCTATGCCGAGCAGCGTCTGTTTGCCGCCAGTAGAATGTTGCCTCGGCACAAGTCCTAGCCAGGCAGCAACATCACGTGCTTTCTTGAAACGCGTAGGGTCACCAATGGATGCTAGGATTGCCGTCGCCCCGAGAGGGCCGACACCAGGAATGGTCATAAGCCGACGCGCAGTTTCGTCGCTGTCTGCGATGTTCTTAATCTCGGTCGAGACGCTGAGGATCCGTTCTTCAAGACGGAGAAGGTCCTCCTGCAGCTCGCGCAAGACAACCCGTGCTCGATCAGTCAAATCGTTCTCAAGATTATCGATCGCGCGGACGATATCGAGCTTGAACACCCCGGCGCCTTGGCGAAGCGCGACGCCGTGTTCCAAGCAATACGACCGCATCTGACATATGAGATTGGTCCGTGCTTTCACCAGCCGGCTGCGAACACGATGCAGCATCTGCAAATCGACCTGATGCGCCTCCTTTATCCCGACGAACCGCATCGTCGGTCTGGTCGCAGCTTCCGCGATCGCCTCGGCATCGATAATGTCGTTCTTGTGCGACTTCACGTAGGGCTTGACGAACTGAGCCGGGATGATGCGGACATCATGGCCGAGCTCCCGAAGCTTCCTGGCAAGCCACTGCGAACCCGGACAGGCTTCCATGCCGACGAGGGTCGGGTCTGCCTCCGCGAAGAACTGAAGAACTGTGTCGCGTCGTAGCTTTGCTTTTTGGATAGGTGCGCCAAAGGCGTCGAGGCCCACGACGTGAAAGAGCGTCTTGCCGATGTCGACGCCGAAGACGGCGCAAGTCTTGGGGTTAAGTTGCATCTTCTTACCTCCCGAGTTGATATCCAACGATTGTCGCCCGGGGCGGCGGGGCGAACCATCCCATTAGCTTTGAGGCCTGCCCGGAAGAGGACGCTGGTCGACGAGATGCGGGCGGATTGGTAGGTGTCGATCCGCCGCGCCTGCGAGGTGATCCGGTTCGATCCAAGGACCTATCGCTACAAGTCTCGGCGACCTGGGCAGGCCGCTTTGGAACAGCGGATCCGAGAGATTTGCCAGACCCGTGTCCGCTTCGGTTACAGGCGGGTGCATGTGCTGTTGCGCCGCGAGGGCTGGGAGATCAACGCGAAAAAGACCTATCGCATTTACAAGGAGTTGGGCATGCAATTGCGGAACAAGACGCCGAAGCGGCGGGTAAAGGCCAAGCTCCGCGACGACCGGAAGGAGGCCGTCGGGCCCAACGATATCTGGGCGATGGACTTCGTCCACGATCAGCTCGCGACGGGGCGCAAGCTTCGCGTGCTCACGGTGGTGGACACCTTCTCGCGCTACGTGCCGGTGCTCGATGCACGCTTCACCTATCGCGGCGAGGATGTGGTCGCGACACTGGAACGGGTGTGCAAACGCAGCGGCTATCCAACCACAATCCGCGTCGATCAGGGCAGCGAGTTCATCTCGAAGGACATGGACATATGGGCCTATGCCAAGGGCGTGACGCTGGACTTCTCGCGTCCCGGAAAACCCACGGACAACGCCTTCATCGAGGCGTTCAACGGGCGCTTCCGGGCGGAATGCCTGAACAGCCACTGGTTCATGAGCCTTGAAGATGCCGCCGAAAAGCTAGAGGCTTGGCGTAGAGACTACAACGAAGAATGACCGCATGGGGCCATCGGCAAAAAGGTCCCGGCAGACCTGATCAAATCAGCTCACGACACCAGCCCGTGAGCCTGATGCAAGCGCGGAAACTCTAAGGACGGCCGAGGGCGCGTCGGGTAGCACATCAACCCTGAACAGAGCGAACTCGTAAACCCGGACTCTATGGGGAGCAGGTCACCAGTGATGTCGAACTTGGTTTTGCTTGCGAAGTGTCGATATCACGGTAAACTCTGACTTACGTTCATTTTATGACTCGCCGTATATTTCTTGGCCTTTTGTGTTTTTTATTTAATGCAAAGGATTCATAATGCTTTTTATCACTAACAGATTTCCCGAACAAAGTATTCGCTCCAGAATGGGTCGAAAGTTCACCTTCGACCTGGATAACAACGCTCCGTCGAACTCCATGTTCTTCTGCGAAGCGGGCTCTATAAAGACGCGGGGTGGCAAAAAGGAATACACTGAAAAAGTCGAACACATCGAAATCATGAGCGAAGGTCTCCTTGGACGCATTCGGGGACAGGATTATGATCAGGTTCTGATATACATCCACGGGTTCAACACACTTCCTCACGACGCTCTCACTAGAGCTCATGAACTGCAGGAGTTGTGCGACCAACAGGCAGGAAAAGTGCTTGTTCTCCCGGTCATCTGGCCTTGTGACAACGACTTTGGCATCGTTCAGGACTACTGGGACGATCAATGGTCCGCGTACTATAGTGGTGCATCCCTATCTCGTGTCATTTCAAGGTTTTTGGAGTGGCAACTCGAGATGGAGAAGAAGCTTTCGAAAAACTCTGAATTCCCCAGATGCTTGAAGAGACTGAATGTGCTCGCCCACTCGATGGGCGCTCGAGTATATCGCCAAACCCTTATCGATTGGCGCCGGAAAAACGTGTCGGCCGGGTTCCCAAGGCTTTTTCAGAACTCATTTCTCGTAGCTGCTGACGTGGTCAACGATACTTTGGACCCCGGGCACTCGGGCTCACTGATCTGCGAAGCGTCTCGAAACGTTGTGGTCTACTACGCGGTGGATGACAAAGCGCTGAATGCCAGCGTTGCTGCCAACGTGAAGAATGGCAACGTCATGCGGCGCCTCGGGAGCACTGGACCACACATGGAACTTCGAAAAGGCGAGGGGAACGTCTATCAGGTCAACTGTGACAACGTGAATTCGCTCTATGGTGACGATAAGGGCCACAACTACTTCCTCTCCCATCCAGGAACCAAAGAGGCGGGGAAGGTCTTCCTACACATATTCCAGTGCATGATGCGCAAGAGCGTTTACCCCGCGGACCCAAGCCAGAGATCCTTCAAGATTGGCTGAGGGTACTCATGACTCGGTAGAGGTCATCAAAAACAAAAAGAGCCCCACTCGGGGCTCTTTACGAAGGCATAGCTGGGTGCCTTAGGCTGCAGACTTGGCCTCGTCGATCGCCTTGTGAGCAAGGTCACGCTCCCGCCGGGTAATGAGGCCGACCTTGAGAAGTTCGTTGGCATCTTTCTTGGCGGAGGCCCTAGGGGCGCTGTGCATGAAGTTCTCCGGCTTGGCCCGCGAGAGATCGTAGTCGGGGTCGACCTCAACGATTGCACGGCGGAAGGTGTCCATCGAGATCGCGCGGCACTCTGCCAAATCGAACAAGTGGCCCTGCATGTAACCGATATCGCCCTTCTGCCGAAGCATACGGAGGTCATATCCAGCACGCTGGGCGCTCTCCTCGCTCTGCCCGTCGAGTTGGAGGCTCTTATATTCGTCATCAGGCAGGTCCGAGATCTGGGTTTCAATCACGGCGATCGCTGCATCACCTTCGGCATCCGAGATCAGTTGGCTCTCTCCTAGGATGGTCGCAAGGTAGAGGCTGTAAGGGGTAACCTCTTCTCTCTCGAGTGTCTTCATGTCGATAGCGTTCGGTGGAACTCGGGCGAATTCCAAAGGAAGCTTTACGATGGCCCGGTTGTAAGTGGACTGTTTGATCGCCCTGGCGCGAAGCAAGTGGTCGAGGGCGTGAGCTAGTTGCCACGTGTCGTTACCATCCAGAATGGGCTCATCATCTACGTGCGTGTCGTCATAGTCCGGGCCTGTCACGTTCGAAACGGAGTGGATTGCCGCTTGCTGCTGGGGGGCTTGACGATTCATGTAGCCGTTTTGGGCTGCAAATTTGAAATTGGCGAAGCCGCCAACTGCACCCAGAAGTACGGTTGCGGCAACGACAGTGTCTGTCCCCAAATTGTACTCGGTCGTAAGTGAGAACCCTACCCAGGCCCATGCCAGAGCGCCGACCACACTCATGATGCGGGGCATGAGTCCGATGATGAACCCGTAGATCAGGCACGCGGGGATCGAGCCGAATACAAACGATGCGAGGCCGCCAAGTCCAACGACATCGGACATGAATCCCCAACCGAGACCCATAGCGAAAAGGGCCTGAAAGCCCACCAATAAGTTACTCATCTAAAGCCCTTCAACTTCTCAGACGTCGAGAAAGACGTCATAACGTTTGGCACTAAAGCAATGACATCATGTCCGAAATTCGGAGAAGGTGTGGCGAGACGCATTCATCTGCGGAATGATGACCTTCCGCCACACCTTTGGTCGTGGCTACGGGATGATCACGCGACGCTCGGTTACAACTGCGAAGTTTCCGTCCATCCGCATGAATTCACGAATGCGACCTGCTCCTGGAATCTCCTGGCCGACACCGAATATGGATACGCCAGTTCTTGTCTTCGATGACCTTCATCTTCCACTTGTCCGGGATGATTGGGAGATCGTCTAGGCTCCATTTCTGGCAGAGCTCATCGTACTCTTTGGCCTCACGCAGCTCGTACATCTGACCGAATAGCCAGCAGACTTCATCGTCTCCGACCTTCCAGGCACCACCTGACTTGGTGGCCGTGGTCTTATTGATGTCTGCCAGCGCCTTTGCGATCGCTTCCGCCAGCGATGGCTTCTCCGCGATGTATAAATGATGGGCCAAAACACGTCCTTGGGATTACTCCCCGGAGACGTACTAAGAGATCCTGAAAGCGGGTTTTACGCGCGGCGGAGGGCTGCTTCGGTCATCACCTCAGTTCTGCATCGTTGATTTCAGGATATCCGACATTAGGATCATGGGGTGAGACTTGGTACGCCCGGTTTCTTGAGCCACGACGAACTCTGTCTTTCTACGCAAATGCTCGCTTCCCGGAACTTCGACAAACGGTCGGCGGGTTCGGATGCCTTCTACAT
Organism: Salipiger sp. CCB-MM3; assembly: GCF_001687105.1. NCBI lineage: Bacteria > Pseudomonadati > Pseudomonadota > Alphaproteobacteria > Rhodobacterales > Roseobacteraceae > Salipiger > Salipiger sp. CCB-MM3. Next base: position 277,898 of record NZ_CP014597.1, read on the forward strand.
AGTGGCGCGGCATAAATCCCACGCATCGTCCAGTATTGATGTAGGTTGCGACAGCTTCGAGCCCGCTCGCCAATACGATCCAAGCTGCAGTAATCTTGCGAGAATCCGCGCTGGGCCCAGGTCCGGAAAAATTGCGGTGAACAACTCCGACACCGCGCGAGCGCAGTGTGTTCAGGTGTGGTGGATGTTGCCCCGGTTGGGGACAACAATAAAGCGCGTAGTCCTCTTCAAAAAGACGCGTCGCCGTCATGTTCGGTTCTAGATTGGTCGCGCCGATCACTGCGAGATGGACTTTACGATCCGCGAGCGCTTGCGCGAGTTGATCGGGTGGAAGAATGGATAGTGACACACTCACCGCCGGGGCACGCTGAAAGAACACCTCAAGTGCATCAGAGATCTTGGCCGCCGGGTTTGTGAGCATGTTGTCCGCGACACCTAGACTGATTGCGCCGGTTAAGCGCTTTCGGGCGCCGTTGATTTCTGTGCGCACGTTTCCAAGGGCATCTTCTAGAGATGTGGCTGCTGAGTAGACCCTGCGGCCGTACTCTGTGAGACGGAAACCATTAGGCCCGCGCTCGCAAAGGGCGCCATCTAGACGCTCTTCAAGAGCTTTCAGCGAACGGCTGTAGGTCGACTTCTCCGCGCCATGGAGCTCGGCTGCAGCGGTAACGCCACCGGCATCCGCAACCCTACGGAAAATACGCATATTTTTGAGATCGGCTTCCGACAAGTTCCCGATCAAACGCGTCTGCCTTACGCCCATTTTGTGCTCCAAGTTGTTCGTTTCGCAACCACGGTTGCCAACTTCGCCCTTTTGGGAACCGCGGTGAACGCTCACCTTGGTGTCACGGCAAGAAGCCGACGGTATGAGCGCAAGGATGACTGATTGAGCGCCGCCGACACCCGACCATGATGAATTCGAATGCAGGAGCCGATTGCATGAACGAGGTCTCAAATATTGAGAACGAACAACTGACTGTGCCGGCGCCAGTCAGTTACGGCAGCTTCCTCTTCTCGGAAGTGAACACCGATCTCGACAAGCTGGACGCGGACATTGCCTTCGTCGGCATCCCAAATGGGAGTGCCTATACACCAGACGCTCTCGCCAACGATCAGTCGAATGCACCGGATACGATCCGTCGCATGAGTGATCGCGTTTCGCGTAGTTTAGAACGCCATGATTTTGATGTCGGTGGCCCCATCTACGACAACCGGCCGATTAAGGCCGTAGACGTGGGTAATGTGCCCTACGATCTCACCGTGCCCGGCGGGGATCACTACCGCAAAGCCGAAGAAGCAATGCGCAAAATTTTCAAGGCCGGCGCCATGCCGATCACGTTCGGTGGCGACCACGGGATCCCGATCCCGATCTTTAGAGCTTTGGAGGACTGTGAGCCGGAGAAGGGCCCAATCACACTCGTACAGATTGATGCTCACATCGATTGGCGTGACGAGGTGAACGGTGTTCACGATGGTCTGTCGAGCCCGATCCGGCGCGCGTCGGAGATGAGCCACTTCGGAGATATCTTCCAAATCGGCATTCGCGCGCAAGGTAGTGGGCGGCCTGAGGAATACCAAGCTGCTATGGAGTATGGCGCCAACATCGTACCAGCTTTCGAAGTCCATGACGCTGGAGTGGAGGCCGTGCTCGAGCGTATCCCCTCCGGCGGTCGCTATTACATTACGATCGATGCCGACGGGATCGACCCTTCGGAGGCTCCAGGAGTGGAAGGTCCGGCTCCCGGAGGTCTGACCTTCCATCAATGCCGAAAGCTTATCCACGGCCTTGTAGGTAAGGGGCGGGTCCTTGGAATGGACATTGTCGAGATCACACCGTCGCGGGATGTGAACAACATCACATCGATCTTGGCGGGCCGCCTCGCTGTGAACCTCATCGGCGCTGCAGTGCGCGCTGATTATTTCGAAGGCAAGTAAGTCACCTCCCACGAATACCCAGACCGAGCCGGCAAAAAGACTGGCAGGTCTGGGACCTTCCTAATCCAACATGGAGAACCAGATGAAACTCACCCGACGCCAATTCGGACTGATGACTATTGCTGGCGCAAGTGCATCCGTGCCCTCGCTTTCCTGGGCCCAGTCCGGCGGCACACTAGCCAAGATCCGGGAGACCGGTAAGGTAACCGTTGGCACCGAAGCGGCCTTCCCCCCGTTTGAATTCGTTGATGATAGTGGCGAGATCGTCGGCTACGGCAAGGATATCCTAGATGTGATAATCGCGGAACTCGACGTTGAGCTCGAGCAGTTGGACCTGCCTTGGCAGGGTATTCTGCCGGGTCTTCTTGCAGGTAACTTCGACTTCGTGGCGACAACAGTATCGATCAATGAGGAGCGCGCTAAGAAGTACGCCTACACTGTGCCGATTGCCAATGGACAGCCGTATGTGATGACCCGAAAGGGTGAAGCGATCGAGACAGAAAATGGTCTGGCTGGGATGACCGTTGGCACGCAGCTCGCGTCTTCTGCTGAGCCGATCGCTAAGGCTGTTGATGAAAAGCTGAAATCGGAGGGAGAAGGCTTCAAGGAGCTCAAACTCTACACTGCCTACACTGATTGTTACACCGCTCTGGCATCCGGTGAGATCGATGCAGTGATCCAGTCGCTCCCGTCTCTCGCAGTTCTGGTTAAAGAACACCCGGACGTATTCGAGGTCGCGGCGCCGATCGAGACTGGCGTTCAGTGGACCTATCAAGCTTGGGTAACCCGGCCGGAAGACGCCGATCTGCGCGATTTCATTTCGTCTGTGATCCTGAAGATGCGCGACGACGGCCGACTCTACGAGCTTCAGGAAAAGTGGTTTGGCTTCAAAATGGAGATCCCTGACGAGGGATATCTTCCGCCGAGCGCTGTCTGATCCAAAGCGGCTCCGGCGCATGTGCCGGGGCCGTCCTCCTCCCCTTTGGAAAAGAGCATGAAGTTCGATTTTGAATACGTCCTCTCCTCGCTGCCTCGCGTGTCCGATGCGGCGATGATCAATCTCCGGATTGCGGTTTTAGCCTTCTGCCTTGCTTTGGTCGGTGGAACTCTGCTGACCCTCATTCGATCGCTAAAGATTACGCCAGTGAACGGGCTGATTGCGTTATCTCTAAGCTTCATCCGAGGCACTCCGATCCTGATCCAGATCTTCCTGATCTACTACGGGCTCCCAGCCGCAACCGGCCTTCGCTTGCCCCCGGAGGTGGCGGGGGTCACCGCAATCGCGTTGAACTCATCTTTCTTTATTTCGGAGATCATGAGGGGGTCTCTCCCTGAAATTGACGGCGGGCAAATAGAGGCTTCAACGGCTCTTGGCCTTCCTCCTCGGATCATCTGGAGGAAAGTGGTTCTGCCTCAGCTCTTCCGCCGCATTACTCCTATGCTCATTAACGAGGGAACGGTGGTGGTGAAGGGCACTGCACTACTATCGGTCATCACAGTCGTCGAAGCGCTGCGTGTCTCTCAACAGATTGGGGCAGCAAAGTTCCGTCCGTTCGAGCCCATCCTCGCAGCAGCCCTGATGTTTCTCCTTATCAATCTCGCGCTTACAGCTGGGGGCTGGTTCCTTGAGCGCCGCTTTGCACGGGAGAGCCGCTAATGTCTCTTGATCCTTCTGTTATCATCGACAACCTCCCGCTCTTCATGGAGGGCGCAGGAATGACGCTCAGGATCACAGCCATCGCATTCGTCGTTGGAATGACGATCGGCGGTTTCGCATCCCTGGCCGCTCTTTCAAGGTTTGCACCTTTGCGCTGGATTTGTTCGACGTACATCGCGGTGATGCGTGGCATCCCGTTCATCGTGCTGCTCTTCCTCATTCACTATGGCTTGCCGGCCGCAGGGATCCGCTTTCCAGCAATCGTAAACGGAACCGCCGCGCTCTCACTCTTCGCGGGCGCCTACTATACAGAAATCATTCGTGCATGCGTGCAGGCTCTACCAAAAGGACAGTGGGAGTCTGCGCGGGCGATCGGCATGTCGCCTGCGGCGGCTGCAAAAGATGTCATCATCCCGCAGATCCTAGCGCCAATGGTTCCCCCAGTGGTCAACTGTACGATGACCATGATCAAGGAAAGCTCAGTCATCTCCACGATCACGGTCGCTGAACTTACCTTTTCAGGACTAGTGGTCCAAGGGGAGACCTTTGCCCCCTTCGAAGTCTTCATCGCCGTCGCTCTGATCTATTGGGCGATAACCGCGGCATTCGCGTTTGGCGCCACCATGTTTGAGCGTCGCTTGGCAGGGGCGAGCCGCAATCGTCTGATGACACCACTGGTGTCCAGATATCTTGTCCTCGACGGGAGGCGCACATGACTGAAATTGCGCTTGAAGCAACTAACCTAATCCGAAGCTTTGGCGATACTCGCGCCCTCGATGAGGTCTATTTCCGAATACCTAAGGGGCAAGTCGTCTCTCTGGTTGGGCCTTCCGGCTGCGGTAAGTCTACGCTTCTCCGCACTCTCCTGTGGCTCGATCCGCCGGACGACGGTTTTGTGCAGGTGGGCGGTGAGTACCTTGGTCGCGACCGGTCCCCCGAGGGCCTGATAAGGCGCCAATCCAGCCGAGAGATCGACAAGATCAGACCTCGCATCGGCATGGTCTATCAGTCGCTAAACCTTTGGCCCCATTTGACGGTCGAAGAGAACGTGACACGTGCGCAGATAAGGGTCGCAAAGCGAAGTGTCGAGGAAGCGCGGAACAATGCTCGGAGGCTTCTTGACCGCCTTCAGATTTCTCATCTTTCCGCGCGGTACCCAGGGGAAATATCTGGCGGACAGAAACAGCGTGTCGCCATCGCTCGAGCTTTGGCGATGGACCCTGAAATCATGCTCTTTGACGAGCCAACCTCTGCGCTCGACCCGGAGCTTGTGGGGGAGGTGTTGAACCTTCTGCGTGAGTTCGCAGACGGAGGTATGACCATGATGGTCGTTACTCATGAACTAGCCTTCGCAAGAGATGTCGCCACAAGGCTCATGTTCATGGATCACGGAAGGATAGTGGCCGACGGCGACCCTAGGGAGGTGATCTCTAGTAGAAAGAATGCGCGGGTCGCCGAGTTCTTTGATCGCGTCCAAGCCTTCCATCCAGATTTCAGAAAAGCCAACTAAAGGAGACTAACGATGAAGACCGTCAATCGCGGCTATACAGGTATCCCGACATTCTTGAGACAGCGTGTCGCGAGCGAGCCTTCAGAGTTCAAGGGTGCGCGGATTGGTGTTCTCGGCGTTCCCTTCGACGAGGGTTCGCCGTTTCTTCCAGGTTCTCGATTTGGGCCTCGTGGTATCCGCGAGCATTCGCTGAGGATCCCGGTCGACGAGCCGCTGTACGATCCAGACAATGGTGAAACTTATCTCGGAACCGAACTTTCGAATGGGCACATCATCGACGTCGGCGATATCGACATCCGTCCGGCGAACCCTGGTCGCACCTTCGAACTGATCACCGCTAAGGTGCGGGAGATGCTTGATGCAGGCCTGTTCCCGGTGATCCTCGGGGGTGATCATTCAATCACATATCCGATCTTTGAGGCTTTCGATAAGCCGGCTCACGTGATCCAGTTCGACGCTCATCAGGACTACGCAGAAATCGATGAAGACCTGAACAGGACTAATAGCCATGCTTTCCGGTACATCACGCAGATGGACACCTGCTTGTCGCTCACGCAGGTCGGTATTCGCGGCCTGAGAACGACCAAGGGTCATGTGGATGAGCTTCGGGCAAACGGACATCGAGTTATCTGCATGACCGAAGCCCGCAAGCTTGGGCCGGCCGGAATTGCCGAACTCCTGCCAGAAGGGTCGGACGTCTATGTCACGATTGACGTCGATGCGCTTGACCTGTCGATTGTTCCTGGATGTGTCTCGGGCGAGCCAGATGGGCTAACCTTCCGGCAACTTATGGAGAGCCTGAAAGCTCTGGCTCAAAGGCACCGGATCGTCGGCTTCGACTTTGTGGAAGTAAACCCGCCTCTCGACATCGGCACAGGGGCAACCTCTTATCTAGGGGCTCTTATCGTGACCGGTTTCTTGGGTCATATCTGCAATCAACCGTGGTGGGCGGAAACCGCAGAAGCAGAGGCCATGGCATGACCGTAGAACTACAGACAGGGCTTCAGACCATACCAGCTGGACACGGCGTTGCAGTGCGGCTGAAGCCAGGAGAGACGATCTCGATCATCAACACCTCTGGAACTCAGGTCGTCGATACCTGGGCCTTCGCCGAGGGCGATATTGCACATTACATGTCGATGGAACACTCCCGCGTTGAAAATGGACGTCTATGCCCGCAGCCTGGCGGTTCCTTTTTTAGCAATAGGCGGATCGAGATGCTTGTGATGACGGAAGATACCTCCTCGGGCGTGCATGACACGATCATGGCTGCATGTGATGCAGAGCGCTACAAGAGGCTTGGCTGTGACGCATCGCATCGTTCGTGCTCTCAGAACCTGACAGAAGCCCTTGAGCGTATTGGCGAGGTTCTGAGCAATATTCCGCAGCCGCTAAATCTGTTCATGAACATTCCGATCACAGATGACGGGCAGCTCATTCAAGGCGAACCGCCTTCGGCTCCCGGCGACCGAGTAGGCTTGAAGGCTTTGATACCATGCATCGTCGCGATGTCGGCTTGCCCTCAAGATATTACACCGATCAACGGCTTGAAGCCGACAGACGCTCACTTCTCGATAGAGTGAATAAATAGCTGGCTTGGCGGATAGGAGCCAAGCCAGCTTTCCGCGCCGAGTTCAATGATGTGGAAGGCATCACGCGGCCGCCATGGACCTCGAGCACTCAGCCTCCTCCACCTTCGCGAGGGCAGCCTCATTCACCCTATCACGGCAGAGACCTGAAAAATTCAGGGACATCCCCTGGGCGCGAATGACCTCCGTTAGAGCAAGTATGTCATCAGGATCGATCCAACCGCGCACGCCGCGCCAGTCGCCCGACAGCTGCCCGGTGATCTCTTCGAACTCCGGAACCTGATAGCGCTTAGCCAGAGACTTCTTGCCGGGAATGGTGATCCGCAGCTTGGGACCGTCGGCCTCGATGAGCATACCTTCATTGCGGTTCGATGCTTGCGTGAAGATTTCACCACCTTCGCGGAGGATGTCGAATGCAATTTCAGGATCAGTCGTCCGGGCCGGTATGGAGGACATCGAGTTGTGCTTTGGAAGTGGGATCAACACTGCCGATTGTGTGCGCCCATCCTCCATCGTGATCATGGTGTTAGACCCAATGTCGCGCTGGGCCGAGAGGACGGCCGCGATGAACGGGTTGCCATCCAGGACCTTACGCTGGATGGTCACCCTGCCGCTCTGCGCCTCGCCGAACTCTGAAAACGTGGGCTCATAAGTCCCAGCGGCCTTGTGAAGCTTGAAGTTCCCATCATTGCGAAGGGTGTGGGCGATCGGCCGGCACTCGACCTGCCGCGCTCCTATCAGGCGACGCAACGTTTTGGCGCCGATGAAGTCGGTTCCGCAATCGATCAGCGGCTGCATGAAGGGCGCGATTTTATCGCCACCATCGCCCGGCAAGGAGCTTAGCTTCTCACCAGATTCTACGGCCGGCCGCACGAAGAACGCACGCAAGAAGCTGCCTCGCATCACCCCCTCGATGGCCATCGCGACAGGCACGAATGTCTTGCCGGTTCCGAAGGTACCAAGGCCGAAGCTGAGGTCATGCATTCCGATCGCACGTCGCAATGCCTTCTGACCATCGGTTCTTGGCTCGAAGCCTCTGACCTTCAGGTGCGTGATCGGAGCATGGCCGTCTTCGAACATCTTCGTCACGTTGTCTTCTGCGCGCGTGGTAGGGGTCTTCTTGGCAGGTTTTCCCAAATTCGATCTCCAGAAAAGAAAGAACCGCGGAGGGCATACAACCCATCCGCGGTGTCAGTTTGATGTCGCTTCTGCGACCAAGGCAGCATCACAAGTGCAAAACATGGAACTCATTCGAACTTCCCTTAGGCACTCCTGCAGGTACCGCTGGGGATGCATGCGACAAAGCATGGGACATGCCGGGGCGAAAATGGGAAGCGACCATTGCCCAACGCCGTAGTCGGCGGGCCCTCAGCGCCGAGAAACAGTCGCCCTGCCTTCTCCGGAGGGAAAGCATGACGTCCATGGATGCCAAGTGATGAGGCCCGAAGTTCTCACATCGGACCTCTTGGAACCCGGACTATTGCCAGCCGATCGGGACCAAAAGACAATTGAAGGTCCCAAAGGTCTGTCCTGGTATCTTCGAGTATCCTCGCCAGTTCGCTCGAAGTTGGTCTCGCAAGATTGCCGGAGGATGGATGAGATGTGCGCTCTGCAAGCTATCTCGAACCATCGTGTGAGGCGACCAGAACACCGGATCGTTGGTGACCATAAGGGCGGCTCCCGCTCTTGAGCTCGAGCTATTGGCGAATGCCTTCAAGCGTTCGACGCCTTGCAGGAAAGTCTGAAACCGCGCTCCTTGAGCTACCTGGTCGACGAGGTCGAAGCTCTCGCCGTCGATGGAGGTTTTCAGAGACCGGGTGCAGTACATGATCTCGAGTGCGAATTCGAAGGCACCTGCTTTGAGGATGACATCCAGGAAAGCCTTATGGGGAAGCATTGCCGGAGCCCCGGCGCGGACCTCGATCTCGGGATCTCTGGATCTGGCGTGAGTTACAAGCTCATGCTGCAAATCTGGCTTGGAATGGAAAACGGGTCGACGGACGGCAAGCGCCCTCAGGTAGGGTGTCAGGTCAATCATCTCAAAAAAAATCGCAGTGCTGAAAAACACTGCGATCCTAGCTCTAACCCGACGGCGTTTCACCTCTTTTTCGTCTCCGACGAGACGCGTGCCTCTCAGATAGCGTGTGAGAGAGCATTAGCATTGCCGGCGTCACAACCAGAGTGAGAACGGTGGCGAACACCAATCCACCTGCAATGGCGGAACTCAGTTCGATCCACCACTGAGTCGAGGGGGCGCCATAGATGATCTCGCGCGTGAAGAAGTTGAGGTTGACCCCGATCACCATCGGCAGAAGACCAAGGGCAGTCGTGATCGATGTCAGCAGAACCGGCCGAAGGCGTTGGGCGCCGGTGCGCAGTAGGGCTTCCTGCGCAGAGAGCCCTTCACGGCGCAGCTCATTGTAGCTGTCGATGAGAACGATGTTGTTGTTCACGACGATGCCGGCCAAAGCGATGATGCCGATGCCGCCCATCACCACGCCAAAAGGGCGCCCCGTGATGATCAGACCAAGGAGGACGCCGGCCACGGAGAAGACGATCGCGCTCATTACGATGAGAGCCTGCGAGAAGCTGTTAAACTGCGTGATGAGGATGATCCCCATCATCAGGATTGCTGCGACGAACGCTCCAACGAGGAAGGTCATGGCATCCTGCTGGTCTTCGGCTTCACCCTTGAACGACCAGTCGACGCTGTCGGGCAGATCCATCTCCTCAATGGACGCCCGCAGAGCGGTCACTTGGTCGTTGGCCAGCAGTCCTGGAGAGACGTCAGCCTCGATCGAGATCACCCGGCGCTGATTGATGCGCTCGATAGAGCCCGACCGCGGAATGGCTTTGAACTCGACGAAATTCGAGATCGGAACCAGACCGCTGCTGGTCGGAACCCGCAGGTTTTGCAGCTCTTCCAGATTTCTCTCCTCGCCTGGAAAGCGCACGCGGATATCCAGGGACCCATCGGTATCATCGGGCCGGTACTCGCTCACAGTGATGCCTTGCGTTAGAAGACGCACTGCTTGGCCCAGAAGGGTCACATCCGCCCCGTAGCGAGCCGCCTCCGAACGATCCATGACGAGTTCCCACTCCACGCCGGGGAGAGCCCGTGTGTCGGTGACATCGGTAAAGCCGCCAAGCCGGTCCATGGCCTCTCGAATTTCAGAGACTGCGGCTGCCTGCGCGTCACGATCTTTTGAGACAATCTCCAAGTTGATGGGCTTGCCGCCTGACGGCCCACCTGAGTCCACCTGGGCCTGAACGTTAATGCCCGCGATGTCAGACATGTCCGATCGGATGTCAGCCCCAATCTCTTTGGCCGGCTTCCGTGTATCCCATTCCGTGAGCTCCAGCTGGATCGTACCGATGACCTCCGAACCCTGACGGGAGCCGGCACCGGTACGGGCGTAGACGCTGGCGACGTTGTCATACTCGAGAAGACGCCGCTCAACTTGCCGTACGAAATCATCCTTCTCATAGACTGAGAAGTTGTCGCGAGCGCGAAGCTGCACCTGCATGAACTCCGGCTCCACTGAAGGGAAGAAACTCACACCATTGCCTAAGTGGCCGTAGGCGACGAAAGAGGACACAAGCGTAAGGATCGCAAAAATCAGAGTCCGCCCAGGCCTCAGGATGGCCCACTCGAGGACACGGACGTAGAGCCCGGCAAATCCGGTCATCCGGCGGGGATCGCCTTCCTCTGCATCGTAGAGCTGCCGTGCTTGCTTGGCAGACTGAGGCTGACGACGGCCAATGAGTCCGCCGAGGACCGGGATGAACACAAGCGCCATCAGCAGAGAAGCGAACAGGGTCAGCAGAACGGTGATCGGCAGGAATTTCATAAATTCTCCGACGACGCCCGACCAAAAGAGCAGGGGGAAGAAGACGCTGAGTGTGGTGGCGGTAGATGCAATGATTGGCCAGGCCATTCTCTTGGCCGCCTTCGAGTAGGCGTCCTTAGGGGCATCTCCTTCGTGGAGAAATCGGTCAGCAAGTTCGACCGTAACGATGGCTCCGTCGACCAGCATGCCGACCACGAGGATTAGGCTGAAAAGCACGACGATGTTCATGCTTAGGCCCATGAAGTAGAGTGCGGCGACACCGCTCAGAAAGGCGCCAGGGATTGCCATACCGACAAGGATCGAGGACCGAACGCCAAGGGCCCAGATGATGACGATCATCACTAGCAGGATCGCGGCGATCACGTTGGACTCAAGGTCGTTGAGCATGGTTTTCACCTGCTCGGACTCGTCTTGCATGTAGGTGACGCGGACACTGTCTGGCAAGGACTCCCGCGCCTTCTCGACGACAGCTCTAACACCCTCGACAGTGTCGATGATGTTTGACCCCACGCGCTTCTTCACTTCGAGCGCGAGAGAAGGTTGGCCGTTGATGCGGGCAAAGCCTGAGGCGTCTTCGAAGGTACGCCGTATGGTTGCCACATCGCCGAAGGTAACGACGGTATCGCCGCTGACTTTTACCGGCATAGCCCTCACGTCCTGCAGATCTTCGATCAGGCCCGGCACCTTCAGCACCATGCGTCCTGCAGCACTGTCGATGGCACCAGCCGCAATCAGCCGGTTGTTGCGGGTCACCTGGTTCATGATGGCGTCAAAGCTGAGGTTGTAGGTCTCAAAGGCGGTGGGGTCGATTAGGACCTCAAGCAGTTCATCTCTGGCTCCGCCAATGTCGACTTCGAGGACACCGGAGGTACCCTCAATATCCGTTTGAAGGTCATTGGCGATGTCGTTGAGGGTTCGCTCGGGCACTGGACCTGAAAGGATCGCCGTCAGGATCGGAAAGAGAGCAGTGTTGATCTCTCGCACAACGGGATCGTTGGCATCGTCGGGAAGATCGCTCTTGGCACGATCGACGGCTTCGCGGACCTTGTCGAGAGCCTCTTCAGAGTCAAAGCCTGGGTCGAACTCCAGCTGAACGCTCGCGCTGCCTTCAGAGGCGGTAGACGACATCTCTTTGAGGCCGGAGAGCGCACTGAGCTCGGTTTCGAGGGGTTCGACAAGCAAACGCTCGGAATCTTCGGGAGAGATGCCCTCCAGCGCAGCAGATACGAAGACCATCGGGATCGGCACCTCGGGAGAGGATTCCTTTGGAATAAAGGCGTAGGCCAGTGACCCCACGGTCAAAACGATCATCAGCAAGATGATGATGACGCGAGATCGGGAGAAGGCGGCAGTGATCAGCGTGTTCATAGCCGCGCCTCCGCCTCAACGGAATTTTCAGAGTCCTCAACATCGATCGATTTTGGTGCCACCATCTCTCCGTCGCGCACGAAGCCTTGGCCAACAGTGATGATGTCAGCTTTCTCCGGCAGCCCACTGACCCAAATGCCGTCTGTTTGAGCCCGCTCGACGATGACCGGAAAGAACACCACGGTATTGGTCGCATCGACGGTTTTCACCCCCAGGTCGCCATCCTCATTAAGCGAGAGCACGGCAGGGGAAACGAAGTGGGCCCTGAGCTTCCCTGTAGGCACCTGAACTTGAGCTGAGAGGCCGGATGGCAACTTGTTACCCGGGTTGGCAATCTCGACTTCAGCAGGGAACGTCCGGGTCTCACCGTCTGCGTCGACCCCCACGAAAGACACGAAGCCCTCTCTGGTTTCGCCGGTGATAAAGCTGACCTGGGCCGGCTGCCCGGCCCGGATGCGTGATACGCTTTGCTGGGGAACCTGGATGGATACCGTCAAAGGATCCGAGTCCAGGATCGTCCCGATTTCAGTTCCGGCCTGAACGAACTCACCCTCATCGAGATCGAGCGTATTCAGCCGCCCGGAGAAGGGGGCCCGGATGTGTGAATTGTTGAACGCCTTCTCGGCCGCGGCGACCTGCGCTTTGGCTGTCGCCAGTGTGGCCCGAGCTTCCGCCACCCGATCAGCCGTTGCCACCCCGCGATCTAGGAGGGTGTTCGCGTTGTCAAAGTCGCGCTGGGCACGGTCAAGCTCTTCGCTTGCCTGCTCCAACTGCGCTTCGAGGTCTCGCGAGCTGAGGTGTGCAATCACTTGACCTTGTACGAGGTTCTCACCTTTCCGGGCCAAGATAGACGCCACTTGAGCCGAAGCCTCCGCTCGTATCGCGGTGCGCCGATCAGGTTGCGCCTGGCCTTCTGAAGAGAAAACTTCCAAGACATCTTGAGCACTGCTTGACCTTATGGCCACAGAGACCGGCTTGAGCTCCTGTGTTTTCAGAGAAGGATTTTCAGAGTCTTTGGGAGCAGGCAGAATATAGCCGCTACCCATCCACCCGATGAGAGCCACGGTCAGTCCGCCGGCCACCCATTTGGATCGGCTCGACCCCGGCTCAGTCTCAAATTCAAGGCGCCCCTTGTGGCTGGAAGTCTCGGAAATATCGGTCACTGGAAGAGTCCTCTTTGTACCGACGTATAGAAATGTGCCGGCTCGCTCGGTAGGTGGCGAAGATAGACTCTGAAATGTTTCCGAAAATTTAATGGATAAAGGTGCTTAGCGCGCCTTCAGTAGGTTGCCTTTCGAGCCCGCTCGCTTTCGCGAGTAGGCCTGTTTTCTTACGTGCTTTAATGGAGCAAGCCGCGTCTACCGGCCGCTCCAAGTTGTCCAGCCTTCGCGCGAACTGCTACCAAAGAGCTCGAGGAAAGGACCCCAACTACAGCGCTCGATGATCTGATACTGAGCCTGGGGCTTGCCGCTCGTGTTCAGGTCCCCGTCGGGATCGAAGGGGATGAAGTTTACGGTGCTGCGCGCGGGGCCGAGAGTGCGAACGTTCTTGCCGCGAGTCCCAAATAGAAGAAGTTCGGTGACGTCGGAAAAGACTTCGTCGCCTTCCTGACCTTCAGTGGTACGGGACTTCTGCCACACGATATTGCCGGTGTACTTAAAGCCCCAGGACTGGAGGACCTTCATGCCGTCCGGAAGTTTGGAGTTCGGCACCCACAGATAGCAGTGCGCGCGATCGTCCATATGCTCCGCAACCGATAGGGCGCAGATCTCTTCGACAGTCAGGCTGCTTTCGAGTTCCGTCTGGTTGGCGTTGAACGGATCGGCGAGGAGGCATCCGAACTTCCGGCCCTCGAGAAAGGAGCTTATCTGAGGGGCGGTGCTCGGAGGTGCTGTCATGGGTCGTTCCTTTTTGTCCAAGCTCCGGTATCGGAGATAAGCTGCAGGAAGTCGAGCCTTGTTCAAACACTGGCTGGGGGAGAGTGCCCTGAGCGGAGCGCGTGGCGAATTCGAGCGTCGTATGGTCGAACGCGACGAGTGATTGTGGATGCCCCTGACAGACTTTGGGGTATCCAAGTGTTTGCCGGTAGGCGGGAAGGGCGACGGCTGCGCGGAGCAATGTGCAGGGATCAAAAATCCAGCAATTGGCAACAAGCAAAGAGCATGGAGCGCGACGACCGGGGAGCAAAGGTCAAGAGGCCCAACGCCTCGTATCGAAACCCGGATAGCACGCTCTTTCGAACTCCGTGAGGTGGTGCGAGCGATCTAACCCTTCCCAGACGGCCACCCCAAGCTCCTAGAGCAAGGAAACCAGAGGCGAGTGAGTGGCCGTCATCTCGAGCTCAGAGGATATTGTTGTCCTCGAGCAGTTTCTTGGTGGCATCGGAAATCTCGATCTTCGTGGTGAAGTTGAGCTCCTGTGCCTTGTCTTTCAGATTCCGCAGGTCACGGCGGAGCGATGCCAGGTCGGTGGTCAAGCCGTCACGAATTTGCTCGTCAAGAATGCCGAACTCGATGGAAGGAAGCTCGGAACCGAGGCGGTAAATACTGTCACCTTTGTCTTCGGACAACTTCCGGTGCGCACCCTCCAGATAGGTGAAGCTCGGCCGCTCAGGGGTCTCCAGAGCCTTCTTCACGACCTTGATGGCCTCTTCAGTGGCCGCAATGTCTGCGAGAATGTCGTTCAGGCCGGAGATCTGATTTGCATTCGATACGTTCTTGCGAATTGCGAAGAGCGCAGACCGGACAGCAGATGCCGTACCCATGTCTTCCTGCCATTTGGACGCGGCCTCCTTTACGCGGGCGACCGGCTCTTCGATGCCGTTCACCGAGATGACCGGCTCCTTCACCAGATCGGAGATGAGAGAGGTCATTTCACGCTGAACGGCGTTTGCTGTGCGCAGGGTGATCTGCATTTTGGAGTCCAATATCTATTCTGCGCACTCGTATAAAGAATAGATCAGCACATAGTCAAGAATAGAATCGGAGTTAGATCGCATGGATCGCACTCACAGTTTTGCTCCAGGCGCGAGAGCGCTGGCTGTCTTCACGATTGCGATGCCGCTCGGCCGCTTCAAGCTGGCGGGCGCGTTCCAACTCTTGAGGAGAAGGTGCCGGAAGAAGTGCTTGCTTGGGCTCCGGTTCGCGCTCTGCGGGAGCGTCCGAGGCAGGCTCTTCAGTGGGCAGGCTCTCTTCTACGAGCCCCTGCCGGATCCTGGACAGCCGGCGCGGTAGCCGCTTTTCCTTTCGAGGCGAAGTCCCAGTCTCAGATGGGGCTTCTTCGATGGGCGCTTCGATGTTCCGCCAGTTACTTGCACTGAAGCGCGACGCCTCGAACGCAATCGGCTTGTCTTCCTGTTTCTGACGCCGCGCCGAGGAGGCATCAAATTTTGGGGCTTCGGGCCAGCTAGATGTGGGCTTCTTGGCTTTCTCGGCAATCGGAGCCGGCTCTGCCTTAGGCGGGGTGTCACGCCCGACGATCTCGTCGAAGAACGAAAAATTGCTGCTCATGGTAGTGTCTTCTGCTTTGTAGTGTCTTGGTAAAGAAAATGCCGTCTGTTGTCTATGCCGAGAGGCGCTCGAACAAGAATAGATGGTAGTCCAGAAGCCAGTTCTCAGGGAGAGGGCGCTCTCCGTTCAAGGTCTGGGTTTGCCATTGATTGAATGTGCTCGCATCGCCACCCTCGAGGGTGAGGTGACTGTCTGTGAGCTTCCGGCTCCATGTGTGGGAAAGCCCCGAGATGTCTGATTTGCGCCTCGCGTACTCGGCATTGGAAACAGGCGGCAGGCTTCGTTTCTCTCGGCTAAAACCCGTCATCATCGACATGAAGCGGAGCTCAGGAGTCTCTCCATTCTTGGGCACGCCATCTGTCGAGAAGGATTTCAGAAACTCTTCATGCACCTGCAGGAGCTCGTCGCTCTTGAGGCCTGCCTTGCAGGCTTCGGGAATGATCATATCATTCTGATACAGTGGATGGCTTCGGTACCACTCCTGCAGCGCAGCGATCTTCTCGGCCTCTTCCGAGAGTTCGTACTGCCGCCGGATAGCTTCGGCAGCTTTTTCCTTTGTGGTAGTCGGCATCTTGGCGTTCTTGTCTGCGCGCTTCCAACGCATGTATTCAATGCAGGAAGGGAAGATCTGCAGATCGGCTACGTCTGCCGCCATGACCTCTTCTTCTTCAAGGTCGAAGCGACGCACGGTTTCGTAAAGCCCTGGCTCGATGATCTCTTCGTAGAACTTCACGAGCCCCTTGAAGCTCTCATCACAGTCATTGCTGGTTGCCTCGCGAAGGAAATAGGTGGCGTAGAGGACGACATCATCATCGGGGTGTGCTTGCAGGGCAGTGGCCCACTCGATCTGGCGTGGCCAGATGAACTCTCGAACTTGCATGACACCAATGACGCCATATTGCTTGACTAGGGTTCGTACGATGTGCGGGGCAGGCATATCGGGCTCCTTTGCCCGCTTTTCGGCAAACTTGAAGTAGCTGACGTCAGGAGACTTCATCGCCGATAGCCTGATGGGGTCATCGGGTTTGTACAAGCATGTGTGGTTCAGCCATTCACGATGCAGGCTCTCGGGGGTGAAACGTGTCCCGTCGATCTCCTTGGCAACCACCTGCTTGATGTTGTCAGAGACCTCCAGGGCTGCCGCGATTTCTTCTACGTAGCGCAGGCGAGCTGAGACGTTTTCCTGAAGGGTGCTGGTCATTCGAACTCCATGAGAATGCTGTCTAGAACGTTGTTGTCGAACCGGTCGGGCTGTGGCGATCGCTCACTTTCAAGTCGGGCACGAAGCCAGGAAAGGAACGTCTGGTCAGGGTCGGCTATCGCTTCACCGTCCACTGAGGCTCGCCAGGTATCGAGATAAGTTACGAGCGCGGTGTCGGTGCCGTAGAACTGCTCAAGCAAGGTGCTGGCGTCGGCCACAGCCTCCTCAGAGACCACCAGCTTCCGGCCGGCTTCCGTGTCAGAGTGTCCCGTGAGCATGTCGACCGTGAGAGGGTCACGCGGCTTCTTCTTTGCCGGCTTCGACCGCTTCGTGAGTACGATCTCACTCCGGGGGACGATAGAGAACTCCAAACCGGTCACTCGCCCGCCGCGGCCACTGCGGATGTACTGAACGCGAACACCGAAGGGTGCATGTGTGTTGCATTCCTCGATGGCTTTCTCGATGACCACCCTTCTCAGATTGTCGAAGCGATTATACCGGTCCTCAGCCACGCCGAAGCGCTGCTTGAACTCCTCGAGGGAGACGTGCCAGGTCCGATGCTTTCGGTTCTGGTAGAGCGACAAGATCTCAAACATCTTGGCACCCTGTGTCGTCTTGAATTCTTTGTAGATCGCCATGTTGATCTTGGCGTAGATTTTAGGATCGAAGATGAACTGCATTAGGATGGGGTCGAAGGCGTATTCTAGGTCTCCATCGATCGTGCGAGAGACATCGAACGAGAGGAAGTGGCAGCTCACTGAGTGAGGGGTTCCATTGTTGATGTAGTCGAGGTCGATTGTCACCTTGGTGAGGTTCCGAAGACTCTGCTCAAGCCTTTCGATACTGGCGTGCCCAAGGTAGCCCAAGATCTCTTGGATCGGGACCCTCTGCAGTCCGGTGCGATCTTCGCGTTCGCCGGATTTGTACAGCAGAAAGAGGAAGGCCCTCATGTCCTGGAGCTCAAGTTGGTACTTGCCCCGAGCCATGATGAGATCGTGGCTCTTTCGGACGGTTCCGTCGGCTTTGGGTGTTAAGTTTCTATTCATGCTTCGGGCAAGATTACTATGGATTGTTGTAAGTTCACTACTGTTTCTATCCTTTTTCCACTAAAGTCAAGTTAGGTTAGGTGAGAAGTTCTAACAATTTGTAGTTATAGAAGCTGGTTTGAGGCCAATGTTGACAAACAATTTGTAGTGAATGAGTAACAATTTGTAGGTTAAAAGCTCCTTTCGACCTCAATTTATCCTTTGTGGGCAATGCCTTGCGAGCCCCCAGATTTTGCTAGAATAGAGAAGGGCGTGTGCGTGTGCGCGTGCGGGCCCGTGTACGTGTGCGCCTACGCGTGCGCGCGCGAGAGGAGCCGATTTCGAGGCATCGGAACAGGGTCGTCTGCAAGCCCTACGAATGCTTTCGGAAACGATTCCGGAGCGTTTATTGAGAGATCTCTTACCGGCGCTTTTGCGCCCGACGTTGGATTCCTACCGATCAAGTTTGATGGACTCCCTAGTTCGGGCCACCACGGCCCGGTTTCGGAGGCGTTGACAGACTTTCTAGCGATCGGGATTCCTGACAGCCGCTTGCGCGGTTGCTCAGCCGAGTCCTGGAGGAGTTGTAGGGAGCCGATATCCCCGGGCGCTCACGCGCCGAAAGGTTGGATTCCGACGCTCATGAAGGGGAAGACATCGGAATGGTGGCAAACCACCTCTTGTGGGCCGGTCTAGGCCGGTTTCCGAGTGTGACATGGGGGCGGCTTACCCATGGCGAAATCGGTTGCGGATGAGGTCCGAGATTCCTAGGGATCGAGTGTGATGGACTCCGTACTTCGGCCCCCACGGGCCGTTAAGGTAAGCGATCCCCCAATTGGGGCGAGCCGGGTTGCTGCCCGCCGCGTGGGCGGCTGGTGCAGTCGGTTTCTTCACGTCTTGCTGGTGACCGCTCTCCCTGGGCGTCTACGCGCCGATTGGGCGGATTCCGACCCTCGGGAAGGGGAAGACATCGGAAAGACCGTAAACCCTCTCCTACGGGCCGTTCTAGGCCCTTCTGTGCGTACCATGGTTTGTGGTTTCGTCTGAGGTCGACGCTTCCTACTGAGGTTATTAGATTCCCGATGCACCCGTATGAGGATTCCTTACTCCGGCCCACCACGGGCCGGCTCAGGTATCGGTTCCCGGCAGGGAGATGCGGATACGGTTTCACGAAACCTGGTTGTCGGCGGTACCCCCAAGGCGCGTACGCCCACGTTTCTTCGCTTCCGACCCTTCGGAAGAGGAGACGCGGCAACCATCCTCTACGGACGGTTGCTGGCCCGACTACGAGCATCCTGGCTATCGGTTTCATTTGAGGGTGACGTTTTCCGGCATCGACGTTGGACTCCTGACAGGTCGGTATACGACTCCTCAGTTCGGCCCTTGATGGGCCGTGGGAGGGTGCGATCTCCGGCAGGCACATCTGGAGACGACTCCTTCAAGGCGCTAAAGCGCCCGATTTCTTTGAATCCGACCGTTTGGAAGGGAATGACACCGGAACGATGAGAAGCCACCACGCAAGGGCCGTTCTAGGCCCGAAAATGGCCAACCTGGCATAGGAACCTTCTGGAACTACGGTTCCTAGAGACTTCATCGGCTTCCGGTAGTAAGGATTTTTAGGTTACCTTCCCTCGGCCCTATGGCCGTTTAAGGCGACGGTTTCGGATAGGCTTGTGGAGGACGGTTCCCTGACGGCCGACACGGCCGCTGGTTGAAGACGTCTTCGGGTAAGTTCTTCCGCAAACGATCTCCTTCAAGGCGCTACAGCGCCCGATTTCCTTGAGTCCGACCATCTGGAAGGGAATGGCACAGGAACGGTGAGAAACCGCCACGAACGAGCCGTTTTAGGCGGAATACTGGCTATCCTGGTCTGCGATTCAAGTTGTCGTAGACCCTCCCAGATGGAGACATAGGGGCTCCCGCCATGCAGATGGAGGATCCTGACAGGGTTGAGGCTTACGGATTCCTGTCAGCTACATCGCCGGCGAGTGGAGGTGGTGCCTTCAAGGCGCTTAAGCGCTGATTTTGTGGTAACCGCGTCGTCGTCGAAGGCGGGTGGAAACACGCGTATGCGTGGAGCGGAGTGGTGACTCTCGGAACGCGCACACTGCCGGGCATTGCTTGACGATACGCTTGGTTAACCCCGGTTGCTCATATCCTGTCGGATATTGCTTGAGGGAAAACCATGGAACGGATGAGAGCACGGGTAACACGAGCGCTTGCGCTCGGCCTGGTGGCGGGACTCGCGAGTGCATGCTTGCCAGAAAGCAGGGATGAGGCTGCAGACGCATCCGAGGTTTCAGTCCGAGACCTCTATCCGACCGTTTTCAAAGCGGTAGATTTTCAGAGTTTTTCTGATGTTTTTGGTCCGGAGTTGACTGAACTTAAGAAATCAGACCCCGGTCAGTATCAAGCAGTCATCCGCGGCATGGCCCGCAGCATTGCTTTCGAGCCACTGTCGGTATCGCCTGAGCAGATGCGCGAGAAACTTCCGGAAGCTACGCCCTTTGATGATCTTCCTGAAGCCGGGTCGAGAGAGTTTCTGAAGCAGTTCTACGATGTCTCCTCTGATTTTCTTTCAGAGGGGGGGGATGACCTTTGAAAGCATTCAGACGATCGGCGAAGGTCACCAGAAGAACGCGGTGACGAAGTATCAAAACGCCTTGTATAGGTACATTGAGAAGCTTCGCGAGAAGAAGGTGGCCATCAATGCCAAGAACCGGAAGATCCAGCAATTGCTTGACCTGGTATCGTTCATCCAGCCGACCGTGCAGCAGGATGGGTCGGTTCTGACAATCAGGGTTCCCGCAAGAAACGGTACCGATCAAGCATTGGCCAGCCTCGAGGTGACGGTCAGCGCCAAGACGGCTGCAGAAAGCTGGGCGGAGCCAGAACCTATCGGCGCGACGACAGTGCAGTTCAAAGATAATTTCCTGTCC
The DNA here is from genome assembly GCF_001687105.1 of Salipiger sp. CCB-MM3. NCBI lineage: Bacteria > Pseudomonadati > Pseudomonadota > Alphaproteobacteria > Rhodobacterales > Roseobacteraceae > Salipiger > Salipiger sp. CCB-MM3. Next base: position 298,482 of record NZ_CP014597.1, read on the forward strand.
AAGGAGAGCCGTGTCCTCGAGTTTTCGGTAGAGACCGAAGACTACACCGGTGGGCAGATTAGTTTGGACGTGACCGAGTTGACCACTGAGGGTGGATTCTCGATCAATGAGCAAACTATGGCTGAGCCAATTCAGGTGATTGATGAGCTTATCAGCGATGCCGAGTGGAAGCGCAGGATGATCGAAGATGAGCTTCAGAGTGCGACGGAACGCTACCCCTGACTATACCTCGCCGGGCCTTTCAGGGCCCGGGAGACGCCGGCATGTTGCCATTTCGTGCCTCGCGCTTTTTGGCAAAACGACCCTTTCGACGTTTGAGGGGTTTGCCTGCTTCATCGCCGGAGTCCTGCGGTTCTGTAGAAGACGGCTCGTGCTGGACGGAGGGAGCTGACTTCTCTGGAGGAACGTAGTTCAGAGGATCGACCTGCCCGAACCAGATATCCATGGCGAGATCGGTATCTGCTTCATCGATCCAGCCGCCGCGGGTAATCCACTCTTCGATCTTAATGAAGTTCCGCTCCTGAGGCGGATGATCCCTTGGGATGTAGTGGTCGGAGTAGCCGCGATCACAGAACAGTTGGTACCACGGTAGTGCGCGTAGTTGTGTCTTATCTGCGCTGGGCGGCCGACTTCCGGCAGACGCCGGCTTTCTTCTGCGTGCGAGATTTTTGTCAATTTTCATGGTCGAATTTGCCTTCCATCACCCTGCAGCAGACATCGAAGTCAAACCCTTGCCGAGCAAGCTTTGCCATGTCTTTCTGCCGGTACTGATCGTGGTCGCCGATACGAAATGGACCAATTCGTTTCTTTCGGGCAAAGGTTACCGCCGCCTCGAGATCGCTTCCGTCCGAGTCCTCAACCAACTCCTGGTAGTCGTCTGGTGAGAGGCCTTTTTCCCGGAGCTTTCCTTCAATTTTTCGCCGGGACATACTACGACGCCTAGCGCTCTCAATGAACAGTTCCGCGTAACGCTGATCGTCTACATACTTGCGATCCAGGCAATAGCGAACGGCCGCGTCGATCACCGGCGAGAACTGCGCTTCTTCGAGACTGGTGCCCCGAAGTTTACGGCGAACGCGGCGTGTCAGCACAGTTCGAAGGTGGGATTCCGTCGTCTCATAGGATTTTAGGTAGTTTAGGGCGGCCTTGACGAGGTCCCCTTCAGACAGCCCTTTGGGAGTTGTTGGCTCATTGGACATTGCGGTATCTCTTAAGATTTGCGATCCTTATAGGAGAAGATGTCTTTTTTTCTGGTTAGAGGCGATAGATGGCCAGCAACGAATTGAAGAAAAAAATTCAGAAGTCACGACGCGTCAACGGGGTGCGGGTACTCTCGGAGCTCGATATTGAAAGGATGCTCGAGGTCGCTGATGCAACCCGATATCCGATCCGTAACCGTGCAATTATCCTTCTGGGAACGGACGCTGGACTGACACCGCTGGAGATCTCCTACCTCAAGAGATACCACGTCTACGGGGACGACGACCTGCTGGGAGAGGCAATTGATCTCAGGGCGAAACCGGGCGTGTATCGTATGCCGCGCGTCATACCGATGGTCCGCAAGGGGCGCCTTTGGAACGCGATCCATTCACTGCTTGAAAACGTTCCGGCCGTTCCCGGCGATCCGCTGGTTATTTCAGAGCGTGCCACAGAAGGCGGGAAGGCAACCCTGAACCCAGGTTCGAAACCGCTGCGCGCCATGCGAACGGACAGCATTTCATACGTTTTCTGGAAGGTGATGGATAAGGCTGGAATATCGAACGCTTCAGCTCTTACAGCGAGGGCCACGTTCATCGTCAAGGCAGGTAAGACGGCTGCTGAGCGGGGAATGAGCATTCGGAACGTGCAGGAAATGACCGGGCTTAGATCACTGGAGTCAGTGCAGCGGCTCCTCGAGGCCAGCGAAGCAGACAAAGAGACAATCATCCACGACCTCTTCAGCCGCTGAAGTGTTGCCTCTTGCGGACATGTAGGCAGGTTCTCGGAGATTTTTTTCCGAGGAGATAGAGATGTCGGTCCTGTTGAGCGAAGATTTCGACGAACTGATGGAGGCAGCGATGGTCTCGCCCTATGGTGAGATTGACGGTCACGCGGAGGAGTACGAGTTCCTTTGGGAAGCGGAACGTACGGAGGCCGACGTCATCAACACGCGGCCCGATGGGTATTCCATTTGCGCCATGAATGACGCTGATCATCCCGCGGTGGTTTTGGTGGACCCGGACGGCAAAGTCAGCGGCTTCTACTACCGGTTCGCGGCCTGGATCGATGAGGAACATCGTGGCCACGGATTGAGTGTTGAAACGATCCTCGCTTACGACGGCTATTTTCAGGATGCGGCCTGGGAAGGGGATCTGCAGGAGTGCATCGGAGGGATGACCTTCTCTGACGGTGGCTACCGGGCGCATACTCGTGCCCAGCAGGTCGCCTTGAAGCGAGCTTCCGAGGCCAATAACCAAGATCCTGAGCTGGCGCCGGGCATGGCCCTTTGAAAACCCGCTCAGTTGTAGAGAGACATGTGATTTTTGCAGTTCTGTCATACATTTATGACAATTGAATTTTAGTGCGACCGGGACACTTGGCGGTTGCCAGCATAAGGAGTTCAGGCATGGCGGCACACACTCTCACGCCAGACGCATTCGACCGTCGCCTTAAGCCGGGTCACGGCTTGATCGCAGCTTGCTCGAAGATCGCAGCAACCTTCCGGGAACAGGCTGATGCGACACGTACACGTGCGCGTCTCGCGCAGCTTACGGATCGGCAGCTCGATGATATCGGGTTGTGCCGGGCGGATCTGCAAAGGATTGGCAGGTTCTGAGTTCAACGAAGACGATCCTCGGGAACCAAAATGGCCGCGCGTTCGCGGCCATTTACTTTTGCGCTCTGAAAATCCGCTCAGTTGTAGGGTGCCCTGGGGCGAGGCTCAGAGCCCCTTCGCTGCATAGGCTGCGGCGATCTTCTGGATGCTGAGAGCATATCCGGCTGACCTCAGATCGGGGAACCGATCATCCGACCGCAAGAAGGCCCTCATGCCCTGATAGGCTTCCCGCATCGTGTCATCGAGCCCCGAGCGCACGAGATCAAGCTCGCAGGCTCCTTTGGCGTATTGATCCCTGAAGCCCTCTGAAATTCCATTGAGACCATTCGAAGAGAGGACCCGATCGATCTCATCAAGAAGCATCGCGTTTTGGGTTTCCTCTAGGCGCCTTTGCATGCGACCGAACCGCATGTGGCTAAGGTTTTTCACCCACTCAAAGTAGGAAACAATCACGCCTCCAGCGTTGGCGTAGAGGTCCGGGATGATGGTCACTCCGCGCTTTCTCAGGATCCTGTCGGCCGCGGCCGTCGTCGGTCCATTGGCGGCCTCGATGATGACCTTGGCCTTGATCTTTTCAGCGTTCCCTTCGTTCAAGACGCCTTCAACCGCGGCTGGGATGAGGATGTCGCATTCTTCCTCGAGAAATCGGGCAGGGGCCTTTGCACTGAGCACGATGCTGTTGGGGAAATTGGCCACGCCACCTGTCTCTGCGATGTGTTTGTGGAGGGCTTCAATGTTGATCCCAGACCGGTCGACGACAGTCCCGTCTCGCTCGATGACTGCGATCACCTTGGCGCCATCCTCCTCAGTCAGAAACTTGGCCGCGTGGTAGCCCACGTTTCCGAGCCCCTGGACGATGACCGTTTTGCCCTCGAGACTTCCCGAAAGCCCAGCGCCTGCGACGTCCTCGCCGTGACGGAAAAACTCCCGGAGCGCATACTGCACGCCGCGTCCTGTAGCCTCCGTTCGGCCTTTGATGCCGTGCTGTCCAACTGGCTTGCCGGTCACGCAGGCGGCTGCGTTGATGTCGGTGGTGTGCATGCGTGCGTATTGGTCAGCGATCCACGCCATCTCGCGTTCACCGGTGCCCATATCAGGAGCCGGGACGTTCTGACTGGGATGAATGAGGTCGCGCTTGATCAGCTCGTATGCGAACCGTCTGGTGATGCGTTCGAGCTCTTCCTCGGTCCATTGGGTGGGATCAATGCAGAGGCCGCCTTTGGCGCCACCGAAGGGGACGTCTGTGAGGGCACACTTGAAGGTCATGAGAGTGGCCAGAGCCTCGACCTCGTCCTGGTTGACTGAGAGGGCGTACCGGATACCGCCTTTGACGGGCTCGCGGTGCTCTGAGTGAACTGATCGGTAACCTGTGAAGGTGTGGATTTGCCCCCTGAGCTTCACGCCAAAGCGCACCGTGTAGGTGGAGTTTGCGATCCTGATTTTCTCGGCCAAGCCGGGATCAAGCTCGAGCTTGTCGACGGTTGACTGGAACATGACCTCGGTGGAGTCGCGGAAGCTGTGGTTGGTCATCTGGCACCTCTTTTGCAGAAGAGATGCAGGCACCAGGTTAAGGCGCGCTTTCGGAAATCAGAGTCTTGAAAACCCGCTCAGTTGTAGGGCGCCCGGCGTCCGGGCGTGGCCACGTTAACGCAAGATGCAAGCGGCGAGCATATTTTCAGAGAAGGGAGAAAAAAGGAGGAGAAGAAGGCCATGATGTACGTGATTGGATTTGGGGTCGGTATAGTCGTCATGTCCCCGGTGATCTTTGGCATCCTTGCGATCGGCACCGTGCACCGGCGGAAGACGCAGTGACGAACGCCAATAGGCCTGTCCGAGGCTGATCTCTTGGTTATTGGCTCGCCCGATTGCTCGGCAATAGCGGTACCCGAACCTGAAGACGTGTGGAACGCGGAGCCCGCAGGACTGAAAGCGTGCGAACGGAGGTGTCTACCTGAGCCCATCGGTGTTAGCGTCGGCTTCGGAGTAACCGGAGATGGACAGATGCCGAGACTCACAGATGAAGGCGAGGCGGTCGTCGCCGACATCGCAGCGCGCCATGGAATAAGCGGCGATGCCGCATTGCATATGCTCATGGCTGTGTCCGCCGGGCACGGTACGCAGGCGCAGTTCAACCATCCCGAGCTGGGTGGCATGGGGCAATGGTCACAGGGCGGCATGACCATGGTCGGTGACATGTTCAACAACGGCCTTAAGGCGCGGGTCGACGCTCTGTGCACGGACCTTTCGGGGATCGTCCAGCAGCACAGCCTGTTTGCCGCGCCTGTCTCCTCGCAGTCGCAATCGCAGGGCGGGATGCACGACCTATCCGGGGTCAGCTTGTTCGTCCAGGAAACCAGTGACTGGCCCGCTGATCTTGGTCAGCCGACCTCTGTCGGAACGCAAAATGACCTGAGGTACGCCTATTTCGCTGACAAACGGAGGCTGGCAATCAAGATCGGAGGGCGAACAACGATCTACGATACTGGTAACCACCAGTTCGGCGGCTTTGGACAAGCTCAGGGTGCCGGACAGAGCCTCAGCTTCACTAGTCAGCATGGGCTCGTGCATCTCTCGGACTTGCCTATCGTGAACGGCACTTCGCCGGGCTCTCAAGACAGTGCCCCCCAATCACCCGAAGCGGCACCTGTTGAGGTCACTCAAGCACCGAAACCGCAAACGGAGCAAGAACCGAGAACCGCGCCGAGTTTAGAGGCGTCTCGGGACATGACCGACGATCAGATTTTTAGCCGGATCGAACGGCTCGCTGGCCTCTTCGAAAAGGGTATTCTCACCAAGGAAGAATTCGAGGCGAAGAAAGCTGAGTTGCTCGCGCGCTTGTAGTCCGGGGTTGACGTTAGCCTGGAGAAGCGGACCATTATTCCGTTCGCTGAGATGCGGGATGAGGTTCTGCGTACGTCGGCAGTGCGCAGAAAGTGGACCTTGCTTAGCTTGGCTCTAGCCCAAAAGCTGCCGTTCAGGCGGAGCGCAGCGCTCAGCCCTCCGAACTCTTTTTTCCTATGCTGCGGGGTGAAGGAAGATCAGGAAGAAGCGCCAGACTCACACTTTGGTGCATAGTCTTCAAGCAATCTGATGAACTCGTCAACGTTCTCGGGCTGCAAATACAACGTGAACGAATAGCTGGGCAAAGGCTTCGTAATTTTCACGCCGGAGCAGAACGCGGTGGTCTCTTGCGATCTGGAGTATTGGTCGGGGTTTATTTCCTGCTGGTATCTTCTGCTCAAGGAATGAAGCCGAGCTTCTACATCTTTCGGGTATCTCTTATATTCTTCGTCCAGTATTCGTTCGCTGGCGTCATAGGCTAACGTCAGGAGCCGCTGATACATCCGGCCGTAAGAATATGTCAGACCTGCGCCGGGCAACGTTCTGTGTTCAGGCCGCGTCTCTGTGACCCTGACATCTTCCTTTTGAGTTTTTAACACTCGGATATCGATGACATTTTCCCTTCCGACAAAGCTCGCGCCACGCGAACAAGCATCTAGTTTGTCCAGCGTCAGTTTAAGTATGCATCCTTCAAACGATGCCGTTGTCTTGGACATAAGGATGTTGTCAAGCGAGAGATTGTCCCTCGTTAATATCTCAGCCAAGCGTTCTGCTGGATCTGCTCCGGCCGCTCCGCATGTTGCGCCAAAAGATGCCAGAACCACCGCGACTGTAGTAAATTTCATTGAGCAACTTTTCCCTTATGATGATCCGCGTCCAATAAGCCATAGAGGCAAACAACTCTCGACACATATAGCACCCATTTGCGGCGACCCTCGACCAAAATCGGATATCGTCCGAAAGTCACTCGACGATCAGAATGCTAAATTTTCGGACGCCGCGCCACTCGCTGCGATCAGGAGTTAAGTCCGCTACTTCGGTCGCCCAATGGCCTGGGATGCGCGTCTGCATCACCAGAATGGGCAACTGAAGGCGAAGGGCACATTGGGCTGACTACTGCCGACTGCCGCGCTTGGCTCGACCCGCAGTCTGGAGGTGGACCTAGATCGTGCGCACCGCTTGGCTCGGTCGGCATCAAGGCGCAGGTAGCGGACCTTGCTCTACTTGGTTCATTTCCCGGACGCTGCCGTTCGGGCTGAGCGCGGCAGTCGGCCCCTCCGAGCCCATAATGACCGATACTGCACTTTGTACTAAAGTCCGCTTATCTGGGCGCAGTCAAGCCAAGGGCGACCTTCTAACCTGTGCTACAGGCACATCCGCTGATTGCTCCGTCGGGGCGTGTTGAAAACCCACAACAGCGCACGCCACTAGGTAATGTGCAGCATCTAGTTCCCGCAGCGTAAAGACACCCTGTTTGCATACGTGGATTTAGCGCGTTGGAAGCCGCCAAGCTAAGCGATAGTGCAATAAGGCTGAGCTTAAACATAATTTTTCCTCAAGGTGACGGGTTGCGATGATTGAACGCCGCAGCAAGCATCAAGTGCGCGAAGAAATCACGGACATGATCTCGTTGTTCTTTGGGGTGCCGGCTTAGCAATCGACTGGTCGCAGTGTTATCTACTTCTATAAACTTGCGCAGTGTGTCGCGCCAAATGAAATAACCGTTTAGATCTGGGATGGTCCAAAAATGCCCCTCACGCAGGGCGTTTGCGCTATTATCCGCTTTGTAGCCGTATTCAGCCCATGCTTCTAGATAACTCACGCGCAAATCGTCGCTCACGCGAACCTCCAGCACCTGACCGTCTAGCCGATGATAGTGCACGATAATCGATGTTGCAGACTTCGGAGTACCATCTTCGCATTTAGAACGAAAAACCACTCGGAAGAACCAGAGATCGGTGTCGTCTTGCTCACCGACCTGCGGCGCGTCTGCTATTGGTTCCATCATATATGTTGACATCAGCAGGTAGTCGTCGGCGCTCAGTGTTCGCGTGACCTGTGTCGTTATACTTGTTGTCGCGCCCGCTTCAAGTTCTAAAACTCCGGCCGAAAAGCTTGCCTTCAAACCACCCGAAATAGCCGCTTCTCCCACCTCACTGAGCTCAACCCCACATTCTTTGGTGGACGTTATACGGTAGTCTATCAATGCTTGGCTGAGGGTGGAGTTTTGGCCGCTATGCGGAACATTGAAGCGGCGGTGAAATGAGCCGTCCAAATGCCACGTGAAAGCGCGCTTGGCTGCTGCCAAAGTAACCAACTTGATTGACCGGATAGCATTTGTGTCCGCACCCGCTGCACGCCGCTGCGCACAGAACGAAAAGAAGCTGTTGCGAGGTTGATGCAATTTTCCACCAGCAGCATAAGCCTTAACGGCGAAAGGTTGGCAGGCAACTTCTTCAAGCAGCCGCTTCCTGACAATTTGTTCTTCATCGATTAAGAATTCGGGTACGTCCGTATCAGATGAATGAGACTTTATTATATGATATGCGGCAATTGTGGCTCGCGCGCGCGAATTTTGCTCCGCTGCCATTGCATAGCCGAAGCGTGCTGAAATGACATATCGACATTGCGTACGCGGTTCGCAAATGCTCTCGATAGAATTGCCAGGGCAGTCATCTTCCGTGCGGCATATACCAGCATTGCCGGGGGCATCAGAGAATAGGTACACAGCATTTTTAGTGATAGGTGCGATATCATTTTCAGCAATGAGTTTGCGTTGTCCATATTCGGTAACCACTAAAATCGCCCTATCTCCCCGCGCGTCTTCAAAAACTGGCATGTGCACGTAGGCGATTGGACGAACCATCAGCCCCAAGGGGTACATTTCCTGCTCTTCGAATTGCTGGTCGTCACATCGAACATTTACGAACCGCCCTGGTCTAATCGTAAAGAAGAATTCCTGATCGCTGTAAGCTACATCCGCTTCAACCTGATTGCTGGCAAACCAATCCCAAGCGAGGCGGAGAGCACCAGGTGACGCATCGTCGGCGTCCTGCAGGCGTGGACAAGGGTCAAAGGTCTCCGCGCTGGACATACTTGGCAATGCCAATAGACAACCAAAGAATAATGCGCGTGCGGCACAAAGGAAGCAGTTCATCCAAAAATTCCGATTCTCTAAATGTGACCTCACGGTATCATAAAAGAGATACACGCGCAGCTTGCGCTGGCCCATCGACATGCAAGTTTCAAATAAGGTCAACAAAACTTACCCAAAGAGCCTTGGCTTTGAAAACGGATTTTGGCACAGCTGCATCGAACGAGCGCTTCGTCCGCACTCGGTGAGTTCAGCTTCGGCTTGGTGAACGGCGAGGTTTTCGAACCAGCCGTCTGTGATGATTGCGGCGGAGGTCGGTAGCGAGCCCAAACTACCGCATGCTGCGTGGGTACTAATGGCAGCTCTTGCCGGCGTGTTCATCTGGGCGGAAACGTCATGCAGACAGGACGTAGCGAACTATTTCACCAATTCGCATGGAGCCGACCAGGCGTTTGAACGTCAGACAGCGTTCACGGCCCACCCTGAACCTACCATTCAGCCGCCCAGCCAGGTTAGACTTGCAAAGGCAAGTACGCCGACTGCCATAGTCGCGATCACGTTGTTCGTGATGACTGCGATGCCAAGCGCAGCACCGGCTGAGATCCAAGTCGGTAGCGTTTGCCCGATCAGCGACGAGGCCACCAAACTTACAACGATCAACCCTGGTAGCTCATCGAGCATCCACGCCAGGCGGGATGCTCGTATGCGCTCTCCTGCCATCAGCCCCGCGACCCGGATCAGGAAAGCCATCAAGGCCAACAGTCCGATGACAGCCCAATGCCCCCCGCTCATGTGCTCGCCTCATTCGCCCGGCTCGCCAGATAGATCGCTGACAAGCCGCAAAGCGCGCCCACAACGATCCCATAGGCCTTGGGAGCCCCGAGCGAGACAGCCGCGATCGTTGCCCCTGCCGCCACAAGCCAAGGGAGCGCCTGCGACTGGCCCCGCCAGAGCCCGCGCGCCATGGCGATGAAGGCCGCGGTAAAAGCAAAGCCCAAACCAAATCGCTCGAGGTTCGGTAGAACTGCTCCGATTGCCGCCCCGACCGCGGTCGACGTGGTCCAGACCGAGATCATCACCATCCCGGATCCCAGAAGGAACGCCGCTCCAACATCAGGAGACTTCGCCCTCTCGGCCATCGTCAGAGCCCAGTTCTCATCCCCGGTCATGTGGATCGCGACCAATTTCTTCCGCAGCGAAAGACCATCCAAGATCTCCGAAAGGGAAGCAACGATGCCGACGTAGCGGAGGTTCAAGGCGGCTCCAGCGAAGACCGCGCCTAAAACGGGACCCGTCGACGCAAACTGTTCGACGGCGACGATCTGCGAGGAACCCGCGTGGACAAGGGCACCCATCAGTCCCACGCCCCACCATGGGAAGCCGACCTGCGCAGCGAGAATTCCGAAGGCGAAGCCGTAGACGGCAGCCCCGAGGGCCAAGGGCAAGATAGCGAGGGCCCCAACTTTTATACCATGTGTCATGCCTCACACTTTAGCCGCACTTAGCTGATGTCAGCGACACACGATACAGCTATAATGTGATCTAATTGTATCACCAGCATCCGTTAGATGGAGGATCGTCGCTCATGGACACCACGGATCGGAAGCTTCTCGATCAGCTACAGAAGAACGCCAAGATCTCCATCCAGTCCTTGGCCGAGAAGACGGGCCTCTCGACGGCCTCGGTCCAGCGGCGGATGCGAACGTTGCGGGATACCGGAGCAATCCGGCGGGAGGTTGCGATCCTCGATCCTGGACAGGTTGGGCTTGGCATTACAGCCATCGTGGCAGTTGAATTAGAGCGCGACCGGCTCGACCAAATCGACGCCTTCAAGCGCAAGGCGCGTGAGGATCGCCAGGTGACCCACTTCTACTGCATTGCCGGAGAGTCAGATTTCATCCTGATCGTGATGGCCCGGGACATCGCCGACTACGAAGCCTTCACACACCGCTTCTTCTTTGCCGACAAAAACGTCCGCAAGTTCCGGACATCTATCGTCGTGTCGACTGAGAAGTCGACGTCGGAGGTGCCGATCTGAGGGGGCTTTGGTACATGGTGATCCTCTGCGAATTACTAAAGCCAAAGCCTTCATAGAACCGTGTGAGGCCCTGAGTGCGTTCAGCTTCTGCAGTGATTACCAGGATTATCTCTGAGGCTCCCTGTTCTCCCGCCCATTGCAGGACACGCTTCATTAGCATTCTTGCAAATCCACGACCGCGGAATCTCGGCGCGACGTACAAATCTTCGACCTCGGCGGCACAGCCAAACTCCACCCCGAAGGTGAGGCTTCCGGAGGACATGCCCACGATCCCCGCTTCCGTTTCAGCAACGTAGAAACACGCCCGATCGTCTCGCAGCATGCGATCCAAGTTGACTCTAATGGCACCTTGCTCGGTCGAAATTCCGTCCTCTGCGAAGAAAGCCACAAACAGCGAGGCAAGCGCGTCGAGGTCAGAGAGCTTTGCCACACGGATGTTAGTCTCCGGTGGGCTTGCCTTGGTTGTGCCATGCTGGTCGGGACCGGTCATGAAATCTGCGCCTTCGCCTGTTCGATGAACTCGGCGAGCATCATCTCGGCCTGTTCGATGTCGCGCTCAAAGATGAACAGGTGGTCGAACACGGCGCCGCACTGCGGCCCGGCTTTTATACCGGCACCATTTAAACGTTCGAGCACCGGCCGCAGGAAGCCGATCACGTTGAACGGCAGTTCGCCATCGGTCGAAACGACACGGAACGGCCCGAACCGATCACGCTCCGTGGCATCCTCTCCGTACGTTTTCCAGGTATCCTCATCGATCACCAGTGACAGGCCGGCCTGATCACGGATGACGCAGGCATAACGTGCTTCGGATGCCTGAAGTGCTGTGATGGTGCTCGGGATCTGATCGGCCGTCAGATCAATCATCCAGTATCGTTCAGGCCATGTCTTCAGCGACATGTTCGCCCAAACTTCGATTGGGTCGATCTCTGCAGTCATGGGCTTCTCCTTGAAATGAAATCATCTTTTACAGACGCGACTTGCGCGGAGGTGTCAACGGCGCTGCTTGCGTGGGGCTAGCAGCCCTGCAAGGCCGAAAGTGATGAGGCTGGCACAAATGGCCATGACCGAAGACACCGGCGCGCCAAGGATCACCCGGTCGAGGATCAGGGTGGTCACAGGGATGAGCGCCGGCAGGCTGGGGCCGACGACAGGCCCCAGCAATTCAAGCGAGCGGGTGAAGGCATAGACCGCAACGATGCTGACCAGAAATCCCTGCACGACGACCTGCGTCAGCAGAGCTGAAGCGGCCACGGAGGTGAGGTGGTCATGTGGGAGCGCCAGATAGACGGGCAGATAGCCGACAGCAGAGCCGACAGCGACGATCGTTGTCGCGAGGGGAGCGTCGATGGCATTTCGCCGCACGGTTCGCGCGTAAAGTGCCCACATCAAGCCGGTGACAAGGAGAATGAGATGCCCGGGCGCCCATCCGCCACCGGCGAGTGCAAAGCCGATCAACCCGATGCCGGTCAACGCGATGCCGATGATCGCCGAACGGGGCGGGAGGGTACGCTTGTCATAGAGGGCAAGCAGAACAGCGATAATCGCCATGGCGCCCGGGTTCAGGGCCCCGGCAGCCGCCGCCGGAACCGTCTGCATGGCTTGCGAGAGCAAAAAGACATAGGGCGCGCCGAAGGTGACAACCACCACAAGCATGCTGCGGAGGGACGGCAGGGGACGCTGCACACGGAAAAGAAACGGGGCGAGGATGAGTGCCGCGGTTCCAAAGCGCAGCGCCGCAAGGTCCGCGCCAGTCAGGCCCGTGACCACCCCGAGCTTCAGGTAGACCAGGGACCCTGACCATATCAGGATCGCCAGCAGCGCCCAAACGGCGCCGATTGCGGTGTCTCTCGAAACGGTCGGCATGGGCTCTCCTGCTGGTTCGGGAACGAAGATAGGCAGGAAAGGAGGATTGGAAAAACGCGATGTTCTGATTGCTTGGTGCAGGATAACTGGACCATTATGGTGGCATGACCATGCGACCTTTGAACCTGGACGAACTGCGCACTTTCCTGGCGATCCAGGAAGCCGGGACATTTCGCGCCGCTGCGGCACGGGTGAACCTGTCCGCGTCGGCCGTCAGCCTGCAGATCAGCAATCTTGAGGCCGTGCTTGGCTGCCGATTGTTTCATCGCAACGCGCGCGGCGTTGCGCTGACCGAGTGGGGCGAGCGGCTTTTGCCGAAGGCGCGGGAATTGCTCCGCCTCAGTCAGGCAACCCTGTCGGATTTTGACGACGCTCCTCTCAGGGGCGCGCTGCATCTCGCGGCGCCGCACGATTTGGGAGTGTCTCTGGTGCCCGGCCTGCTGGCACGGTTGCGGGAAGCCTATCCGGACCTGCGCGTCGATGTCCGGCTGGCTGCCACGGATCAGGTCATCGAGAGCTTCACCACTGGGCAGAGTGCCGTGGCGTTGTTCAACGATGTGGGGCCTGCGAGACTTGCTGTGGCAGCGCTGACCGAGGAGCCACTTGTCTGGGCCGAAGCGCGGGGTGGCGTGGCCTCTGAACAGCAGCCTTTGCCGCTTGCGGTGGCAGAGGTCGGTTGTGCTTGGCGAGATGCGGCCCTCCAAGCGCTCGCGCAGGCAGGGATCACGTACCGCGTGGCCTATGGCAGCGACACGTCGATGGGGCAGGTGGCTGCCCTGCGTGCGGACCTGGCTGTCGCTGTACTCCCAAAATCGATGCTAGGGCACGATTTGCAGGAAGTTCCGGATGGTCGTGGGCTTCCGGTCTTGCCGCGCACGCAGATTCGGGTGGCGTATGATGGAGGCACGCTGGCGGAAGCGGTGGTCAGCACTTTGCGAAAGATGAGCCTTCGCTAACGTCGCCCGTACCTCAGTCCCGGGAGGCGGGCGCAGGGTCCGCCGGCAGGGCGGCAAGATAGCCAGCGATCTGTGCTCTGGATTTCTCCATGTCGGCCAGCTTCTGATCAAGCTTCGCCACCTCTCCCTCCAGCCGCGCACGCAGGCGGTCGCAGGGGTGGAAAGTCGGTTGCGGGCTGATGATACAGGGCAACAGGTCATGCATCGCCTCGATCGTCAGCCCGGCCTCTGCCAGCTGCCGGATGCGCTTCGCCTCTTCAAGGTCGGCGTCAGAATAGTCGCGATACCCGCTGTCGGTCCTAAGTGGCCGGAGCAGGCCCTCCGCCTCGTAGAACCGCAACATCCGGACGCTGATACCGCTCAGCTGGGCAATTTCTCCGATCTGCATCGTTTGATCCTCATTTTCCGTTTGACCCTTGAGCCAGCCCCTTTGAAGTGGTCCACCCACGAAGCCTGAAATCCGATAGGATTTCGGCGAACAGGAGGACTACGGAATGGCTGGAAAGCGTGAGAAGCCGGAAGACATTGTCACCAAGCTGCGTCAGGTCGAGGTGTTGCATGGCCAGGGCCTGTCGATGGCCGATGCGGTGCGGCAGATCGGGATATCGCAGCATACCTTTTACCGGTGGCGGAAGCAGTATGGTGGGATGAACCGGGCACAGTTGTCGCGGCTGAAGGAACTCGAGAAGGAGAACCTGAGGCTGCGGCGGGCGGTATCTGACCTGACGCTCGAGAAGCTGATCCTGACCGAGGCTGCCCAGGGAAACTTCTAAGCCCTTCGCGCCGCCGCGAATGCGTGGAGCATGTGTGCGAGACACTCGGCATCTCCGAACGCCGGGCCTGCCGGGTGCTCGGCCAACACCGCTCCACGCAGCGCAAGCCACCACAGGGCCGGGAAGACGAGGCGCGGCTGACCGCCGACGTCATCGATCTGGCCCGGGAGTATGGCCGCTACGGCTACCGCCGGGTCGCCGTGCTGCTGCGGCGTGCCGGCTGGCAGGTGAACCACAAGCGGGTGGCGCGCATTTGGCGGCGCGAAGGGCTCAAGGTCCCACACAAGCAGAAGAAGCGCGGCAGGCTCTGGCTGAACGATGGCTCTTGCGTGCGGCTGAAGCCCGAGCACCCCAACCACGTCTGGTCCTACGACTTCGTGCAGGACCGGACCAGTGACGGCCGGACCTACCGGACGCTCAACATCCTCGATGAATATACGCGGGAGGCGTTAATGATCCGTGTCGACAGGCGACTGAACTCCACCGATGTCCTGGACGCCCTGACCGATCTCTTCATCCAGCGCGGCCCGCCGCGGTTCATCCGGTCCGACAACGGCCCGGAGTTCATCGCGCAGAAGGTCCGCGACTGGATCGAGTTGGTGGGGGCGAAGACCGCCTACATCGAGCCGGGGTCACCCTGGGAGAACGGTTATTGCGAGAGCTTCAACAGCAGGTTCAGGGACGAACTCCTCAATGGCGAGGTCTTCTACTCGTTGAGGGAGGCGCAAATCCTCATCGAACAATGGCGAAAGCACTACAACACCGCTCGGCCGCATAGCGCTCTTGGATATCGGACACCGGCACCGGAGACATTCATCCCCATAGACCGAAGGCCGACCATGCATTAGCATTTAACCCGGACCACTCGATGGGGTCAGCTCAAGGTACTGGCTGCGGTGGACCATGGCGGCGCCGAGACGTTCGATCTTCTGGGGTTCTCGCTGGGCGCAGCCGTTGCCACGCGACTTGCCGCCCTGCATCCGGACAGAGTCGAACGGCTCATTTTGGTCGGCGGCTTTGTCTCCGGCCATGACCCTCGGTCGCAATTGCAGTTCCGGCACTGGGCCGATCTGGCAAAGCGGGACCCGGCATCTCTAGCGCGGCTCATGCTGCTGACCGGCTTCAGTCACGCCTTCCTCGCCGGAATTGGCGACGTGGAGTCGGTCGTTGCCGACATGGTGGCGAGCAGCAACTGGCAGGGCATCGGGCGGCAGGCGGAGCTGGACTTCCAGGTCGATGTCTCGCAGGATTTGGCAAATGTACGCGCCCATACGCTGGTGCTTGGCAATCGGTATGATCAGATGGTCGACCCGAGGGCCGCAATCAAGCTGGCGAACGGCATCAGTGGTGCCACGCTCGAATGGATCGAGGGGCCGCATTTGGCACTGATGGAAGCCCCGATGTCGGTCGCAGATTTGGTAACGCAGCATTTGCACGACTAGCCGTGCGCGAGGCTGGGGTACAAACGAGATTGGCAAGTGGTCCTTCACGCAGGCTTTGCAGGACCACTTTGCCCCAAGTTTGGGTCAGCCATTATGGCAAGGCGGCGTGAAGCTGTTTACAGCCGTTTGAGCAGCCCCCTAACATCACTAAGACTGATGGAAGGAGATCGATATGCCCGAAATGACTGTGCTCCTAACGTATCTCGCAGTGCTGATCGGCTTTGTCTTGTTTCCCGGGCCATCAATTCTGCTGACACTGGCTCGCGCCTCCACCTCAGGGACGCGTGCGGGAATAGCCACGAGCTTGGGCATCGGCTTCGGTGATGTCATTCATACACTGCTGGCCGTCATAGGTGTGTCAGCCGTTATCATGGCATCTGCCAATGCTTTTCTGGCAGTGAAGGTACTGGGGGCTGGATACCTCATCTACATTGGCCTTCGCAGTATCTTCGACAAGACGCCGCTTCAGAGCCAAATGGAGCTGCCGCTGATTACTCCCGCGAAAGCTTTCCGCCAAGCATGTCTTGCTGAAGTGCTGAACCCGAAGTCGGCTATGTTCTTCCTCGCGTTTCTTCCTCAGTTCGTCGTTCCCTCTCAGGGATACATAGCCTCCCAACTCTTGGTGCTAGGCTTGCTTTTCGTATTGGTCGGTACTATCGCTACGCTACTTGTCGCGCTTGGCGCGGGGATCCTCACAAGAACCTTGCGCAGAAGCTCTGCCGTACTGCACTGGCAAGGGAAGGTAGTTGGTACACTCTATTGCGCCCTTGGCATCCGACTTTTCTTCCAGCAGCGCTGATCACCGACCAAGTCGAACACTCTTACCTTTAACGTGGCACCAAGATCGGCACGCCGCCACCTGTGATCTCGGATGAATGAAAGCCGCCCTTCGCCCACAAGGTTAAAGGGCAGTTTCGTCCGAACAGGTCCCATTCATCCACGTGCCCACGAACGACAGCTTCCATGCAGACTTCTTGCTGATAGCTTGCGCAGAAATGAAAGCGTGCCCTTCGAGGGCTCGGCAGCGCGCCGCAGGTCACTGCCGAGTCCGAGCTATCATTTAGGATGAGCACTGAAGAGCAGTTCGGCGCCTTCCTGGAACTGATACTCACCGGGATCGTATTCGAACGCGGATATGTCGGAGTGGACCCAGTGGCGCTTGAACTCACGATGGACCTCGTCCACGGAGAGCGATGATGTCGACATTGCTTTCTGCGCTGCAAGCGCATCAGTGACGTCCATAATGCCGATCACGCACAGAGGCTCCCCGGGGCACAGATACCATGCTTCGTGCCGAACTCCTTCGCGGTGGAGTGAAGCCAGTACCTCGTCCATGTGGGCGAGCATGTAGTTGCTCCAACGTCGCACAGCCACCTCGTCGCAGCTCAGGGGGATTTTGACGGCTCGGTAGGAAATGACCTGATAATCAACGCGATCCTAGAAAGCTGCAACAGAGCGTATTGCATCTCCTTTTCGCCGGGATGATCATAGGGTTTCTGG